>JBLHGU010000066.1:0-24351 GCA_047615875.1 Parasphingorhabdus sp.
CCAGTTGGCACATTGGCCTTTATAACAGGCACGATTTCCGGCACGCCGGTTCACGATATATTTCGCGCGATGATGCCGCTGCTGGTGGCGCTGCTTGCGGCGTTGCTACTTATTACCTATGTGCCGGCGATCTCGCTGGGGCTCGGGTGGTTAATCGATGGTCGATAGTAAATGGCCATCCACTTTCTTTTGCAACCAACCACACTAACTGTGAGGATTATTCAATGACAGCGAAGACTACTATCAAGATGAAGCGAGCAGGGCTCGTGATAATCGCGGCTCTGGGGCTTATTGCCGCTGGGCAATCTGCGGCGCAAGACTCCAAGAATATGACAATATCGGTCATATATGGTCCGGAGAAACCACAGTCGAAGATTTGGTATCGATTCCGGGACATTGTCGAGGAGAAATTACCTGGACAATTCGAGGTCAAGGTAGTTACCGATGGCGCACTGGGTGGGGAGAAGGAAACCACCGAGGGGATTCGACTCGGCTCTATTCAAGGTGCGCTCTCTACGCTAGCCAACCTTTCCACCTGGGTACCGGAGGGTGCATTGTTCGATATGCCGTTCATGTTTAGAGACTTAGGTCATGTCGAAAAGGTGATGACCGGTGCAACTGGTGATGAATATAAAGCGTTATATGAAGCACAGGGCTTTAAGGTTCTCGGCTTTATTGCCTATGGTTCGCGGCATGTGATTAGTAAAGAACCTATTCGTGTTCCAGCCGATGTGAAGGGCAAGAAGATGCGCGTGTTACAGAGTCCTTTGCACATCAGTTTGTGGGAATCGCTGGGTGCTAACCCGACTCCAGTTCCAATAACTGAAGCTTACAACGCGTTACAGACTGGTGTCGTTGATTATATGGACATGACGAAATCAGGTTATCAAGCGCTGAAACTGTTCGAAGTGGTGCCTTACCTTACCCAGACTAATCACATTTGGGCACTTGGGGCGATGTATATCGGTAAGTCGTATTGGGACGGTCTGACCGCTGAGCAGCAAACCGTTATGCAGGCAGCAGCAGATGAAGCGATTCCGTATTTTAACGAACTTGCTGCAGGTGAACAGGATGCTTCATTAGCTAAGACAGTCGAAGGGGGCGCTGAAGTAGTGCAACCTGACGTAAAAGCCTGGCAGGACGCGATGGCGCCATTCTGGGAAAGCTATGCTGACAAAGTTGGTGGCATGAAACGGATCCAGGCAATCGTAGATGTAGAGTAGCATTAAAGCTAGTTGCTCAAAATTTGAACAGGAGGCCCACGATTGGCGTGGGCCTAATTCGTACCGAGCTGAATACACTTTAAGTCGACTACTATCCATGAGTAAGGCAGATACAGAATCACCCGAGCAAAATAGTAATTTTACCGAAATAGATATGCCCCAAGAGGGCAGCATGGAAGCACAAATTCTGAAAGTCGTGATCGATGCCCTGAATAATCAGGGTTACCCCGGATTGAGTGCAGATTCACTGCGCAATAATTCACAGCACCGCGCTGCAGCAATCGACATGTTGCGAGACTGCCGCCCTATGCCTGTTATCCGCTCCATGATCGAAAAGATTGAAGACGGCCAACCCTAACCCCTAATTTCCTAATTTTTATGACTACAGATCAATCAACTTATCAGTCACTACTGAATCAGTTCCCGTCGGGGAGCGTGTTTATAGACGGCAGCTATGTTTCCGCACCACTTAAGCTCGCTGCAACCGCAAAAGTGACTGGCGAAACTCTGGTCGACGTCGGGGCTGCAGACAGCGACACGATTGACGCTGCTGTTCGCAGTGGATCGCATTCTTTCTCGACCTGGCGTTCAATGCCACCGGCTAACCGGGCACGTATTCTGCATAATATTGCCTCAGCGTTGGAGGCGGATGCTGTTCGCTGGACATCGCTCGAGGCGGTTCATGCAGGTAAGCCATTGGCGGAGGCACGTATCGACATCATGGCGTCGATTGGGCTTTTGCGATGGTATGCAGGCTTCGCCGACCGCATTGACGGTCAACTTATTGCCTCTGCAGACCACCAACATCGTTACGTGCGCCGCGAACCCCTCGGTGTCTGTGCCGCTATTGTGCCCTGGAACTTTCCTTTGCTTCTTATGCTGTGGAAGGTGGCGCCGGCACTCGCGGCGGGTAACGCGATCGTTGTCAAACCGGCCAGTGCGACGCCGTTAACTACACTACTGTTTGCCGAATTAGCAGTTCGCGCTGGACTTCCAGCGGGCGTACTTAATGTGGTGCCCGGATCAGGTGCTGAGATTGGCAAATTGCTTGTACAACATCCAGATGTTGCTAAGGTGAGTTTCACCGGCTCCACTGAAATTGGCCGTGAAGTTGCGGGCTACGCGGCCCAGGGCGTTAAGCGCGTGACCCTCGAACTTGGCGGTAAGTCTCCGAACCTGATCCTCGGTGATGCTGATTTGGACAAGGCGATCGCTGGTACTGCTGCCGGCGTATTTGGGCACGCTGGTCAAAAGTGTGCCGCTCGTACGCGCTGTATCGTCATCGACGCCATTGCAGATGAAGTAGTGGAAAGATTGGCAACTGCTGCAACATCGTTGAAATCAGGTGATGTACTTGATCCGGGAACTCAACTAGGCCCGGTGATTGATTTGAACGCTCAAGCCCGCATTTTGAAGGCCTGCGATGTAGCCAGCCGCGAAGGGGCGACCTTGATTTGTGGTGGCAAAGCCTCAGAGCAGACCGGTCCATTCGTCGAAGCGACCATATTCGATCATACGAGTAATGCAATGAGCGTTGCTCGTGAGGAGATATTCGGTCCAGTTCTGGCAGTGATCCGAGTGGCAGATGAAGAAGAAGCTATCGCTGTTGCCAACAACAGCAATTACGGCCTTGCGGCTACTGTTTGGACTCGTGATGTAGGCCGTGCGCACCGAGTTGCGGCCGCAATCGAGGCGGGTACCGTCAGTGTTAATACACCCGCCGTAGTCGGTTTGGAAACCCCATTTGGCGGTTACAAACAAAGTGGATACGGCAGAGAGCTAGGTAAGGAAGGTCTTGATGCTTACCTGCAATCTAAATCGGTCATTATTGACCTCAGCTAAAACGACCAATCTATTAATATTCCTATGAAAGCACCTGCACCATTTAATTTTTCACATGCTACGAATCGCGTCGTTTTTGCGGCGGATAGCCTCGATCAGCTACCGAAGATTGCCGAATTTGAACGCCGGCAAAGGGCATTAGTCATCATTGATGAATTTTTTATCGATGGGGATTTGCACAAGCGACTCGCTGATCTATTACACTCATTTAACCCCGTCTTTCACGGTGTGCCGCAACACGAGCCAGACACGGATACAGTTGAAGCTGCCCGACAGATACTCGTCGACAGTAATGCTGATCTGGTAATTGCCATTGGTGGAGGCACAGCAATGGATACTGCAAAAGCTGCTCGCATGGCAGCGAGTAATCCCGGACCCATTGAAGATATAGTAGGTCCTGTCGGTGTATTCATGCTCGCGTCTTCTTCGTTGCTAATCTGCGTGCCGACAACTGCCGGAACAGGCAGTGAAGTGTCTTCATCAGCCATCGTTGCTAAGAAGGGGACAGATTATAAAATGGTGTTGAACTCCCCACAGATGAGCGCACAGATTGCATTGTTGGATCCTTTGCTGTCGGTGACGGCGCCAGCAAGTGTCACCGCGGCGTCGGGCTATGACGCGGTAACGCATGCTGTCGAAGCGTTTACTTCAAAAGTGTCAGGGCCGATGACCGACCCTTTTGCTCGCTCGGCGATGACCTTATTGTCAGCAGCACTTCCGGTTGCCTATCGGGAGCCGGAGAATATCGAGGCCCGTTCCATGTGTCTGGTTGGCTCAATGCAGGCAGGAATTGCCTTTAACAGTGCACATCTTGGTCTTGCTCACGCCATTGCCGGGGCTTTAGGTGCATTGAATCATGTGCCTCATGGTCTCGCTAATTCGTTCGGGCTACCTTGGACTATGACATTCAATCAGCCTGAGTTGGGAGCTAAGGGTGATGAAATTGCTCGAATTTTCAATGGAGCTACTGCCGCAGCAGGCTTGTCAAAACTACGCTACGAAATTGGTCTAGATCTATCTCTAGATGACTGGGTCACAGACGATGCAGGTCGGGATGCAGTTGCTGCTGGTGCCATGAAGAGTGGACAAATTCGAGTCAATCCGCGTTTGCCAAACGAGCAGCAGATTCGGTTGATCGTCGAGGCGATGCGTGCGCCAACTGGCGGTGACCAACCACAGTTTTCAACCTCTATCTGAAAAGGAAATCAAATGAATCAGTTTCATAACCCAGGCACAATCGCAGCCCCCATTTCCGCCTACAGCCATGCAGTTGAGGTCTCTCCGAATGCGCGTTGGCTGACTCTTTCTGGGCAAATCGGTATGGGTGTCGATGGAGCGCTTGGCAAAGATGTTGGCGAGCAATCAGAACTGATCTGGCACAACATCCAGGCAATCCTTGTTAGCGCAGGTATGGAAATCACCGACATCGTAAAAATGACTGCCTACTTGCTGGATCCGGCAGATGTTAGCGCCTACGCTCCAGTCAAGAACAAATGCCTCGGCGAGCATCGACCCGCTTCTACGCTCATCTACGTGTCTGCTCTGGCAACACCGGATGTGAGTGTAGAAGTTGAGGTGGTGGCTGCTCGGGCTATTTGATTGCCAGGCTAATACAACCCAAAAAGAACTGCGAGCTATGCTGGCAGTTCTTTTTGGGTTGTTAGGTGTTTCTCTGGGTTTTAAAATTATCAGCCTTCAGGCCACCGCTTCCTGTGTGATGATTGGCTCCCTGTCGCCTTCGATTTCAGGAATAATTGGGATTGGCACGTCGTAAGGAGCCACGTCCAGACGAATCTGTTGCAATGCCGCGGCGATAATATCAACCTCTTCGTCCGGGTTGGTTGCACCGAGTCCATATTCAGCAGCCAAAGCACGAGCGCGGGCAGAGCGTTTGCGCTCGTCAGCTTTCAAGTTCACTACTGAGTACACACCGTTGAGTAAGCTACCACGTAGTTTGCCGGCAAACTTCGCACCTAGCATTTCTTTTTCTTCGGCATCCAATTCCCCAAAAAACCGACGCATCAGGATCCTGCCAAACTGGATATGTCGCGCCTCGTCTCGCAAGATCATCTTGCAAGACTCGCGTATCCCTTCGAAACGAGCGTTTCGATATCGCGCCGTCAGTAATTCTCCTGATAGTTGCTCGAACAGGGTGTTGACAGCCATCCCCGCATAAAAGGACATTTGCTTCTCTTCTTTCTCGTCATGGAATTTGGGAATGACGAGTTTGAGGTAATCACTACGAGGACTAGGTTGATAACCGCCGAGTGCTTTAGCGATTCGAAATGATGCCTCATGGTGGCGTAACTCTTCCTGGATGAAGTTGGCAACGTGTTGTTTGATCTCAAAGGGCTGGTGCTCGAAAACAGCCTGACGAAAGCGCTCTGCGCCATAGGGTGTCGCGCCATGTTCCATCCACGCGCGTAATGACCACCACTCTGCACCAGCTGCTTTTACTTCTTCCGGCAATGTCGATAATTCTTCCTCGAGCTGTTTCCAATCTATGTGTTTAGCGGGGTCCCAGGCAAGATCACGGGCTTGCTGGCAAAGATGCCATATATCGTCATAGTGATGTTCAGCTATGATCGGATAGGGGTTAGGATTTTGGATGGTTTCTTCCAGCATAGATGCTTCCAATTGAATTCTCCTCGCGTAGATATGACAATATGCCGATTAAATATACCGCAAACCATACATTTGATTGCCTTTTCATACAAGGCATCATCTGAGCTTGAGTATGATAAAAAGCGAAAAATCGTTCCTTGACCAAAATTCTCATATTCGGCTATTTATGCAGATTCGAATGGAACTGTCATCAGGGTTAAAAAATCGAACTGATCCCAACAAAAATCCTAAAGAACCTTCAGATTCAGGCTCGGTGATGTAGCGTTGTGCAGGGCTGGTATTTTTGGTCCAAGCTTAACTAACAAGGCGGCTGGTATTAACTACTGCATAAGTATGCATAGCGGTGCATATGACTCGATGTCCAGCGAGCTGGTAGATGCACTGGATGAATTCGCTGGCCACTCATCACTACGTGGCAATCGGGACTTAATCACTCAATACGAGAAATCGGAGCGCACCAGCTCCAGCAAGTCTATGACTTGCCAACCAGCCATCGTATACAGGATTTCCTGATCACCTCCACTAGCGAGCTAAGTGATGAATTTCTAGTCGGACGCTAGTCGGCCATGAGAGAACTCACTGACAACACTAAAAAGGATACGTAATCGAACAACGTGGAAAGTTAATACAACCCCAGAATTCGTCCTGATCAGAACGTTTCTTTTTGCGGCGCAGGACCATTTTAATGCCACAATCCGGGCAGGTGGGTGTGGAATAGTCTCCTTCAGATGCAATTTCTGTCAACGCGTTACTCTTCTCAATTTCCATTGCGCGAATACGACTGCAAAGAGTTTCGCCATCAACCAGTGCAATCCTACTACGGTTTGCGTGCTTCACTGCCTTAGCAGTAAAGCCTCGTACGTTAAATATCATTCCTTCTGATATCCCGCGGCGCTTCATTGTTTCGGCGAATTTTCGAACGTACTGCACATCCATTTGGTGGGGCCAGGCCTTGCACTGAACAACATTGAATACTTCTGATTTCCCCGGTAGATACAATTCAATAGATACATCATCCTTTTTGCCAAATCCGGTTTCCATGACCTCATATCCCATACATCTGAGATATTCTGCACAAACAATTTCAAAGCGACGCCATTCCATTGAACGAAGGAATCCGTAACTCAAGTCTGCGGCCTCGGAAGTGATCGTTTGTCGCGCACCTGCAGACAGGTGAGGCACATGCCCGCCAACCGGAGAGGGGCCGCCAGCGCCCTGCAAGTTGCCTGTTCTATCTGGAGCTCGAGGCACAGTTCGAAACAAACCAAGAATTGCCAAAACAATAAAAAACACGCTGAGCGCAAGCTTTAGTATGCCAGCTATATCCAGCAATTGTAATTTGCTACCGAGCTCAGCAGGAAACCAGAATGAATTCTCAGATTGAAGTTGTAAAAAATCTATCGATAGCGTGAACAGGATATAGGTTGCCACCGCTAGAATTAGCGCGACCCACCAAAGAATTATCCCAGAGCTGTTCTTTTGCATATTTTACGAATTTTATAATTTTAAGAAAAACAGTGTGATTTCTAGGTCCCACCACCGGCAACCGTCCGCCATCACCTCTGTAAGAGGGCAATCTTAGATGGTGCGGATGTGAATTTCAATATTTCGATAAATTCATCGGGAAACAATCCAAATGAACATAAGGACGTTAGCAGAACAGTGCCTGTCACAGTTACATATAAACTGATATTCATTCTTTTCTACCATTGCCATCCCACCTTCCAATCAATTTCTCACGATATGTCCTCCATTAGCGTTTTCGATCTTTTTAAAATTGGCATTGGACCATCCAGTTCTCACACAGTCGGGCCTATGGTGGCTGCCAGACAATTTGTCATTGCCCTGCAAGAATCCCGCCAATTGGAGAGTGTCCATGAAGTACTGTGCGAGCTGTTTGGATCGCTTGGTGCGACGGGGCGAGGACATGGTAGCGACAAGGCGATTATGTTGGGTTTAATGGGGCAACAACCCGCAACCACTGATACCTCATTGACCAATACCATTGTTCGGACGATTCGAGATCAGCAACAAATTGAATTAATGGGCCATCACCGAGTTGCTTTTATCGACCGAGTGCACCTGATTTTACATAAACGTAAGTCATTACCCTATCACCCCAATGGCATGAAATTTACTGCCAAAGCTGATAACGGCGAAGTCCTAGTTGAACGCTATTTCTATTCTGTTGGCGGGGGTTTTATAGTAGACGGGAAATCTGCAGCTGGAAATGACCCAATAGTTGAAGAGCAGATTGAAATACCCTATCCATTTAAAAATGCTGAAGCATTACTCGAGCAATGTGCCAATAACGGCCTTAGCATGAGTCGATTAATGCTAGAGAATGAAAAGGCGCGAAGAACCGAGACGGAAATTCGTCGAGATTTATTGGAAATTTGGCAAATTATGGGCCAATGCGTCGACGCTGGCTGTAGAAACGAGGGCATATTGCCTGGCGGTCTTAAAGTAAAGCGACGTGCACCCGCTTTACATAAAAGCCTGAAAGCCCAACATAAGAAAATTGATTCACCCCTTGGAATTATGGATTGGGTTAACTTATATGCGCTGGCCGTAAATGAAGAGAATGCTGCTGGAGGCAGAATTGTAACTGCACCGACAAATGGAGCCGCGGGCATCGTACCAGCTGTCATGCACTACTACTGGCATAAGTGCGGTGGTGCGGACGAGGATGGGGTGATCCGGTTTTTGTTAACCGCTGGCGCTATCGGCTCATTGTTCAAAATGAACGCATCTATCTCAGGTGCGGAGGTGGGTTGTCAGGGTGAAGTCGGTTCTGCTTGCTCCATGGCTGCTGCCGGTCTGACCGAAGTTCTAGGTGGTAGTCCGGCACAAGTTGAAAATGCCGCTGAAATTGGCATTGAACACAACCTGGGACTGACCTGTGACCCCATTGGTGGTCTAGTCCAGATTCCCTGTATCGAACGTAATGCCATGGGGGCAATTAAGGCAATTAATGCAGCCCATTTGGCCTTGAGCGGTGATGGTAATCACTTTGTGTCATTGGATAAAGCGATTAAAACTATGCGTGATACGGGCAGAGACATGAAAACAAAATATAAGGAAACATCCCGCGGCGGGCTTGCTATCAATGTTCTGGAAGTACCAGTTAACGTGGTCGAGTGCTAGCCAGATATTTTCGGGGCAGCGCGGTAACTGTCAGCCTGTTGTACTCAGGAACAATTGGCTAACAGCCAGTCAATTGAACTTAAAATAAAAGCAGCATTATCCACTTCCTCAAATAATCCAGGTCCGGTACCTTCAACTTCTGGCTCTGCCAGAATCCCTGAGTCTGCACACACCATAACGCGCCCGCTAGCGCCGCCAGCATCCACCGTCTGGCAAAAGTTATAGCTACCTGAAGCAAATTTCTGCGGTCCAGTGTCCTGCATACCCGGGGGTAGTTTTACAACCGCTTTACCAGCACTGAGTCGCGGATCGATACCGCAGCAGGTATTGGTTGCTAATAGTTGAATTGCTTGCAACCCAGCCGGGTCGGTTATCCATTGTGCGTCTTCATTAACTGGCAAGTACGTCAAAATGTCTTCAGGCAAGGTTCGAAAACAAGCAGACACCAAATGCACTCCGAACCTCCGAGCAAGACGGCCATCCTGTACGGTGTAATCGCCAAACTCGGGGCGATCCACAACGGAACCGTGGTTTGTCATTAATAAAAGATTCCCGCCGTTAGCGACAAACTTTTCAATCTCATCCAACTCGTTCTCAGTAAAAGGAAATCTTTCACTACGAGTTAAGACTAGCAGCAGGTCGGCATTTTTCAAGCCGCTATTACAGTCCAATTCAGCAACCATTGCCAAACTACGATTTTCTTTATGCACTGAATTCAAGAAACCGTCCAGCCGTTTACGGGGCATACATCTTTGCATATGGCCCATATGCTGAATCGCTTGAATACTTTTATTATCTATCACTATTCGAGGCATTTTCGACCTCTCTCTCCCGGTCTGTCAGAAAGTTATTCTGCGTTGATTTTATACTTGTCCAGCACTCGTTTCAGGGGCTCTAAATAGCGAACATAACGCTTCCACTTAAGAGCAGATGTTGCATAAATAGGCTGCCTGGCCTGCCAAACACTGGCGGTACTAATAATCTGACTAGCAGAATTCGTCGTATCGTCAATAGTTTGGTCCGCCAGACCTGTGAACTGATACATTTTCCTGGTCCAGTAGTCTGGCTGATCCACCATGGACTCATAGTTCAAAGAAAGTATTCTATCTGGAAACTGTTGATTCCAAAAGGTCATCAGTTGATGATAGGCGGCATAGTATTCACCTATGGATTCAAGATCAGTGGAATAACTCACTCCGGCCGGAAAATATTGACGGTATGTAGAAAGACCAATATCCATTGGGTGTCGGGTGCAATGAATGATGCGACACTCAGGGAAAAGCTTGAGAAGCAGTCCAACATACTGAAAGTTAAGCGGTAGTTTATCTATAACCACTCGGCAGCCGTTACCTATGTCCGATAACCGTTGCAAAATTCGTAGACGCCAGGCCATAAGGTCTTCATTAGAATAGTCGTCCAGGCATTCAGGAAAGCCATGAACGCCTGGCGCTTCTAGCTCCTGAACCATATGTTCAATAAGCCATAATTCCCCTGCAGCGTGGGCCTGTTGATGTGTAGCCAATCGTTGTTCTGCCAGGGTAGTACCGGAGCGTGGCATGCCGATAATAAATACCGGCACTAGCTCGCTCTCGCTTACTTTTAATACTACAGATGGCTTTGAGAAGTACGTCTGTATAGCATCAAGGCGACCACGGTTTGCAACAGCACTATATGTAATTGATCGTGCTGCAATTTGATTAGCGGTCTGCATTGATAAGAATGCTTCATCATACTCACTGAGATCATCCTGCATTTTCGCTAACGCAAAATGTATATGCATGGCGTCAACTGACGATAGATCATTCTGGCGAATGGCCTGTTGCATTGCCTGACAATCAGATAGGCAATCCTTCGCAGTGTATTTTCGAATTAAACCAAGATTTCGCCACGCCTCGCCATAGTTCGCTCTGATTTGCAGAGCCTGGCGATAATAATTCTCCGCCTTTGGAAATTCCCCTCGGGTGCTGTAAAGGTGCCCCAAATTATTTAGTAAGCCAGCATTAGTGGCATCGGATTTTATTAACTGGTTGAATATTTCAATGGCCTCATCACTGCGACCCTCATTATTGAGAAACAATGCAAGATCATTTTTCAACGCAAAACTATCTGCAGACAACTTTAGTGCTTCACGAAAATGCCGTTCAGCTGACTGCGGCGCACTGGTTCTTTCGTATAGTCTGGCCAATGTACCGTGAATGCCAGCATGGGAAGGATGCTGTTTAATATTACTGACCAATAACTGCCGAGCTCGGAATGTCTCGCCATTTTGATCCAGAGCAATCGCGTAGTTATTATTCAAATCGCCATGGCTGTTGTCCGCTTCTAGAGCAACTTCCAGGCATTCTATGGCTTTAGCAGGCTGTCCGGCCTGTAACCACAAAGCGCCACAATCTGTGGCTAGAGAAGCGTTAGCAGGGGAAAGAATCAATGATTGTTGTAACAACTGCGCTGCATTATCTAGATGCCCCTGGTTTTTAAGCTGATCCGCAACGTGTCGTACTATTGGCAAATCATTTGGCTGGCTCTTGATGTAGGACATCCATAGCTGAGTCGCCTCAGCTTGCCGACCTGCCCGCTCAAGGGTTATCGCAAGAGTCTTCTGAATCTCAAAGTCTATTGGTTTGACCGTTAAAAGCTTCTGCAAATGTGGAATAGCCGCTTCGTGTTGACCCAGATTGGTCAGCACAATTGCCAGATTTTTGCGTTCTTTCTTAAGCTCTGGCGCAAGTTTCAGCAGCAATTCCATTACCGGCGCAGCTTCTGCATAAGCTTTCTGTTGCAATAGCTCTACTGCACGACTACGTAGTCGTGTAATTTTAGTCGAAGCAATTTTTCGGTTGGACATAACGTAATTGTAACCATCTCGGTCAATTTATGCCTTACCGATAAAAAATCAATTCACGCAGGCTTAACAGCGTCTAATTACTATGGCGATTCAATTTTTGATCAGCGATAATACAGGGCTCTCTTTATCACACAGCACCCCTTTATCATGAATTTAAACCGAGTCGGATTTGTTGGCTGGCGCGGAATGGTTGGTTCCGTCTTAATGCAACGTATGATCGATGAAAATGATTTCGATCTCATTGACGCGCCAATTTTCTTTACTACCTCCCAGTCCGGTCAAGCTGGACCGGATATCGGCCGCGATACTCCTCTGCTTATCGATGCCACAAACATTGACGAGCTGCTAACCCTCGATGCGATTGTGACCTGTCAGGGCGGCGATTACACCAGTGCAGTGCACCGTGAATTGCGCAGCAAGGGTTGGCAGGGTTATTGGATTGATGCCGCGTCCACCCTGCGCATGGCAGACAGTGCGACCATTATTCTCGACCCGGTGAATCGCGATGTCATAAATCAGGGCCTTGCTGCGGGACAAAAAGATTTTATTGGCGGTAATTGCACCGTTAGCCTGATGATGATGGCTCTTGGTGGCTTGTTAAAAACTGGCAAAGTTGAATGGATTACCGCAATGACCTATCAGGCCATTTCCGGTGGTGGTGCGCAACAGATGCGAGAAATGCTGGCGCAAATGGGCCATCTAAATGCTTCAGTCGCTGATCTGTTAGCCAATCCAAGGTCTTCAATTCTCGATATAGACCGTGCTGCTATGGCGGCCATGCGATCGAGCGAAATACCTACCTCGGAAATTGGCTATCCGCTGGCAGGCAATCTGTTGCCATGGATTGATAAGGATCTCGACAATGGCAGCAGTCGGGAAGAATGGAAAGGGTCGGCCGAAACCAACAAGATCCTCGGTCTTACTAATTCCCCGATTCCCATCGAAAGCATTTGCGTACGCATCGGCACTATGCGCTGTCACAGTCAAGCCTTTACCATCAAACTGAAGGAAAACATCCCTCAGGATGAAGTAGATGAGCTGCTGGCAAATGATAACGACTGGGTTAAATTGATTCCCAATGAACGCAATGCATCGCTTGATCATCTAACGCCAGCCAGAGTAACCGGCACGCTCGACATCCCAATTGGTCGCGTGCGCAAGTTGCATATGGGTGATGAATATCTGTCGGCGTTCACCGTTGGCGATCAGTTATTGTGGGGCGCTGCAGAACCACTGCGACGAATGCTGCGGATTCTTGCTGAGTCTTAAAAGACTTTTTATATCGAACTGAAAAAGTTCCTGGATGTCTGATAGTTCGAGCCGGCATCCAGCAGCCTATAACAAGATCAGGGCACTCCCACCAACACACACCATAGCTCCAGTCCAGGCAATCGCTCCGGGCATTTGACGGGTTACCAGCCAAAGTAAAGGCAACATCAGTACCGGTGCCGTAGAAGACAAGGTTGCGGCAATACCCGCATTACCGCCGGCATAGGCATACATCAACAGACTCATGGCCAGGGCGAGGCCGATTATTCCTGTTGCCACCGTTCGAAGCAGCACTGCGCCATTGAGCGGATTACGAGCTTTTTGTGCCTTAAGCGGAAACAGTAGTGTTATGTACAGTGCCAGCACTGAAACACCAACCCTGACAGCGGTAATTGCCACCGGATCTGCGCCATTACTGAGTGCAGGTTTTGTCATCAATGCACCGACAGCCTGGCAAAATGCAGCAAACAGGCCAAGACCAATGCCCACCAGAAGCAGTCCCTGCACCTTCTCAAGCTGATGTGCGCCTGTCTGTGCTCTGCCATATAGAATTGCCAGCGCTACTCCACAAACGACCGCGAGACACCCTGCCATCTCCATACCTGTAAGAGTATCACCAAACCAGAACCAGCTGATAAGCACTGTCATCGGTGCATTGGTGGCAAATAGTACACCGGTGCGTCGTGGCCCCAGGCGCGCCATAACAGTAAACAGCGCAGTATCACCCAAATAAATACCAATAAGGCCAGAGGCAATGATCATCGGCCATTGATCACCCGGGATGGTAGCAAAGCCGGCAGTGGGTAAAACCCAGAACAACATAAGAACAAAAACAATGCTCATCCGGATACGCGTGAAAGCAATGGCTCCAAGATGACGCGCCGCCGGTGTGGAAATAATTCCAGTTACAGTCCAGCATAACGCTGCGCCCAGAGCGGCCAGTTCAAATGGAATATGTGTCAAGCTAATATTGCGATGTAACAAATAACCTTAGGAGGATTAGCTGGTTCAATATTTATATCTAACCACTATATCGCCTGGCTTCGACCTATCTGTCGGAGTTACTCTATGGATTTAATCGGGTAACTATCCAGTTGCCATCAACGTCCCTTGAGTACTCAAATCGGTCGTGTAAACGGCTTTTACGGCTTTGCCAAAACTCTAACGTCAGTGGTGTTATGCGATACCCACCCCAGAAATCTGGCAAAGGAATCTCGCCTTCTTTAAAACGCTGCTTTATCTTTACCAGACTCTGTTCCAAAATTCCTCGCGAGCTTACCGGAGAACTTTGATTTGATGCCCACGCGCCTAGCTGACTACCCCGCGGGCGGGATAAGAAATAACTTAATGATTCCCTAGCACTAACCCGAGCCACACGGCCTTTGACATTAACCTGTCGACCCATGGTAATCCATGGAAAGAGAATTGCAGCCTGGGGGTTTTCATCAAGCTGCTGCGCCTTGCGACTGCCATAGTTGGTGAAAAAAACAAAACCATCTTCATCAAAAGATTTCAGCAACACAGTGCGAACCGTAGGAAAACCACTGGCCGAAGCGGTCGCCAGACTCATCGCATTGGGTGCTTCGATACCATCTTCACCCGCTTCTTGAAACCATTTTTCGAATTGTTCAAATGGATTTGTCTGTAAATCCGCTTCGTCTAATCCGTCACGGCTAAAATCCGCTCGTAAATCACTAATCTTCATTTTATTGTCTCTGACAGGCACTTTCGATGACGCATCTCAACAGAGAATAACGTTTCAGCATCTAAACATACCCCATTTTAACGCCAAATATAGCTACAATACGCCGCCATTATTACTCTAGTCTGATCTACGACACCCACTTATGCCAGGCACCCGTTCGCTGTTAACAGACAGCATTATCGAAACCGCTGGATTGTTAGCGGAGACCGCCCGTACGTCTACTATGAAATGGTTTAGACAACCCGTCGAGGTACAGCGCAAAGAAGATGCCACACCGGTAACCCAGGTCGACCGGGAAACAGAACAAAGCCTAATAGATATCATTCAATCTCGACACTTCGGTCATGAGATTATCGGCGAGGAACTGGGAACCATCGCGGGCAGCGAACCCTGGAGCTGGATTATAGACCCCATTGATGGCACCAAGAGTTTCCTCTGCGGCAAACCTACTTTCGGCAGTTTGATTGCACTGACCCATGCCGGAAGGCCGGTGTTGGGGATTATTGAAATGCCAGCTCTGGAAGAACGCTGGACCGGAATTGCCGGATTACCTGCGATACACAATGGCAAGCCCTGCAAGGCTTCAAAACGAACCGCATTGGATGATGCGGTCCTACTAGCAACCACACCAGATATGTTCAGTGAGGCAGACTGGCAAACCTTTAGCAAGGTTAGTACGGCTTGTCGTTTTCGCAATTTTGGCACTGACTGTTATGGTTATGGACTACTGGCATCGGGTTACGTTGATGTCGTCATGGAGGCCAGTCTGAGTCCTTACGACTATATGGCGCTAATTCCGGTTGTTGAAGGCGCCGGCGGCATCATCAGTGATTGGCAAGGTAACAAAGTTGACCTTAACTCAGGCCATCAAGTTCTCGCCTGCGCCAATAAGCAACTTCACACCAGTGTGCTGGAGATCATTAATTCGTGAAGGTACTAATTCTCGGTTTGGCCAAAAGTGGCACTACCGCGCTAGCCTATAAGATCCATGAAAGCATGCCTGACGGGGCAGAGCTAGAGTTCGAGCCAGGCAAGACAAAAGGCGCGGAAGACCTGCAGCTGCATAACCGTATTACGGCCTCAAACCGGCCCGTGGTGACCAAGAATCTCATTTACCCTGATCAACAGACTCGATGGCAAGAAATCTGGGCTAATGTCGCCAAGTACGATCGTGCCATCTGGATCGTGCGAGATCCTCGTGACATCTTAATCAGTAACTTTTTCTATCATTGGTATCAGGGTTATCAAGTTGATAAACAGGCCTTTGAATTAGCTCTTAAACGAACTCAGCAGAAAGAGCAGAGTCCATCAAGTATGGCGTTTATTGACCTGGTGGCAGGCACCATGACCAAAGATCGCGATCAGCTTCAGGCCTGGCAACAGAGCTGGTATGACATACTCAATGGGGCGGCAGAAACAATTCAACAACGAATGCATATTCTGAAGTACGAAGACTTTGTTGATGGTCGAGTTGATGGTTTGAGCGAATATCTTGGTATTTCAATTGAAGGCGAAACCGAAGTTCCTGATGAACATAAACGCGTAATTCGCACGCGTGGCTATGATAACTGGCGGCGCTGGTTTACTAACGAGGATGTTGAGTTTTTCACGCCGTTAATCAGCAGCTTTCTGCAACGAATGGGCTACGATCACGAGGATTGGAAATTAATCCCTTGTGACACGCTGCCCTCCGCCGAAGGATCTGAGTATATGCAAGATATGTTCAAACGTGGGCGAGGTACGGCGCGATCGAGCAAATCATGGCTACGCCGATTCGCGCGGCGAGTAAAAGCTAAACTACAGTCTTTGTAACTAAAAATTCCAGCCACTTTAATGGAGAGGATTAAACTTCCAATAGTTAGATCTAAATCATGATTCACAGTATTTTTTCGTTTAAAAGTTTCATTAGTTGAAATAATTGCTGACCATCCGTTTCAAGCATGTTTCTGCCTGATCGATTTGTAAAGTGACCGGCAGAAAGTTACCCTAAACGGCCATATATTATTAAAGTTGGTACTTCTAGATCAGGCTATTAGCGGTCATTGTTAGAGTTGCCACGAAAGTGGGGTGGCGCCTATATCTTTTGCAAGCCTGATAATTCTCACATCACCTATCGGCGCATTTAAGTTACCTAGCCATATCAGCCAGCAGTTCCTGGGCCAGTTCTCGGTCATCCGGACAATCACCATCGTTTATGCTTTCATAGACTGGCCCAAGCAAAGAGATAGCTTCGTCGATCCGACCTTGTTCCTGCAACAACTTGGCGAGATCAATGGCGGCTTTCAATTCCCATAGTTTGGCACCCTGCTTGCGAGCAACCTTGAGGGCGGTGTTAAGTTCCTTTTCTGCGGCCCCGGTCTCACTATCAGCCTTGGCTAATTCTGCCCGCAATCGGTGGAGATCGGCCAAAGCATAGGTTTCGCCTGTCTCTTCAATGTGGTTTTGCGCCATGTTGGCCAATTCTGCAGCTTCATTCTTAAACTCCATCGCCAAGGCGGACCTACCAGTGCCTATGCGCCATTGAGATAAGAAGAATTTGCAATTTATTGAGACTATGAACCTGTCTGCGGCCTTGTATCGCTCGATACTGGCCTTATCACCATTGGCTGCAGCCAACATTTTCCTGGTGAATGCATCGTAGGCAAGCCAGAGTGTCAGATTGTGCTCCTGAGCAATTGGTTTTAATTCAGACATACATTGTTGGACGTCAAGCATGTCGTTATTTAACATACTGAATACAGAGCGCATAACAAGCGCATAACAAATTGTCTGAATATGAGCCGTGGTTTTCGCAATGCGCTCGGCCTCAGCTATATGTCTCAAGGCCGTTGTTGTCTGACCAAGTAACAGCAAATTACACGCTTCATAAATGTGAACCGTAACGCCAATATCCTGCCCGTACCGATAGGCGAGCCCAGCATGCGCGACAGGATCTAAATGGCTGATCGCGATTTTTAAATGGCGATCAGCCGCAGCAAAATTACCCATGAACCAATGCGAAGCTCCAGCCACGCGATTAGCAACCACCACCGACGAGGTGTCTGATGATTTACTCGCAAGATCCACAAGTGCCTCGGCAGTTTTCAACGCATCTGCGTGCTGCCCCCTGATCCCTGTGCTCACCCATAGCCCATAAAGAATAGAGTATCGCATAGGCGTTTCGCCAACTTTGTCCGCTAAATCCAGCGCCTGTCTAAATGCAGCCACTGTTTCGTCTGCGCCAAAGCCTCTTCGGGTCAGCAATGCCATACCGAGCGGAACCTGCAAAGACAATGCGCGATCAAAAGATGATGTATCTTGCTTCTCTAATTTCGGCGTGATTAGCGTAATAGAACGCCCAAGATGCGAGATGGCTTCATCAAACGCTGGGCGAGCGAGGGCGGCTTTGCTTGCTGCCTCCCAAAGATTAATTGCTCGGTCGGTGAGGTTGGCGGCCTCGGCGTGAACAGCGAGAAGTTCCGGCGCTATATCAGGATCAGCCTCCAGTGCGCTCAGGATCATCGCATGAATTGCTCTACGCTTTTCTTTCAACAAGCTTTCATAGGCTGCGTCTCGGACTAGCGCGTGCTTGAAGATATAGGTTGCCTCCGGCAGCAAGCCGCGGCGATAGATCAACTCAGCGTCTATCAGACCATCCAGCGCGGTGACAAGTTTGGCTTCGGACAAATGTGAGATCTGTGCCAGCAGTCCATGACTGAACTCCCGCCCAATACAGGCCGCCGTTTGTGCCACTTCCTTAATCGGTTGCAATCGATCCAACCGCGCCATCAGGCTGTCATGTAGCGTGGCGGGGATGGCGATGCTGCTCAGCGGTCCATCCAGCACAAAGTGGTCACCATCTTCTTTCAGCGCGCCGGATTCGAGAATTGTTTTGGTGAGTTCCTCGACAAATAACGGTACACCGTCGGTCCGGCTAACGATAATCTCCATGATCTCGTTTGGTAACGCTTTTCCATTGGTCAGCTTGGAGACAATGGCACCAACCTGATCCTTGCCTAGTCGGTTGAGCACGAAACGCGTGACGATAGGGTGTCCACCAAACCCATACTCAAAAGTCGGGCGGGCCATGGCAAGGACCATAATCTTCTGATCGGCAATTGCGCCCAGCAGCAGCTCTAAAAGCTCCAGCGATGTCGGATCAATCCAGTGGAGGTCTTCATAGACCAACAGCAAGGGTTTGTCTTTCGCTTGCTCAACAAGCAGTCCCGTCAGCGCCTGCATGGTTTGCGCGCGTAACTGTTCCGGTGTCAGGTCCAGTGTCTCGTACCGGCCTTCTGCATCCAAGCCCATCATTGGTGCTACAAACTTCAATGCGTCGTTGTTTGCACCAAGCAAGACCTCAATCTTATCTAGCCTCAGATTTGGTGTATCCGTCTGGACAATCCCGGCAGCAAACGACATCTGCTGTATGATGGGATAGAGGGTACTGTCGGCGTGATACGGTGAACATTGATAGGTTATGCGAACATGATCATCACGCTCAATCTCGTCTATTAACGCTCTGGTAATGCGTGACTTGCCAATACCTGCCTCGCCACTGACGATGAGCAACTGTCCCTTACCAGAACGGGCCAATGCCCAACGCTCCAGCATCAACTCAATTTCTCTGTCTCGCCCAATGATTCGCATCAGCGTTCCCGACTGCTGCGCTGCAAATCGACTTTCGATGACAGCCTCTCCCTCAACGACAAAGGCTTCCACCGCTCCGCTGATACCTTTCAACTCCTGATCGCCAATTGATCTCAGCATGTAGGTATTACCCAGAAGGCGTTTTGTTTCTTTCGGCAGCACAATTTGGTTGGGCTCAGCTACTCCCTGTAATCGTGCGGCCAGATTGGGAGTCTCGCCCACAACAGCCGCTTCCTGGGTAGCACCACTACCAATCATATCGCCAACAATCACTACGCCGGTGGCAATACCGATCCGGGTTGCAAGGGGTGTGCCATCGGGCGCTGTTGTCGTCTTGATGGTATCGATTATCGACAGGCCCGCGCGGACTGCACGTCCAGCATCATCCTCGTTGGCTCGTGGCCAGCCAAAGTAACACAACACCCCATCACCCATGAACTTGGCAACAAAACCAAAGCGGCCAATAATGCCAGCGACCGTATTCTGGTAGGTATTGATAATCTCGCGCATGTCTTCCACATCAATCCGTGATGCCATCTCGGTCGAGCCGACGAGGTCAACGAACATCACCGTCAGATGACGTCGTTCTGCATCGGAAACTGGCTCGATAGAGGTTGCAGGAGCAACAGAAAACGCGGATTCGATTGAAGATGAATCATGCGCCGATTCAAGCTGTCGAATGGCTTTCATTGCACGGCGGCGCGGCCCCAGAGGAAGGCCCAATTCTTTTAAATCATCATCGCTAAGTTCGGCAAGGTCAGCAAATACGATCTCGGCTTCGGCGAAAAAAGCCAGGTATTTTTCCAAACCAATCTCGATAAGCCAATGCGAAAGTTCAGTCAACTTAGGATCTCTTGCTCGGAAAAATGCTTGTAATCAAGTGAAATCCTCAGTTGTCAAAAATGACAATTAGTAGACAAAAACTCTATATCGACGTGTAATCTGAGAGCTATTTATCGAACGAATATAATAAAGGTATTAATTCACTAAAAGAAACGATCGCTATTGGTCGAATGTTCTCGTTCGTCCAGATTGTGCGATGGTCGGCTTCGAGTATACTAGGAGCAGATTGCAGACGGAACCTTTAAGAAATCCAGATGGCCTCTGCCAATTTTTCAACTAAGTCCCAGATTTGCCCTGAACCGGTCACATGGCCCACAAAGCTGGAGGCAATAAATACGGCTTTCTGGATATTGTTCAGCAAGCAATTGTTATGGGAAAATTGCAGTTCAACTAATCCTAACAATAGTCGCTCTGCTACGGGCATTTCATGTCATATCCTACGCTTGAGAGGATAATAGCGGTAAATCATCATATATAGCGCCCATGACGGCCGGGTGACGGGCATGAGTTAGGTCTGGAATACAAAGCAACCCAAAGCTCCTATAATCCGTCTACTACTACACAGAGCACAGAGAAATTAAAGCACTACTACCACGAGATGGGGAGGCTTTTGCCGAGATGGCGGCCGCGGCGAATGAGCGTCGCATGATTTTCTTTACCGGTCTACCTGCTGCCGGTAAATCTCTGTTTCTTCAGCAACAGACTTTGTTGGCGGCAGATGCGGGAAAGCGTATCCACTTCTTACGATGGGATATCGCACTGGCCGCATTCCAAGAGAAGTCATTGCTGACCAAATATCCTGATACGGACGGTGTCACCCACCCGCTAATTCGAAAAGCCGCTGGTCTTTGGTCCAGACGGGCAATTGCTCGTTGGCAATTAGAATTCCCAGGATCGGAAGAACTTTTAATCGGAGAGTTTCCGATCAGCGGTAACCGTTTTGTCGAATTGGTACAAGTAATGGATGATGACGTAGAGCCCGTGTTGGCTGGTGACTCGGCTGTGTTTTTCGTGCCGGTGCCGACGAATGAAGTACGTCGGAAGCTTGTTGCCAAACGTCAGGCGTCGATCAGTAATCCACAACACTCAGATGAGACGCGAGACGCTCCAATGAGCACTTTGGAGAATGTCTGGCGCGAAACCCGTTACCTAGCGGGCGACCTGGGTTTGATCAGCGTGACCGAGGACAGTAGTTCAGTCGACTACGACCAGACCATCTATGCTTGTTTTTTCCAACACTTGCTGCAGCATCGAAATAACCGTGTTCTGGCTGTCGAAGAGATGTATGCCGGGGTAGGCTCCGCACACGACTTCAATGTCGAGTGTTGCGAAATTATAGCTTCCGCCAGTGAGGCCAACGAGTGTGTATCGGTACTAGAATCAACGTGGAATCGCGAAGAGATTAACCGGTCGGTGGAAAGCTGGTACAACGTATAAGATTATGTGACCCCAGCACTCCGATATAACTACGTGCTGTTAAGTTTTACTGATATTTGTACCGGCCTCGCTCCTTGAATAAAACTTTATAACAGCAATAGACACTAAGCAATACAGAAAAACTGATTTTCAATTCACTATCAGAATTTGGTAAATTGCTGCGTTATAACCCAGCACCCCGCTGCATCCGCGCAACAACAAATTCGAAAACTATCGTTCTTACTTTTATAATTTCGAAGTGTCCGCTTCGAGTACAGATTGTGTGAAAACTCAATGTAAAATATCCCAGTGGGAATGGTGCTTATATTTGAGATTGAGCAAGTTAGATAACTATGCTCAATATCGTTTATCGACTCAGAATTTATACATTGTGTCGGTCCTGCCCATCAGTCTTGATAATAACTGGGTTTTCACACAGCTTAAGTATACAACGGGCAAACAGATAATTCATTTTCTCTATTGAGCTGGTTAGTATTTATTGAAAATGGTCGTTTATGAGAATCGTTGCACCTGCCGCAAGTTACTCCATTTAGTACGTTTCGGATTATCAAAAACCCCTGTCAAAATAGATTCTCACAGGCTTGGTACTTAAACGAGTTTCGATAAGTCCTTAACGTACAATATTCTCCGTTTCCTGTGTTGACCACAGGTACAAACTGTATCTTGCCAATATGAGCAGGATTATCCAGAAAGGACTGATTAAGAATGGGATTTATTAGGCTCAGCACTATCTTCTGAGAATTTCGGGCTAGAGCAAGCAGGATTGATTTTTCGTAAAGTATGCGGTCAAGAACACTATATCAGCCTAAATGGTGAAGAGAACTTCCCCATTCGGGCAAATATAGTTTGAGTTCAAAGCCATAGCAACCAGTTGGCGGATTAGAAGCAAGCGACCAGCATACAGACTAGCGCTCTACAAAGCGTTGGCGTTGTTTAAACGCCTTCAATAGCCCGTAGCATTTCATCTTGATAGGCAAATATAGCCGGGCCCCCTCCTGTATGCAAAAACAGGAATCCAGCTGAATCACTTTCTGCTTTTGCTCTGTCCAATGCACAGGCGAGAGCCTTGGATGAATAAACCGGGTCTACGACCAATCCTTCACAACTTCCGGCCAGGCGAATAGCCCGCATTGCCCCTGGACCGGCCTGACCATACCCCGGCGCCAGTTGATTATCATCGAGCATTATTTGATCATCCGTAACGGGGTTTTGCATTTTAAGTAGCGAGCTGATTGATTCACAATGTTGCGCTATGCGAACGCGTTGTATAGCAGCATCGCGTCGCACACAGGCACCAATAACCGGAATCTGAATACCTAGTACTGCCATCCCATAGAGAAACCCGGCATGGGTGGCACCACTGCCAGAGGGCACTACAATGCCCCGCAGGGAAATATTCTGCTGCCGAATCTGGTTTGCTACTTCAATAGCACAAACCACATAGCCCAACGCACCCAGTGACGGGTAACCACCACCAAGGTGGATTACATAGGGTTTGTTGCCAGACTCCCGTAGCTGATCAGCAATCAGCTCCATATTCGCATCAGCTCCAGCTTCGTCTTCTCCATGCGGATAACTGTGCAGAGTGGCACCCATCAACCGATCCAGCAATACATTGCCGCTGTTGCGATAATTATCATCTGACTTCTTGACCCGTTCTTCCAGTTGAACATGGCAATTCATGCCCAGTTTACTCGCAGCTGCGGCGGTTAACCGAACAAAATTGGATTGCACCGCACCGGTAATTAATACTGTATCGGCGTTTTTCTCCAGCGCGTCACCGAAGTAAAACTCCAGTTGCCGAACCTTGTTTCCACCCATTGCCAACGGCGTAAGATCATCACGCTTTATCCATAGCGGGGCACCTTTAATCGAACGCGCCAGGTTTGGCATAGCCTGCAATGGCGTCTCACCATCTGTTAAAACCGCTCTTGGCAATTCTGCCAGGCAGCCAATATCTTTAAGTTGAAACATTAAAAATCTCGCATAGATTCATTTATAAATATTCTCTGGTGATCCAGGGCCGGAAATTTCTTCCTTTGCTGCAGCATACTCTGAAGATTAAGGTCGGCTATACAATAACCAACACCTTCCTGCTTTAGGGCAAGCACTTCGCCCCAGGGAGAAACAATCATACTGTGACCATAGGTGAGCCTACCACTAGGATGCTGACCGACCTGGGCGGGAGCAACCAGGTAGGCAATATTTTCAATCGCTCGGGCTCTCAACAACACGTCCCAGTGAGCTTTTCCAGTTGGCACTGTAAATGCAGAAGGTACTGTATAAACATCCACTCCCTGTTGCTTTAGCGCTCTAAACAATTCGGGGAAGCGCATATCATAGCAAATTGTCAGACCTAACTTGCCGACGGATGTATCAACAGCAACCACACTATCACCGTAAGCGGTATATTCAGATTCAAGATAAGATTCGTCTTCACTAATTACAACATCGAACAGGTGGGATTTATCATACCTTGCCAACATCCGACCATCCTGTTCGTAAACTCGACAGGATGCTAAAATCCGGTACGGAAACTGACTTGGCGCAGGAAAAGAACCGGCCACAATAACAATGCCAAGATTAGCCGCAAGGTTGCTTAAATGACCATTAATAGCCGATTCATGATTATTGGCACATTCGAGCAAATCCTGCTTCTGCATTGGCATAAGGGCAAAATTTTCCGGCAAAACAACAGCTTTTGCGCCATCAGCTACCGCATCTTTTACCAAAACATCGACAGCGGCCAGATTTTCACCAACCAAGCCGGTTGAACACATCTGAAT
>JBLHGU010000067.1:0-24240 GCA_047615875.1 Parasphingorhabdus sp.
ATAGTGGAAATGGATACCAATCTGGTGGAGAATCGAATCCCCCCTATCGCCCTGGGACGCCGCAATTGGTTGTTTAGTGATACCGAACATGGGGTTAAAGCGCCAGCTAATTTGTATAGTCTGATTAATACCGCCATGCTGAACGGCCATAATCCGTATACTTATCTAGTGCATGTTTTTAAAGAGCTGCCTGCCACTACTACAGTCGATGGTTTCGACTCGCTGTTGCCATGGAATGTGTCGCCTGATACGTTACAGTAGGTAAGCCAGCCGCTCAAGTATGAGTACTTTGCATCGCTTACTCCTTAAGAAGGCCAGGATATGGGAATTCGAATCAGAATTTCGATTAATTTCATACCGCGGAGACATCCCTCCTGATTTGCTCGGTGGAGATGGGCCTGGTTTACATCATTTCAGGCAGGAAGAACTCGTCGGTATTATTTTTGGGGCGAAAACTACCGAAGAGCATAAAGCATTCATCTACGATTGGGCTAGCCAACGTAGGGGGCCATTAACTTTTAGCTAGTGCGAAATAGAAGAAGATAGATTTAACCTAAGAATAGTTGATCTCTAGTAGTCCGAAAGACGCTGTACCCAGTGATTGTGGAGTGAAAGGGACTCAGGTTGGTGACTTCGTGGTGACTCAAAAAGAGTTCGGCTTCTTATAAGTGTCATAAGTGCTTGATATATTGGCGCGCCCGGAGAGATTCGAACTCCCGACCACCTGGTTCGAAGCCAGGTACTCTATCCAGCTGAGCTACGGGCGCGTACTTAGATGTACTGCAGTGATATTTGTCCTGGAACAGATTTAAACAAAAACTGCCGGATCCTTCCGGACTTTGGAGGATTGCTATTATACCTGTTCTATACCCGTTGCAGAAACACTTCGAGCACAAGTTTTGTACCGAAATATGCCAACATTAATAAAACAAAACTAGCGATGGTCCAAATTGCCGCTACTCGACCGCGAAGACCCACCAGTTTTCGACCAAGTAGAAGACCGCCAAAGGCAAGCCAACCGAGAATGGACAAAACGATATGATGGTTGAATTTAAGCGCGCTGCCAAAAATTTCACTTGAAAAAACGCCGCCGCTTAATAGTGCAACGGTTAGCAACATGAAGCCTAGCCCGATTATCTGAAATAGAAGATGCTCCAGACTCTGCATGGCGGGCAAACTGTGGAAGAAGTTTCCGGCGCGTTTATTCTGCAATTGCCACTCTTGTACTAATAGTAATACTGCCATGGCAAATGCCAGTCCCAGCAGGCTATAGGCAATTAGGGCTACTAACATATGTAGCATGGCAGAATTTGATATAAAGGTGCTTGCCGGGGCAGGGGAGATTAATAGCCAGGCTATGATCAAGGCTGCTATCGCAAAAGGCTGAACGATAAGCCCCAGGCTAAGTACCTTATGTCGTAACAGTGCCAGCAGAAATAATACGACTACAATCCAGGCAACCAGAGAAAGGGCTGGTCCGAGGCCCATGGCCATGAATGTGCCGGAAGACCACATACCGCTTAGGGATAGTAGATGAAACCCGGCCCCCAACAGGATAATTCTTATTAATAGTGATTCTGAGTCAGGATTTGGGGAGGCGATATTGCGAAAGATGCTGAATACGCTATATCCGTAAAATAACAGAGCGCCGAGGTTCCAAATCGATTCCAGATGCACAAAATTCATAAGTATGAGAAAAAAACTGCGTTATTGGGCCAACAAGGCGGCAGTATAGTGGATATATCGTGGCGAATGCAGTTCCAATGCGGGATAATTCGGCCCTGAAAATATTAGTGATTGCCCTGAGGAATAATGATGTTCGAAAAGCTCGGTGACAGGCTTAAGTCCACTTTCAAAAACCTGACCGGAAAAGGCAGGTTGACCGAGGACAATATTAAAGACGCCATGCGTGAGGTCAGAGTGGCCTTGCTGGAAGCCGATGTTGCATTGCCGGTTGTGCGTACTTTTGTGGATAGGGTCCGTGAGCGTGCGGTTGGTAAGGACGTCGCGGAGAGCCTTAACCCGGGGCAGGCTGTTATCAAGATCGTCAATGACGAGCTTGTGGCTCTTATGGGCACGCAGAATGATCGGTTGAATCTATCGACTCGACCACCTGCAGTCGTGTTAGTAGCCGGCCTGCAAGGTGCTGGTAAGACGACGACCATCGGCAAGTTGGCAAAATTTCTCATCGAGCGAGAAAAGAAGTCAGTAATGATGGTGAGCGCAGATATTTATCGACCTGCCGCAATCGAGCAATTACAACGTCTGGCTGAAACGACTGGGGCTAAGTTTTTCCCGAGTTCATCCGATCAGGACCCTGTTTCAATAGCCAGAGCAGCCCACGAGCAGGCAACCAAGTCGTTAGTTGATGTTCTGTTGGTGGATACGGCCGGGCGACTGCATGTCGATTCCGACTTGATGGACGAGGTGCAGAAAATTCATGCGGCTGTAGATCCTATTGAAACCTTGTTTGTCGTCGATAGCATGACCGGTCAGGATGCCGTGATCAGTGCCAAAGCTTTCGATGAGTCATTGCCATTAACCGGTATCATTTTGACCAAAACAGATGGTGATGCACGAGGTGGTGCTGCACTGTCTATTCGAGAAGTTACCGGTAAGCCGATTAAGTTTATGGGTGTCGGTGAGGCTATGGATGCGCTGGAGGCTTTCCACCCAGACAGGGTTGCTTCACGCATACTTGGTATGGGTGATGTTCTAACCCTGGTTGAGGAAATAGAACAGAAGGTTGATAAAGATAAAGCCGAGAAACTTGCCACCAAGTTCAAGAAAGGCAAGGGCTTCGACCTGGAAGATTTTAAAGAACAGATGCAACAGATGGAGCAAATGGGCGGCATTGCCAGTATGATCGACAAAATTCCTGGTGCCGGGAATATTCCGAAAAATGTACTTGATCAAGCGGGTGACAAACAATCCAAGCAGGTGGTTGCTATCATTAACTCCATGACTACTCATGAGCGATCATTCCCAGCAGTGATTAAAGGATCGCGTAAGAAACGTATTGCTCTGGGGTCCGGAACCCAGATTCAAGATGTAAACCGTCTGCTAAAGCAATTTGCGCAAATGCAGAAAATGATGAAGAAAATGGGCAAGAAGAAGAATATGATGCGCATGCTCAGTGGCATGGGCGGTATGGGTGGTAGAGGTGGCGGCGGTGGTTTTCCGGGCATGCCTTTTAAATAAGTATGATTGAGGAGCCGGGTGATTTTTTCTTTGATAAGCATCTGAAAATGCAGGATACCTGCAAATTTCTGCAGTGTCGTGAAATCAACCAAATTAATTAAGAATTGCTTTCGGTTTATAAGGAAGTGTGTGGTAGAATCCGCCGATTTTCAGTTCTGGCAAATTTTTGAGGTAACTATATACCATGGTAACGATTCGAATGGCCCGAGGGGGCTCAAAGAAACGTCCGTTTTACGCAATTGTTGTTGCAGATCAACGACGCTCTCCGCGCGGACGTTTTATCGAACGTGTAGGTTTCTTTAATCCGGTGGCTCGAGGCAATTCAGAAGAATTGCGTCTTGATCTAGATCGGGTTGAACATTGGGTTGGCCAAGGTGCCCAACCTTCTGAGACTGTCGCGTCTTTGATCAAGCGCGCTCGTAAAGAGACGACTGTAGCCGCCTGATCCAATGACCTTTTGGTCTGTACTTAATTTCTGGACTATCCAGTAAATGTCGGACTCTGAGCAATGGGTCGAATTAGGGCGGATTAACGGAGTTTTTGGCGTGAAAGGCTGGGTTAAGGTGTTTTCCTTTACTCGGCCCAGAGACGAGATACTTAAGTATAATCCCTGGTACTTGCTTCAGGATGGAGCCTGGGTTGCCCATAAGATAACGGGTGGCAAGTTGCAGGGAAGCAATATCGTTATAGGGATTGACGGTTGTGATGACAGAGATAAAGCGAAATCATTTCAAGATGTCGCCGTTGCGGTTCGGGCGGATCAGTTGCCCAAAGTCGACCAGGATGAATTTTACTGGCGAGATTTGGTTGGCCTTGAGGTGGAAAATACCGAGGGCGAGTCGTTAGGTAAAGTTGAAGACGTAATGGAAACGGGTGCAAACGATGTTCTGATTTTATCAGAAGAACGCCTGATTCCATTTACCCACGAGGCGGTATTGAGTGTGGACTTACAGTCCCGCAAAGTACTGGTCGAGTGGGATAGTGATTTTTAAGCTGACTGGACAATGCTGAATATTTCAGTAATTAGTATTTTTCCGGAAATGTTCAGCGCGATTCGAAACTTTGGCATGACCCGAAAAGCTCTTGAAAATGGTCAGTTGTCGTTGGATCTCACAAATTTGAGGGATTTTACGACGGATAGTTACCGGCGTGTGGACGATCGCCCTTACGGCGGTGGACCAGGAATGGTAATGATGCCTGAACCGCTCGATGTTGCGTTGAGTTCAGTGCGGAAGACCAACTCCGGACCTGTGGTTTATTTATCACCTCAGGGCAAACTTTTAGATCAGCAGATAGTACGACACTTCGCTGAAATGGATAGTCTGGTGTTGTTAGCAGGTCGATACGAAGGTGTCGACGAACGCGTGTTACAACGTCATGTTGACGAGGAAGTGTCAATTGGTGACTACGTGGTGGCGGGTGGTGAATTGCCAGCAATGGTGCTGATAGATAGTATGGTTAGGTGGTTGCCTGGAGTTTTGGGTAATCAGGATTCAGCCGAGCAGGATTCGTTCAGCGACGGTTTACTGGATTGTAGGCATTATACAAGGCCTGAATCATGGCAGGGCAAGGAGGTTCCGTCAGTGTTAATGAGTGGCGATCATAATGCGATTCGCCGTTGGAGATTAAAGGATACTTTAGGCAGAACCTGGCTTAGACGGCCAGATTTACTAAGCCTGCGGGCATTAACCGCAGAAGAGGCAGATTTACTTGAACAATTTAAAGACGAAAATAGTCATTCGGGGTAACAGATCATGACCAACATTATTAAGGAACTGGAACAAGAGCAAATTAAGCAAGATGTTCCAGACTTCAAGCCAGGTGATACCGTGCGGGTTCAGGTTCGCGTGAAGGAAGGTGCACGAGAGCGATTGCAGGCCTTTGAAGGTGTGGTAATTGCCATAAAAAATCGTGGCATTAACTCTTCTTTTACCGTTCGCAAAATATCTTATGGCGAAGGCGTAGAGCGCGTTTTTCAGACTCACAGCCCAATGGTTGCGAGTGTTGAAGTAAAACGTCGAGGCGATGTGCGCAGAGCCAAGCTCTATTATTTGCGCGGACTAACTGGTAAGGCCGCCCGCATTAAGGAAAAGGTTAAGTAGACTTTTTTCGTGGGTGGTTTTTTCCCATATAGCAAAAGGAGCGCCAGGTTGCGCTCCTTTTTGGTTCTTATTGCCTGCATCACTGTGCCGACAGCGGTTGCGCAAATTAAACATAAAGAAGAATTGAAGGAAATTCTTAATACCATTGAGCAAACAAGAATAAACAATCAAATAGATCAACAAAAGAATGGTATTCAGATCAAAGGCGAATATAAGCCTGCCAACCAGGCTGAAGAAGAATCAATTCAATCGAACAGTAAACAATTCGGCTCAGAACTGGATCTACGATATAAGTTTGATTTCGTGGATCCCACTATCGTTCAGGAAGAAGGGTCGAGCGAGCCTTTAGTTCAATCACCGTCGGTTTCAGAGGTGTTATTACGAACCGGACTTAAGAAGGTTAAGTGGTTACAAAAAAGCGGAGCTTATTCTCTAGCGGCTGCTGTGTTATTAGAAGATAGACCGGATATCAGCGATACAGTAACCTGGATAAAATGGGAACGCTTACTTTGGGATACATACAAAGATCAGAGTTTATGGCAAGAGTTGTCAGATCGGATTGATCTGTTGCCAGATGAGTTGCCGGAAGTTTATCGTGTCGAAGCCGGTGTTGTAAAAGTGGATGCATTGATGCAATTGGGTCAGATTGTATCCGCACGCCAGTATCTACGTAGCTTGTTGGCAACAGGTAGTGATGACCCGCGCCTGGTGGCAAGTTGGCGTCGACTGATTATGCAGTCATATTTATGGGAGAATAATCTTGTCGATACGGATATTTCCATGCAACGTTTTCAGGCGCAATATTTTCCCGATGACAATCGCTGGAATATCATGCGAGCCCAGGTATTACTAAAAACCGAAAATTTTGAGGCCGCCATTAGTCAATTGGCCTCCACAACCAATGAGGAAGCTCGCCTGTTGCGGCTTATTGGCAGGATGGGGCAGAACAGTCTCACGCCAAACGAGGTGATTGATCGGGCTCTTGAACTTAAGCCCGGGAAGTTAAGTCAATCGTTACAGAGAGATCGCTGGGCGCTAATTGCGGAGGCAGCTGCAACGTCTGGTGTTCAATCCCAGCGAGTTAGCGCTCTAGAGCAAGCACTTTCTGTAGAAAAAGGCCTTTCATCCAATAACCTTATTCCACTAAATGTTGATGACCTTTTGCACGCTTATATTGTATTGGCCGAGCAAACGGGTAATCGCGCTCACCTATTGGTGGGTGATTATGAGGGCTGGCTAAATTTTGCAGATACCTTGCGAGGTGATTCAAGTGTGGGTGCCAGGGCAATCTACGTCTACATTGGCAAGGCAGTAGAGCTGCCTATATTGGCTAAGGAGGCATTTTCAAGGTTCGCCGATTCACTGCATAAGGATAAGCTAAAGACATTATTGTTCTCCTTTATTGGACCAGATAAACCGTTTGGCGGTTTCGATGTTCTTAAAGGTGAAACTGGATTTCTTCTCGCGGAAGAGGCACTTGAAGAAGAAAACATCCGTTTAGCTGCAGCAATTAGTTCTTCGATTACAGAACCGCCTGGCAACACGTCCTATTTTAATTGGCGATTAAGACAGTCGCGCATGCTAATTTTCGCCGGTGATTATGGTGCTGGCGCACAAATATTAAGTGAGTTAATGTCGGCCCTTACAAACGTAAGCGTAGAAGAGTCCGATCGAATTTTACAGTTGATTTTTGATCTGCAATCTGTGGGACAGCATGAACTGGCAATTCCCTTGTTAGAAACTGTGCTTAATGTGAGTGAAAGCGCGCGTTTGAAGGAGATATTGTTCTGGCTTGCCGAATCTCTGGAAGCAACAGATAGTAAGCAACGTGCTGCTTTGTTTTTCCTCCGATCTGCCAGCCTGGCCGGTGGTGCTAATGATATGTGGAGTCAAAGCGCTCGTTATCGAGCTGCGGTTGCTTTGCAAGATGCTGGATTTATTAAAGATTCCCGCGCAATTTATAATCAATTGTTGTCAGTAACAACTGACGCCCGCCATCGACAGCGTCTGAGCAGACGCATCCAGCAATTGTGGTTGTTGGAAACCAAAAATCAGAGTGAATCAGAGTCCTGACAAACCTGGAATAACTCTGGAACGGGAATTGATAGATCAGTTTCTTGATTTTGTCTGGATGGAATCCGGCTTAAGTCGAAATACGCTAAGCGCCTACCGCTCAGATTTACTTAAGTTCAATGCGTGGATACTAAAGCAAAAAACTCCCCTCAAGAAAGTTCAGCAAACCCAGGTATTGGAATATCTTTATGCGTTGAACGACTCTTTTCGCAGTTCAAGAAGTGTGGCGCGTCTTGTTTCTACTTTGCGACGCTTTTATCAATACCTGTTAAAAGAGGAACTGATTCACACAGATCCATTATTGGAAATACAGGCCCCAAAGATCCGCCGCCTGTTGCCAAAAAGCCTCTCTGAGAGACAGGTGGAAAAACTCCTCGATGCACCCGATTCAGACAGTAACCTAGGAATTCGTGACCGGGCAATGTTGGAACTGCTGTATGCCACCGGCCTCAGGGTTTCTGAGTTGGTGGGTTTACGACTCGGTCAGGTCGATCTATTGGCCGGATTGGTTCGCGTTATCGGCAAAGGATCCAAGGAGCGACTAGTCCCTATGGGAAGTGAAGCTCTGGATACTATAGAAATCTATCTGAGTGATGCGCGCCCGCATCTATTAGGCGAACGCAAAAGCGATGACCTGTTCTTAACCCGACGTTGTTCGGCAATGAGTCGGCAAGCTTTTTGGCAAAATATAAAGCGCTATGCGCTTATTGCTGGGGTCGAAACAGAACTCTCTCCGCATACATTACGCCATGCCTTTGCCACCCATTTAATTAATCATGGTGCGGATTTGCGCAGCGTACAAATGTTGCTGGGTCATTCAGATTTGTCTACAACTCAGATTTATACTTATGTGGCCCGGGAGCGACTTAGAAGTTTGCATCAGGAGCATCATCCGCGTGGTTGATTAATTTTTGCAATTCAATCAGACATTGTCTAATGTCGAAATCAAATATGGACTTAGAAGATTACAGGGAGGTATCGACCTTGGATGCTTCTGATACGGGGTTATTATTTGTCACTCCATTTACCATCCATAACTTTTTACAAGATCGTCCAATGGTGGGTGCTAATAGTTTGGCGGTGGTATTGAAAAATCAGGAAGGTTTTTGCATAAACGACTCAGTACAGCACAATGGACAGTTGGCGTCGAAACTTCTGCACAATAGGATTGCCATTGCCTAAAGCTTCAAAAAGCTTAAGTAGCTGGGTGCGTCCGCTGTCTTCCTCATATGTCCGATCGCGCTTAACAATTTCGAGTAATTGTTGCATTGCGCCTTCAATATCCTGTTGGGCATAGAGCACCATGCTTAACTGATCACGAGCTTTGCAATCGTCGGGATTTTCTTCAATTAGTTTTCTAAGCTCAAGCTCGGCCGGAGCACCTGCAGCCTTTTCTACTAGCTCAAACTGGGCTTCGAAACTTTTAAACTCCGCACTTTGGCGGGTCTCGTCGGTAACGCCCTCTAATAATGCCTTTGCGCCTTCGGTATCACCATCTGACATTTTAAGGTGCACCATGCGCATTCGAACGCGATCCATAGTGGGGTTTTGCTCTAGGGCCTGACTTAACGCGGCATCGGCATTTTCACGATCCCCAGACTCAATGAGTTGTTCAACCTGTTCCAGGAAAACTTCTATCTCGTCCTTAATGTGGTGGTCCAGAAATTCACGAACGGACTGTTCTGGTAGAGCACCTGTGAACTCATCAATTGGTTGGCCATCTTTAAATAATTTAACGGTTGGCAGGCTGCGAATGCCAAGTTGTACTGCAATGTTTTGATTTTCATCGGTATTTACTTTAACCAGGTGAAAAGCGCCTTTGTATTCATCGGCCAATTTGGCCAGGATGGGCATCAGATTCTTACAGGGAGCACACCAGTCGGCCCAGAAATCAACCAATACTGGAACAGATTTCGATTTTTCTATAACCGCTTCAGCAAAATTTTCCTGATTGGCAATAGTGATGTGTGGAGATTCGGACATTGTGGGCGGCCTGAAGGTTTATGTTGGGGGATAAATGGGGCTGAGATAAACAACAATCAAGCAACCAGATGGTCGAAACCTTCTTTGATTTTAAAGATCACAGGTTTCGACCAATGAATGGTACCGAGGGTCGGACTCGAACCGACACGGTGTTGCCACCACCAGATTTTGAGTCTGGCGCGTCTACCAGTTTCGCCACCCCGGCACAGGGCGGCTAAATTTAGCTACTTGTGAACCAAACGTCAATGTCGAAGTTGCTTGTTTCGCATTTACAGGCTTGATTAATATTGCCAATCAGGTACTCTCGCGCCGCCATGCAATTATCCGACTTTGATTTTACCTTGCCGCCGGGGGCTATCGCGCAAAAACCTGCTACGAGAAGAACCGGTAGTAAATTGCTTGTGCTGAACAAAAATGGATCTATTGCTGATCATTGTTTTACAGATTTACCAGACTTTATAAGGCCTGACGATCTGGTTATCTTCAACAACACCAAAGTTATTCCAGCACGTGTTATTGGTAAGAAAAAGCCAGATGGCGGCAAAATCGAATTATTTCTTGAACGGATTCTGGATGGCGAATCGGCGCTAGCCCAAATTGGTACCAATAAGCGCGTGAAAATTGGTCAGAAATTCGAGGCAGGTTCTGTCCAGGGAACGATTGTGCAACGAAAGGGTGCATTCTTTCAGATACGCTTCCACGGGGTTTCTGCACTGGACGTTTTTCGCAGTCAGGGTGCGATGCCATTACCCCCGTATATTGACCGCTCTGCTGATGAATTTGACAAGGAGCGTTACCAGACGGTATTCGCGGAATCAGAAGGCGCTGTAGCGGCGCCCACTGCCGGCTTACATTTCGATCAGGAACTAATCGACAAAATTAAGTCCAAAGAAGCGCAGACGGGATTGCTAACTTTACATGTTGGTGCTGGAACCTTTCAGCCGATGCGTGTCGAAACTGTCGAAGATCACCGAATGCATTTTGAACGCTTTAGTGTGAGCATTAAGTTGTCTGATCAGATTAAAGCCGTTCGTAAAGCAGGGGGCCGAATTATTGCGGTGGGTACGACTGTTGCACGGACCCTGGAGAGTGTTGCTATCAAGAATGGCTGCGTAACCCCACAGGAGGGCGAGACTGATATTTTTATTTACCCAGGGTTTGAGTTCAAGGTGGTCGATGCTCTTGTTACTAACTTCCACCTGCCAAAATCCTCCTTATTGTTGATGGTGTCGGCTTTCAGTGGTAAACCAGAAGTGCTAAACGCTTATCAGCATGCCATAAATAATGACTATCGTTTTTACAGTTATGGTGACGCCATGTTATTAAGTCGTCGAGTTTAAATTATGCAATTTACTATAAATCACAACGATGGTCGTGCCCGTACCGGGCAACTGGTTTTTGACCGAGGCACGATCCGAACTCCTGCCTTTATGCCCGTTGGTACGGCGGGTACTGTTAAATCTGTTACCCCGGAAGAGGTGCACGAAGTGGGCGCCGACATTCTGCTGGGCAATACCTTTCATCTTATGTTGAGACCGGGTGTGGAGGTGATCAAGGCACATAAAGGTTTGCACAACTTTATGAACTGGCCTTATCCCATTCTGACAGACTCCGGTGGTTTTCAGGTTTGGAGCCTGACTGAGCTTCGTAAGCTAACAGAAAAAGGTGTTGAGTTTCGTTCACCGTTGGACGGTTCGAAAATATTTCTTGGTCCTGAGGAATCCATGCAAATACAGCATACCCTTGGGTCCGATATCGTCATGATATTTGATGAATGCACAAACTATCCGGCTACCGAGCAACAGGCGCGAGAGTCTATGGAGCGTAGTCTGCGGTGGGCCAAGCGTTGCAAGGAAGCTCACACCGGTCACCCTGGCGCGCTTTTCGGTATTTTGCAGGGCGGTATGTATGAGTCACTGAGACTGGAGTCTTTGCAGGGATTGGTGGATATAGGCTTTGACGGCTATGCCATCGGTGGATTGTCCGTGGGTGAGCCGAAGCCCGATATGTTGCGCATTCTCGATGCGGTGGCGCATAAAATGCCAGATGACCGGCCTCGTTATCTGATGGGAGTAGGGACTCCGCAGGATTTGGTAGAGGGGGTGTATCGAGGAGTAGATATGTTCGACTGTGTATTGCCAACCCGAAATGCGCGAAATGGCTGGTTGTACACTCGAACCGGTGTGGTCAAGATTCGTAACGCAAAATATCGCTTTGATCTTGATCCAGTAGAGCAAGACTGTGCTTGTTATACCTGTCAAAACTATTCACGCTCGTACCTGTGCCACCTTTACCGTAGCAGCGAAATGCTGGTATCCAGGCTGTGTACGATACATAACCTGTTCCATTATCAGAGACTAATGGCTGGAATTCGTCTGGCTATCAGCAAAGGTCAGTTTGCAGAGTTTCGCCGTGATTTCTACAACTCACTTAGTGAAGCGGTGCCCAACGAAGATTGACTATCTTTAATAGTGTAAAGAGGGCGCGCTAATTAGTTGTTATATGGCATAATATGGCGCTTTTGTTTGCCCGGCTCGGCTCGGGTGATATATTAATTTCTTAGAATTTAACTCATCGGATTTCATTATGAGCTTTTTTATCAGTGATGCCTATGCACAAGCTGGCGGCGCTCAGGGTGGTGGACTACTTAGCCTGCTACCGCTGGTTGTAATTTTTGTCATTTTTTATTTCCTGCTTATCAGGCCACAGCAAAAACGTGCCAAGCAACATAAAGAGATGGTCGGTACGTTGAAAAAGGGCGACGAAGTAACCACTAATGGTGGTTTGCTGGGCAAAATTAGTAATGTTGATGATAATTTTGTTGAGCTTGAAGTGGCTAAGGATGTGACAGTTAAGGTCCAGCGACACGCTGTAGCACAGATGATGCCGAAAGGATCGGCAAAGCAAGACGGTTAAAAAATGATAAATCAATACCCCTGGTGGAAGTACCTGATCATCGCACTTGTGGTGGTTCCCGGATTGTTTTACGCCATGCCGAATATTTATGGCGATGATCCAGGTATTCAGATTCGTGGCAATCGAAGCAATCACGTCGATACGGCGTTGATGGAGCAGGTGTCCCAGACGTTAAAGGCTGCGGATATTGAAGTGAAATCTGTCGCTCTTGAAGGCAGCAGCATAAAGATTCGGTTCAATAATACCGATGATCAGTTGAAGTCCAGGGACTTGATTAAGGGTGAACTGACCAATCGCTACACGGCAGCGCTTACCTTATTGCCTGCTACACCTGCGTGGATGAAGGTTATTAACGCTTCGCCCATGTATCTAGGACTTGATCTTCGTGGCGGTGTTCACTTTCTAATGGAAGTGGATATGGCCAGTGCCATTAGCAGGGCAGAGGAACGTTATGTCACAGATATAAAGTCCACGCTGCGCGAGAACAAACTACGCTACAAATCTGTCAGACGTCGTGCGGATGGCGGAGTAGAAGTGCAGTTGCGTAATGCTGAACAGTTGAGCGAAGCAGAAGATTTGCTGGAACGTGAGCTCGCCGGAGTAATCGTTGTCATCAATTCCGATGAGAGCGGATTGATGATCACTTTGGGTGATGCTGAAGTTAACTCAATCAAAGATTTTGCTCTAGAACAGAACATTACCGCACTACGAAACCGTATTAACGAGCTGGGTGTAGCCGAGCCAGTAGTGCAAAAACAGGGTGACCGACGCATCGTTATACAATTGCCAGGTGTACAAGATACTGCTCGTGCCAAGGAGATTCTTGGTCGTACAGCAACTCTAGAAATGATGTTGGTTGACGAAGAGCATAGTTCTGATCTGGCTCAAGATGGTGTGGCTCCTCCAGGTTCGAAATTATATCGAATGCGAGATGGCCGTCCAATTTTGTTGAAAAAACGGATTATTTATTCCGGTGATAACATTGTTGATGCTGCTGCGAGTATTGATACTCAAAGTGGTGGTCCAGTAGTTAGCATTACCCTTGATGCTGTAGGCGCACGAATAAATCAGCGAGTTACTGGTAAAAACATTAATAAGCGCATGGCTGTGCTTTATATTGAAATTCTTAGTAATGCCAAGACTGATGCTGATGGCAACACCGTACTGGATAAGGATGGTAATGTAGTACGCGTAAAGCGCCGTATAGAAGAAGTTATAACTGCGCCAGTTATTCGCGATCAACTGGGCGCTCGCTTCCAGATTGAAGGTCTGGATAGTGTCGATGAAGCACGGGATTTGGCACTGATGCTACGTGCAGGTGCGTTAGCAGCACCTGTTGAGATCATCGAAGAACGAACCGTCGGGCCAAGCCTTGGTCAGGCCAACATAGACCAAGGCTTTCTTTCAGTAATTATAGGCTTTGCTCTAGTATTGGTCTTTATGCTGATTTACTACCGTAGTTTCGGCATTTTTGCCAATGCTGCGCTAGCGATGAACTTGATTTTACTGGTAGCAGTGTTGTCCATGCTGCAAGCTACGCTGACACTGCCAGGTGTGGCCGGTATTGTATTGACTGTAGGTATGGCGGTTGATGCCAATGTGCTTATTTTCGAACGAATCCGGGAAGAGTTACGCAACGGTAATACACCGCAGGCGAGTATTTATCGGGGCTATGAACAGGCTTTCTCAACCATTGTTGACGCCAATGTCACCACATTAATTGCGGCGATTGTGTTGTTCAATTTTGGTACCGGCCCAATCAAGGGATTCGCCGTGACACTCAGCATCGGTATTCTGACTTCCATGTTTACATCCATCATGGTTACCAGAGGACTGGTTAATTATTTCTATGGCAACAAACGACTCCGTGAGTTGGCGATCTGAGGCTTAATGATGGATATTCTCAAAAAAGATACCAACTTTGATTTTCTAGGTAAGCATCGACTCGCTCTAAGCGTATCGGGCATATTTCTGTTAATCGGTATACTTTCTATAATTTTTCGCGGTCTTAATTTTGGTATCGATTTCACCGGCGGTACGCTGGTGGAGTTAAATTACCAGCAGTCTGTGGAAATTTCCGAGGTTCGGGATCACTTGGAAGAAGCGGGCCTTGAAGATACGATTGTGCAGTTCTTTGGAACTTCCAGAGACATTATGGTGCGCATTCCTGCAGATGCGGAAGGCTCTTCGGCAAAGCTAAGTGACCGGATAACTCAGGCCTTGCGTGGCAAGGTCGGCGAAACGCTGTCTGGCGCTCCTCGCGCGGGAATGCAGCAGTGTATAAAAGAGGGGTCAACCGCTTTGGTTGACTGCGAGGTACAAATGAGACGGGTGGAATTTGTCGGTCCACAGGTAGGTGATGAACTTACAGAGCAGGGCGGCCTGGCTATGCTCTATGCGCTAATTGGTATTTTGATTTATGTCGGGTGGCGATTTGAGTGGCGGTTTGCCCTGGGATCAGTGGCAGCACTGGTTCATGACGTTCTCTTCACTGTCGGTTTCTTTTCAGTTTTTCAACTGGACTTTTCATTGCCAGTGCTCGCTGCAGTGCTGGCAGTAATCGGCTATTCGCTCAACGATACTATTGTAGTATTTGATCGAATACGTGAAAATTTTCGCAAGATGCGTAAAGGTGACTCGACTTCTATTATGAATCAGTCGATTAATCAGACATTACGCAGAACAATATTAACCTCACTGACTACACTGCTAGTGGTCTCAACACTCTTATTGGTTGGTGGTGAAGTTATTCGTGGCTTTTCTACAGCGCTCTTTATTGGCGTACTGGTGGGTACTTATTCTTCTATTTTTGTTGCAAGTCCGGTTGTTATGCTACTGGGAATTAGTCGAGAAGATATGTTGCCGGTAGCGAAAGAAGGCGCCGAGGCGGACCTGGATTAATATCTAGCGGGATGCCATGCATTGCCCCTACTGCAATTCTGATAACAACCGTGTAATTGACTCACGGATTGGGGATGATGGCGCCAGCGTTCGGCGCCGACGCTCCTGTCAGGATTGCGACGAACGCTTTACTACTTTTGAGCGGGCCGAAGTAAATTTACCTCGGGTCATTAAAAATGATGGCACGAGAGTAATTTTTGACGAGCAAAAACTTCGGCTTGGATTAACAAGGGCGTTAGAAAAAAGACCTATTGCTTCTGAATTCGTTGATCAATCACTGAGTCGAATATTAAAGAAATGCGCTTACAGCGGTGATCGCGAAATTACCTCCAAGGCAATCGGCGAGCTGGTCATGTCGGAGTTGCGAGAAATGGATCACGTTGCCTACGTAAGATTTGCATCGGTTTACCGAAGATTCAAAGACCTGGATGAATTTAGTGAAGAGCTGAATCGACTTCGATCAGCGCCGGAAGCCGCTACAGGCACACAGCTAAGTTTTCTCGATGCCGGGCGTAGACGCCGCAAAGGAAAGTAGTGTTGTCTTTGATGTATCTTATTTCTGCCAATCCTGTTGTTAATTGGCGGGCTTCTCAATGATTGATCATCACAGTAAGTTGATGATGCAAGCAATTCAACTTGCACAGAACAGCATGACCATCAGCAAGCCTAATCCGAGAGTGGGCTGCGTAATTGTTCGTGATGGCGAAATTGTAGGTGAAGGCTGGACACAACGCGCAGGGCAAGCCCATGCCGAAATTGAGGCGCTACGTAATGCCGGCGATCTAACCAGAGGCGCAGATGTTTATGTATCGCTGGAACCCTGTTGTCATTTTGGTAAGACCGGACCCTGTACAGAAGCACTAGTTTTAGCCGGTGTGAGACGGGTGTTTGTTGCGATGATTGATCCGAATGCAAAAGTATCCGGCGCAGGCGTTGAAAAACTCAAATCTGCGGGCATCGATGTTCAAGTCGGATTGTGTGAAATTCAGGCGCGTCAGTTAAACACTGCATTTATCCACAGAATGACCACTGGAAGACCTCTGGTTCGCTTAAAAATGGCTGCTACTATGGATGGCCATAGTGGCGATCACGCAGGTGTTAGTCAGTGGATAACAGGCAGTGGGGCACGCCACGAGGTGCATAGGATGCGCGGTAATTCAGGCGCAGTCGTTACGGGTGTGGGTAGTGTTTTATCAGATAATCCTTCGTTAAATGCACGGCTAGATAAAGAGGTTGTGCAACCAATGCGGGTAGTGCTGGACAGCAACTTGCGAACACCAGTTGAGTCGAAATTATTTAGTAACCCAGGTCGTGTTGTGCTGGTGTCCAGAGATGTAACGGTCGGGCACCATGCTGATGCGGAAGTTTTAAGAATGCCGTCAGCAACAACAGGCATTGATCTTGAGGGTTTGTTAACCTGGCTGGCTGAACAACAATGTAATGATATTATGGTTGAAGCAGGGCCCCGACTATGTGGGTCGTTTTTAGCGCAACAATTAGTCGACGAAATTGTATTGTTTTTGGCACCCAAGTTTCTAGGAATTGGTGGTCAGGGTTTACTGCAACTTAGCCGTCATTTAAATCTTGCCGAAGCCATTGAGTTTGAGACAGATTCCTGTGAACAAGTTGAAAATGATGTGATGATAAAATTAACGCGAAAACGGTCTGCTAGCTAATGTTTACCGGTTTGATACAGGCACTAGGCAAAGTCATATTTTTAGAACCCCGCCATGGCGATTTAAGTCTGGTAGTATTGTCACCGGAAATTAGTAGTAAACATCCGACGCTTGGCGACAGTATCGCTATAAATGGTGTGTGTTTGACCGTAACCGACCTAACCGATGGAATTCGGTTTGATGTTTCCACAGAAACACTGTCACGTACGTTAATGTCGGAATGGCAAGTTGGCGATAGTATTAACCTAGAGACTGCTTTACAAATAGGTGATGCACTTGGCGGCCATTTGGTGAGCGGTCATGTAGATGGCGTCGGGGTGTTACTGGCGCAGGAATCTGATGCGCGTTCTACCCGCATGACTTTTTCGGTGCCGGATAACCTGGCAAAATTTATTGCTGAAAAAGGCTCGGTTTGTATTGATGGTATCAGTTTAACGGTCAACGGCGTTCGGGACGGAATGCCTGCAACCACATTTGATGTCAATATCGTACCGCATACATTGCTACACACCAACCTGGGTCAGTTGCAAGCCGGTAGTAAAGTTCATCTTGAAATTGATCAAGTGGCTCGCTACCTTGATCGTCTCATGACTTTTTCCAAATTATAACTTTTAGAATGAGTAAGCCTGTGATCAGTAATATCGAAGAAATCATGGAGGACTACCGCCAGGGGAAAATGGTAATTTTGGTGGATGATGAGGATCGTGAAAATGAGGGTGATCTTGTAATCGCTGCAGAGAAAGTCACACCTGCAGACATCAATTTTATGGCATCCCATGGACGTGGATTGATCTGTTTGACTTTAACCGAGGAACGTTGCAGACAACTGGACTTAAGTTTGATGGTGCGTGATAACAATGCGCGTTATTCAACAAACTTTACTGTATCTATCGAAGCTGCCGAGGGTGTTACAACAGGAATTTCAGCGGCAGATCGTGCGGCAACTGTTTCGGCAGCGGTTAAGAAAGGCGCACGCCCAGCAGACATTGTGACTCCCGGACATATTTTTCCTATTATGGCGAAACCGGGCGGTGTGTTAAACCGAGCCGGTCATACCGAAGCCGGTGTTGATTTAGCGCGTATATGCGGATATGAACCGGCTAGTGTTATATGCGAGATTCTTAATGAAGACGGCAGTATGGCGCGTCTGTCAGACTTGAAGTCCTATGCAACACAGCATGCTTTGAAAATAGGCACTATTGCCGATTTGATCCGCTGGCGCCTTAAGCATGAGGCGACGGTGGTGCGTTCTTCCAGTCATGAAATCGTTACTTCCTTTGGAAAGTTAAACGCCCATGTTTACGAAGATAAAGTGGCAAACTCAACCCATCTCGCCCTGACACTAGGCGATATTCGTCGGGATTCGTTAACTTTGACCCGAGTGCAGGTTCACAGTGGCGTCTATGACACCTTTCTTGGTTTGCTAGATGATAGTGAAAGCACCTTGCAAAGTGCCATGCAGGCCATTAGCGATAATGAAAATGGCGTTCTCGTACTTCTGGAGTATCCGACGGATGGTGAATTTGTGGGCCGAAAAATTTCGGATCTGGTGCAGTCTCATCAGTCAGACGAAGATAAGGAAGGCAATGATCTGCGCATGGTTGGCGCTGGCAGCCAAATTTTAGCGGATCTGGGCGTTGGGAAAATGGAGGTGTTGGGTACACCTAAGCGCACTCATGCATTATCCGGATTCGATCTGCAGGTGATTGGGTATCGTCCGGTCTAGAAGCTTTTTGCAATAAATCGAACAATTGATGCGCTTACCAAAGTATCGCTGTTTTTCGATTCTCAATGGGCTAGAATTTACTTCACAGTCATCTCACTACAACTAACATAATAAAGGTGCACCATGGCAGATGGTAGCAGGCATTTAGCTCGCAAGTCGGCGGTACAGGCTCTCTATCAATGGGATCTGACCGAACAGCCAGCGGGACATATAAAACATAATTTTATAAGTGATCACGATTTTTCAGGGGTTGATGAGGAGTACTTCCAACATTTGATCACTCAGGTGCCGCTATATCAGCGGGAAATTGATAGTCGATTAAGTCAGTATCTGGATCGAGATATCAAGAAGGTTGATCCTGTTGAAAAAGCGATTCTCCGGCTGGGTGCATATGAGTTGGAATACGAGCTAACGGTTCCAACCCGTGTCGTTCTGGATGAAGCCATCGAACTTTCAAAAATGTTTGGTGCTGAGCATGGTTTTAAATTTGTTAATGGCGTTCTGGACAAGTTGGTGCCTGAGCTCAGGTCCTAAAATCGTCGATTCGGAAATTGACCAGTCGTACCACTTAACGCTAAATGTATTTGCTTCTCTAAATGCATGAATTCGAGTTAATTCAACACTATTTTTCTGCAATAGGAACCTCCTCTAGCAGAGTTAAGCTTGGGGTTGGCGATGATGCGGCCATTGTTGGTGGCAACGATGATGATCTGTTGGTGTGTAGCGATACCATGGTTGAGGGTGTGCATTTTTCTCCCCAAACGGCGCCATCCGACATCGGTTATAAGCTACTTACGGTAAATCTTAGTGACATGGCGGCCATGGGGGGTGATCCTTCGTGGTGCCTGTTGAATCTAACGTTGCCAGAAGTGGACAGGAGTTGGATTAGTTCTTTTGCCGAGGGTCTCAACGAGGCAGCCAAACAATTCGGTGTGCAATTAATCGGTGGGGATACAACGCGTGGGCCTCTTTGTCTGAGTCTTCAGCTCGGTGGCTACGTACCGAAACAAAGTGCGTTAGTTCGTAGCGGCGCTAGTGCCGGCGATCAGTTGTTTGTCTCCGGTCCTATTGGTGACGCCTATCTAGGTTTGGTCTCAACCAGACATTCGATTGGGTTAACTCAAGATGCTCTCGATAAAGCACATAAGGCTCTGAATAGACCAACACCCCAGGTAACGCTGGGAATGGCCTTACGCGGCATCGCAACATCCTGTATCGATATATCAGATGGGTTGCTCGCAGATCTGGAACATGTTCTAGCGGCCAGCGGGGGACTGGGCGCCAGAATTAATGCTGATACTGTGCCATTGTCGATCGCCGGTAGGCAGTGGTTACAGAATGGCGGGGAACTACAGCAATTATTCTCTGGGGGAGAAGATTACGAGTTGTGTTTTACGGCACCTGCGTCACACGCAAAAAAAATAGATCAACTTTATTGTTGGACAGATAACGTGTGTACGGCCATAGGTTGTATTGAAGAGACCCCCGGCATTCGAGTGTTAGATAACGCGGGTAAAACTTTGACCTCAATAGAATTCGGCTATCAACATTTCTAACAATAATGAATAATTCAACTTCCAAACCATTGATGCCCTGCAATTCTATAGCAACAGTTTTGGCTTCGTTTTTCGGCGCAGGCTGTTCGCGTATAGCCCCGGGAACTGCAGGAAGTATGGCGGCTTTGCCATTGGTCTGGAGTTGTGCACTTGCCGGTTGGGCTTTATATAGCCTGTTTACAATAGTCGTACTTGTGGCTGGGATATGGATTTGTGATAAAGCGGCGAAAGAAATAGGTGTCCATGATCATGGCGGAATTGTCTGGGACGAAGTTGCCGGCATGTTAGTCACGATGTGGTTTATACCTGTAACATGGCAGAACCTGTTCATCGGGTTTCTCTTGTTCCGTCTATTTGATATCTGGAAGCCCTGGCCAATAAGAATGTTAGATCTAAAGGTGCATGGTGGACTGGGTATTATGCTCGACGATCTTGTGGCAGGGTTATTTGCTAATATAAGTTTGTGGCTTATTCTGATTTATATAGCTGGTTAAGGGTCATAACCTTGAGAATATAGTTTTCGGTCTCTCGATAAGGTGGTACGCCGCGATAACGTCGTACAGCACCTTTTCCCGCATTGTATGCTGCCAGCGCCAAACTGGTATTATTGTCATAATAGTCGAGTAGATCTCGTAGATGCTTGCTGCCGCCCGCCATATTCTGCGCCGGGTCCATACTATTTTGTACCCCGTAAGCTCTTGCGGTAGTTGGCATTAATTGCATTAATCCTATTGCGCCTTTATGTGATACAGCGCGGGCATTAAATGCTGATTCGGCATGGATAACCGCTTTCAGTAGGGATTCTTCTAGTTTTACATGCATTGAGATTTGCCGAATCAATGAATCATATCGACTGATTATGGGAGATAATCGGCGCGTTTTTGTCTTGATTTTTATTACGTTGGCAGGGTTTAACTTTTTTGCTATAGAAGATGATTTGGGTAACGGAATAATGGCGCTGCTCTTACTCGTTCCATAACGTTTTTTTAACGAGAAACCTTTTTGTTCAACTGGACGATCCGTAATCAGCACTGAACCGTCCGGCTTTTCGTAAACCAGAACTTCCGCTTGAATTTGACCTATTATCAGACACAAAATAGTGGCGATCAAAATTCGACGGGATAATTTACTGCAGGTTTGACGAATAGTATTAGTAACAAGTCGCACAGTGATTGATTAGAAAAATATGTCCGGCAGCTCATTTTATACTGAAAAACATCACCTAAATGATTTTATAAAACGCTTATGTGTTTATTGCGGAATTTTTAGAGGAATTATTGTGAATTATTGTGTATAAACGTGGTCCAACTTTGTACATCGCCTGTTCAGAATCCGAGGGAATTTAATGAAATTTATTATTGTGGCTCTTTCAACATTGTTGCTTAGTGCAACCGCATCTGCAGCGGAAGTACCGGAAAACTTTCGTAATCGACTAAATGCATTCCTTGGGGCTGGCTTTGCAGTGGAGAGCATTGCCGATTCGCCCATGCCAGGTATCTATGAAGTACTTGCAGGCGGACGCTATCTTTATGTCAGTGTGCAAGATGAAATGTTGATGATTGGAAATATTTACGACACCGATCGTGGCGTAAGTTTAGGTGAAGAGAAACAGTCAAAAATCGCCGCGGCAGAGGTAGCGCAGTCACCGGTCGAGGAAATGATTGTGTTTAAAGGCGACGAAAGCAAACGCCACATAACGGTATTTACTGATATGGATTGTGGATACTGTCGTAAGCTACATCAGGAAGTTCCTGCTTTAAACCAGGCCGGGGTGGATGTGCGGTATATGATGTACCCGGCAATTACGGCGAAAAGTCTACCCAAGGCTATTGGGGTCTGGTGCGCTGAAGATCAACAAGCAGCATTGAGCGCAGCAAAACGTGGTGAAAATGTGCCAGAGGGTAACTGTGATAATCCTGTTGATGCCCAGTTTAAGCTTGGCCAACGTATAGGTGTGCGTGGAACCCCGTACCTGGTGCTTGATGATGGCACGGTTATTCCAGGCTATGTGCCGGCTTCTGATCTGATCACGAGATTGGGGCTAAACTAATATTTAGTAAATTATTTGGAATAAAAAAAACCGCCTTTAAGGCGGTTTTTTTTATCGCTCCAGATATTGAAGTTTATTCTTAACCTTTTGCCAGTCATCAGCATCATCAGGTGCAGGCTTCATTTCGGTAATAACCGGCCACTTTTGTGACAGATCTTCATTGAGTTGCATATATTCCTGTTGATCTGCAGGTAAATCATCTTCTGCGTATATGGCATCTACTGGACATTCTGGTTCGCAAAGACTGCAATCAATACATTCTTCTGGATCTATTACCAGAATATTCGGTCCCTCATGGAAACAATCCACCGGACATACTTCAACGCAGTCGGTGTATTTGCATTTAATACAGGCATCTCCGACCACATAGGTCATAGTATTTGCTCCTGAAAGATAGGGGGGGAATGGCAGACGTATTGTATTGAATTGCGCTTGCCGGGTAAATGATTCTGTGAAGAAGCCGAAGCAGAATTATTCTTTTTTTTCGAGTTTTTTCAACGTATAGATAAATTCCAGAGCCTGTCGGGGCGTTAAATTATCTGGATCAATTCCGGATAGCTCGATTTCAATCTCTGAGACCTTGTCTGGTGACTGAAACAATGACAATTGAAAATCTGCGGGCGCTGCCGTGGAGTGACTGGTTGGCTGCTCCAGATTTTTTAGTTTCTTAGCCGCGTCGTCTAGAACACTTGTGGGGATTCCGGCCAGTCGTGCCACCTGGACTCCGTAACTTTGACTAGCCGGTCCTGGCAGAACCGAATATAAGAATACGATATCTTTGCCATGCTCAATCGCATCAAGATGCACGTTTATTGTGTGGTCCAGTTGTTCTGCGAGTTGGGTTAGTTCAAAATAGTGAGTTGAAAACAAAGTGTAGGCTTTAATATTTCGCGCCAGGTTGCGCGCACATGCCCAGGCGAGAGAAAGACCATCGAAAGTACTGGTGCCCCTGCCAATCTCGTCAACTAAAACTAAGCTTTTGCTCGAGGCATTACGCAAGATATAAGCCATTTCAGTCATTTCAACCATAAAGGTTGAACGGCCGCTGGCCAGATCGTCAGATGCGCCAATACGAGTGAAAATCTGATCTATATCGCCTATCAGAGCGCTTGCAGCAGGCACAAACGAGCCACTGTGCGCGAGTAAAACGATGATCGCAATCTGTCGCATATAGGTGCTTTTGCCACCCATGTTCGGACCGGTTATGACCAGCATACGGGTTACTGAATCCAGGGCGATATCGTTAGGAATAAATGCCGCATTACTATGCTGGGCAACCACAGGGTGTCGACCGGCTTGTATAGTGAGTTCCTGTTTATCGGTAAACTCTGGCTCACAAAGATCAAATTTTTCAGCGCATATCGCGAAGCAGATTAATACATCCAGCTCAGCCAGTGCTCTGGCCGTTACAGCCAGTTTGACTAATTTTGGTTGCAGTAGGTCGAATAGCTGTTCATAGAGCCATTTCTCACGTGTCAGTGCTTTATCATTGGCACTAAGAACTTTATCTTCAAACTGTTTTAACTCTGGGGTGATAAAACGCTCAGCATTTTTTAACGTCTGCCGTCTTTGATAGTCTGCCGGGGCAAGGTGAGATTGCAGGCGGGAGAGCTCGATGTAGTAACCATGCACCCGGTTGTATTGAACCTTAAGAGTCTTCACACCGGTTCTTTGTTTCTCTCTTTCTTCTAATTGAATGAGATAGTCGCCAGAGTTTTTCTGTAACGAACGCAAATTATCCAGTTCATCATCGTACCCAGATTTGATGACACCGCCATCTCTTATTATTACTGGAGGTTCCTCTAGAATGGCTCTTTCCAATAATTCAGCAAGTTCTGGAAACGAATCTATAGAACTGTTCAGTGTAGTCAGTTTTGGTATCGACTGATCAAGGTGAGGTTTTATCCTGGGTATTGTTTTTAAAGCCTGGCGCAATCGGGTGAAGTCCCGTGGTCGAGCAGTGCGCATTGCCAGCCTTGAGACAATTCGTTCGAGGTCGCCAATCTGCTTCATCTCAACGCGTAATTCTTCACGCTGTGTACAGTCCTTTATTGAG
>JBLHGU010000068.1:0-24206 GCA_047615875.1 Parasphingorhabdus sp.
ATCAAATTCGATTCGCGATTTATCGTCGAAAGTTCTTCATCAAATTTCTCAATAATTTCATCGCCCAATTGACCCCTTTTTTCTTTTACTCGGTAGGTGGATATTTCGTTTTACGCGGCGATCTGTCTATCGGTTCGATGGTCGCGGTTCTGGTCGCCTATAAAGACCTCGCCGGTCCCTGGAAAGAGCTTTTGCGTTATTACCAACGCAAAGAAGATATCAAGGTTAAGTACACGCAGGTTATAAATCAGTTTGATCCTCCAACTATCCTGGATGCCAACCTAATCGATCAAAGACCTGATTCGATAACTCTCCCAGGCCAGGAACTGGTCGCAAGTCATGTTGGGTATAGTGAAGATGGATTATTTTTAAACATCGATGGTGCCAATTTTAAACTTGATTTAAAAAGCCATACTGCAGTGGTTGGTCTTGGGAATAGTGGCAAAGAGGAACTGGCATTAATTATTTCGCGCTTGATTAATCCAACCTCTGGAAATTTGTTATTGAATGGTGATAAGTGGGCCAACCTGCCCGAGGCAATTACCGGCAATCGTCTCGGCTATACCAGTGCTAGTACTTACCTGTTCACCGGGTCGGTTATAGAAAATATGCGCTATCCGCTGCGCCATCTGCCGGTTACCCTGACCGAGGACGTTGATGCCATTGTTCGTGAAAATGAAAAAGATCTTGCGACTCGATCAGGTAACAGTATCCACCGAATCGAAGATAGCTGGATTGATCTCGCCTCAATCGGGCTTAAAAACGAGGAAGAACTGCTCGCGCGAATCATCGAAATTTTGCGCATGGTTGAGCTCGACGAAGAAATTTATCAATTCGGGCTATTGTCGCGTGTAGACCAATCACGGGATGTAACCCTGGCGGACCGAATCATGCAAGCCAGGCATCAACTTCGTGATGAGTTTCAGAAACCGGGGATTGCCAACCTGGTTGAACCTTTTGACAGAGGGCTCTTTAACACGAATATGACTGTGGCAGAAAACCTGCTTTTCGGCACCGTTTATGGTGACTCAATTGACGAATCGCGCATATCTGAACACCCGGTTATACTCGACGTGCTCGAACGAGCCGGGCTCACTCAAGACTTTCTTGAGGCTGGTTATAAAATTGCCGAAGTCATGGTTGATCTTTTCTCCGATGTCGAATCAGGCAGCGAATTATTTGAACGTTTCAGTTTCATCGAAGCTGATCATCTACCGGAATTTCATCAGCTACTAAGCCGTGCTGAAAACATGGACTTTGGCAAGCTAAATAAAGAAGACCACGCGCGATTGCTCTCACTACCATTTAAATTAGTGGTAACGCGTCATCGACTCGGTTTAATCGACGAGCCTGTTCAACAACGTATTTTGAAAGCCAGGGCCATGTTGCATGACGCCAAGGATCAACAAGGCCTTGAAATCGAATTTTTCGGAAAAGATAAATATAACACGCGTGTCTCGGTTCAGGACAACATCCTGTTCGGTAAACTGGCCTACGGCCAGGCTAATGCGCAACAAAAAATAAATAGCCTGATTTCAGGAGTTATTTCCACACTCGGATTGCGTGACGACATTATCCGTGCAGGACTCGACTATGAAGTCGGTGTCGGTGGAGCAAGATTATCCAGCATGCAAAGACAGAAAACAGGACTGGCCCGAAGCCTTTTAAAATCGCCCGAAATGCTGGTTGTGAATGAAGCATTATCCGGCATTGACGCAGCCAGTGAACGTCGAATCATTCAGAAAATAATCGATGCGGAGGACAACAAAGGATTGTTCTGGGTGCTGGGTCGAAGTGAGCTTGCGGAGCTATTCGAGAATGTATTCGTCATGGAACGCGGCAAACTTCAGGATAAAGGATCATTTGAAGACCTCAAAGTCAGCAACGAACATTTTCGTGAGTTATTGAATTAGCGCTCCTTGTCAGGACCTATGTTAAGGTTTTTTAAATTCGTCTCGTTATTCCTTGCCCTAATGGCCTGCCTGCCCGTCAAAGCTACAGAATGCGTTGTATTACTCCATGGGCTTGTTCGAAGCTCCGACTCTATGATCCAGCTCGAAGAAGCATTGAGTAACACGGGATATCAAGTTGAAAATATCGACTACCCATCTAGAAAACACAAGATCGCCGAACTCGCGGACCTGGCCGTTAAACAAGGTTCAAATCAATGCAATGCCTCAACACCAGATAAAATTCATTTTGTCACTCATTCACTCGGCGGGATTCTGGTTCGCTATTATCTAAAACACCATTCGATTGAAAACATCGGCAGAGTGGTCATGCTCGGCCCGCCTAATCAGGGTAGCGAAGTAGTTGATAAATTGCGGGATGCTCCCGGTTTCGAGTTATTAAACGGCCCCGCAGGGTTGCAATTGGGAACACAGTTGTCTGATATTCCTCGATCGCTCGGACCGGTGGATTTCGAGCTGGGCATCGTAGCAGGAACTCGGAGTATTAATCTTATTTTATCGACCTTAATCCCAGAAGAAGACGACGGTAAAGTTAGCGTTACTGCGGCTAAAGTCGAAGGCATGCAGGACTTTTTAACATTGCCCGTTACTCATACTTTCATGATGAAAAATCAGAATGTGATCGAGCAGGTCATTCATTTCCTCGCTCATGGGAAATTTAAAATCAAACAGTGATCGAGCGTTTATTGCTGCTCCCATTCTACCTGTGAAGTGATTTATTCAATCACCATATCCGATTAAATCCATCAATTTATATCGCTTTTTCTATATCGGGTATTAGCCTACTATTCATTACTAAACCGCCTACTGGAATCAATTTGTTCGAACGAAAACCAACAGGCTTGCAAGCCTTTAATGGTGACGCCGGCCGGCCGTTGGCAAAACTCAATGCATTCGAAGGGTTTTCCCGCTCAATTCTGATCGGGGTCATACCACTCCTGGTTCTCAAAGCACTTGGCAGTAAAGAAGCAGTCACCCAGGCATATCTTTTCGCCTCAATATTAACACTTAGCATTACGTTAAATTTTGCCACGATTGAACGTCTCCTGAAACGTCGGTGGGTCGTCACACTGGGGGTTTTTTTCACACTGATTGCAGTCAGTATTTTCTGGTTGGCCGAAGGACTCACTGTGGCCATTGCAATCGGTTTACAGTCAGCAGCTGCTTCATTATTTTCAGTCTGTATATCTTTATACATCATGGACTATATCGGCAAAAAGGAACTGATTTATACCGAATCAAGGCGGCTGCTTTATACTGGAATGGCCTGGATGATTGGCCCGAGTCTAGGAATCTATTTATGGACCGAAGTAGCAGACTGGCTGGCATTCAGCATAACCATTGTCTCAGCTTTATTTATGCTGACCTATTTCTGGCATTTACGTCTGGGCGATAATCAGATTATAAAAAAAGCGCTTAGACGTCCTCAAGGGCTATTAACCATTATTCCTCGTTTTTTTAAACAATCTACTCTACGAATTGCTTACATAATCACACTATCACGGGCAATATTCTGGATGTCACTTTTTATCTACGGCCCCATTTATGTCGTCGAGGCCAATCTCCCTGAATGGGTTGCCGGTGGGCTTTTATCATTTGTCAGCGGACTCCTGTTAATTAGCCCTGTCATCAGGAACGTTGCGAGTCGTCATGGCACCAGGAACATTATTATTATCGCTTTATTGCTCTGTGGCATTTCAGTTGCGATGCTGTATTTCATCGGGTCACCAAAACCCATTGGCTTGCTATTCTGGATTCTCGCCTCGGTTGGCGGTGTCATTGTCGATATACTGGGCAATATCCCGTTTATGCGCACAGTTAAACCCCGTGAACGAACCGAAATGACCATGATATTTTCGACCTGGCGCGAAGCCTCACAGTTACTCACACCTCTACTGGTGACACTGATCTTGCTGGTGGCGCCCTTTGAAGTGTTTTATTTACTGCTATCAGCCATATTGTTATGTGCGGCCTTTGCGGCCAGCTATCTTCCGGCGCGCCTCTAAAGGTTTGCGCTCGGACCTATTTAGATTCAAAATACCTGACCGATTTCACAAACTTTAAGGAATCATGGGAGGAAGTTAAGATGATCATCAAAGGCCGGTGTTTATGCGGCAAAATCCATTACGAAGTTACCGGACCACTTAATAATGCCGATCATTGCCATTGTTCCATGTGCAGGCGTCAGCATGGTGCAGCATTTGCTACCTATGCGGATTTCACTCCAGGCGATTTTATATGGACCTCAGGCGAGGATCTCGTAAAAACACACGAAACCTTGTCAGGTGACGGATGGTGTTTCTGTAGCGAGTGTGGCTCGACATTGGCAGGCAGCAACCAGGGAAAGGTTACCACGATAACACTTGGTACCGTTGAAGGAGATCCGGGTATAAAGCCAGAGGCGCATATTTTCGTAGGTTACAGGGCTCAGTGGCATGATATATATGATGACCTTCCTCAATTTGAAGAACGCCCTTCAAACAATGGGGAACCACAGCCCAGTTCTAAAAAATGATAACGGGGCTTTCGTTTCTCGTTTATCCTAATATTAAACAAAAACAGGAAAACTAAACTTGTCAAAGGTAATTTTGAAAGGACATATTATTGTGCCCTCTGCTGAGCTCACTGCTGTAAAAAATGAACTTCCTACGCACATCGCTCTAACAAAACAGGAATCTGGCTGTTTAGTTTTTGAGGTTTCTCAAGATAGCGAAAACGTAAATAAATTTAATGTGCATGAAGAATTTACCAACCGCGAATCATTTTCAAGCCATCAGGATCGAGTGGGTAAGTCTAAGTGGGGATCAGTTTCGGTCAATGTTGCAAGGCATTATAAAATAACTGACGTTGAGTAAAGCGCTTCAAAGACCGGCTAATTCAAACTCAATAAACTATTGCCCGACTTGATCTGAATACCATCCGATAATTTAGCGGTCTCGGGTACATGTTGAAGCGTCGGTCGAGGATACTAATATTAAAATGTCGACACACGATAATTAACCGCGCAATGCTGCCAACTTCTTTCTACGATTCTCACGATAGATGATGAAGCAACCACAGGAGACAACCACCAGGCTGCCTAGAATAATTTCATGCCCAGGTACGTCACCAAAGTATAAATATCCGATTAAACTCGCCCATAACAAATACGAATACTCAAAGGGTGCAACAGTACTGACGATTGCAATTCGATACGCTTGAGTGATCGATAACAACCCAATCGTAAACAGGCAACCGGACAACATGTTTATCCAGAGATCGGTCACGGTAAACATCTGCCATGGACGAAACAAGCTCAACAAAATATCACTATCGATGTTCGGCTCGGGTATCGCATAAACCAGTAAAGAAGTGATCAGAATCAAAATAAAATAGGTAGTGGTCGCATATATACCCATCGTTAAAGCCGCCTGGGATGTTCCAATACGACGATTAATAATCGGTATAAATGAGTAGCAAAAGGCAGAAAATAATGGCATCGCAGATGCTATTTGAAAAACCGAGCTACCCGGTTTCAACATATAAATAACAGCCATAAAACCGATCAAAACGGCTGACCACCGATACCAGCCAACGCGCTCGCGCAGTATTAATGCCGACAGCAATGTGACAAATAGAGGTGCTGTCATATAAACCGCAGCTGCGTCTCCCAGCGGGATTTTTTGCAGTGCCAGGTAGTAAGTAGTAAATGCCATGAACGCTAACCCACCCCGACCATACAACAACCATTTTTCACGCCCTATTAGAACCGAAGGCCCAATGGTGATTAAGCCAATAAAAACCATCAACACCAAACTGACGACCGAACGAAACGATAGAATTTGAAGAACTGGGTAGTCACTCGATAATCCTTTGACAATTGAATCCTGCGTCGCAAACGCTAATAGCGAAAACACACAAAAAAGAATACCAGCAATGGGTCGATGACCAAGTATTAGAATGACTCCAGATTATTCATTTTTATCATGCCAGAACTGATTCACAATAGCGCGTTTATCGCCTACTTTTTTCGTCGAATTACTATGCTAACTTGACTTTCTTATTGTCCAGTCCTTCCTTTTGCAATCCGTTCAATCAGTCAGTAAACTTTTACTCCGATCATTACCGATTATCCAACCAATCTATGACTCAAACAGCTCGCCAGAAGTTTATCAAACGACTTCGCAACAACCAGCACCAACTCGGAACCATGCTGACAATACCGTCCCCTGAAGTTGCTGAAATGTTATCAAAATGTGGATTCGACTGGTTTTTTATGGATGGTGAGCACAGCGCACTGTCAACACTCGACTGGCAACACATGATTCAAGCTGTCGGTGGTCGCTGCGCGAATATCATTCGAGTTCATGAAAACAGCGAATCGGCTATTAAGAAGCTACTCGATATTGGAGCAGATGGCATTATCGCCCCGAAAGTAAATACTACAGCAGAAGCTACCGATGTGGTCAATTGGTGTAAGTACCCGCCTATGGGTGAAAGAGGCGTCGGTCTAGCCCGTGCTCAGGGTTATGGTCTGGATTTCGTCAATTATATGGAAACCGCAAATGATCAAGTTGCAGTCATCTTGCAGGCCGAACACATTGACGCCGTCAACAACATCGACAGCATTGTTGAAGTTCCCGGCATTGACTGTATTTTCATTGGTCCTTACGATCTTTCAGCCAGTATGGGGAAAATGGGACAGGTGGATGATCCTGACGTTGTGGCAGCGATTGCAAAGGTTAAAGCGGCCTGCGATAGAAAAAACATCTCCGTTGGATATTTTGGCGTCAGCGCAACCAGTGTCCAACCTTACATTGAAGCAGGCTACAGTTTGATTTGTGCGGGTGTAGATGCGGGTCTCTTGACTCAGTCTGCACTGGAGTTACACGATTCACTTTCAGCCTAAGACATATCGAAAACTAAAGTGAGATGTTTGAAATGTAGATATAAACGCTCTTTTTCTATCCGCCTGTGGCGGAGGTGGAACTGACTTTCATGATGGCCCAGCATTTGCCTTATCTGGAGCCATTATTTGTGGTCTTTATATTATTTCGGTCTTTATTGATCATTAAGACAAGTAACATGATTTTGGCATGATCATGAAATACCAGCGAATCGCTTTGCTTCTTGTGGTAATCGCCCTGGAATTCAAGGACTACTGGAAAAAATATGAAAAACCGAGAGGTATAACGTCTCGTATCATTAGAGGTAAAAGCAAAGTGACGACGAAGCGGCGCTTTTTATCATCCACTGAATGCGCTTGATATAGGCCAGGCAATTGCGGCCATGATGTTTTTAATGGGTTCATAGGTTTTGGCCTTTCGTTTATTGGCACATCATCATTAATTTTTAGCACCACTATTTTTAGAAGATCAGTACTACTCTCAACTTTTATTAACTTTTTGGCAATATCATTTCTTCTTCCAGGTGACGACCTTTAAGAGGTATTCTTTTTTACGCAACGCCTTTTGCTAACTCAGATTTTAAGCACTTTGAAATATTGTTCGATGACATCTCGGAACATCGGGTAAACGGGCTCACGGTCATTAAGTTCAAAGTGACGAAACTTCAATTATCTGGACTGGCATGATTTTCTATTCAGTGCATCAATAAGATGGTTTGAGATCAGCTCTGATCGTTATTTACCTCGAACAATAGTAAATGTTAAAGTAGCTTTATTAGAAAACGAATAATTCGATATGACCAAAACCACTTTTCTCAGTTGTTCGAGCGCAATGAACTCTTTTTTGGTTGTATTGGGTTTGCTGTTGTTAACCCAGCAACCTGTTTTTGCGGAAAACTACCGCTCACGCTTTCAAGCCGTCAGCCCCTCTCATTATATAGCCGTGCTTGCAGATCCTGATGCTAAATCCGGAAATAATGCTGAGACCTGGGGCTATTGGCCGCTAGATCCCGGCCCTCGCGGTGTCAAACTCAAAAATTATGATGACCTGTTAGCTTCCGATGGTGTTGCTCCGGCAAAATGGCAGTTTGATAGTTCGGCATGGTGGGTAGAAGAAAATGGATTAATAATGGAAGCACCTGATTTTCCACTACCCTCTGGCGAGTATCTTGTAACCGGAGGTCGCCAGGTGCTTTCTGCGTTAAAAGTTTATCCCGTAGATGAAAATGGCAACCAACGATGGGAGCTGGAACATGGTGCGAGTATTTATGATGTCACTCACCTTGGTTGTCGCTCGGCGCTTTACACCCCCTTATCAACAGAGCAAATGTGTACTCCTGAAAATGTACCGCGTGATGTTTTTAGAGTAACACCTGGCGAACCCATGCCTGATGTTGCCGGTTGCCATAAACAGGACTATGCAGTCCTTATAGTCGTCGGTTTACCCATTGCCGAGTAATCGACCAGGATAAACCAGATAATAGTCAGCATCACAAAATAACAGCTTTCGGCTAAGCCCTTACTGCACAGCGTGTACAGTAACATCTGGAATAATAAAGCCGGGCTTTCCTGGCATGGTGCCATACCGGGATTACGCTTCGGCCAAACTTTAGCTAACGCAATCTGGATTCGCCAAATAGCGACGAGAGCCATTCCCTGTCGATGGCCTCAAGCTTCCGCCCCCGATGCCCAACCATGGTTTCTGCGGCGACCAGGGCATTGATGATAGCTTCTTCGGTGCTTTCCACCGTGGCCCTGAACAGCGGATCAATCACTTCCGCCGGCAACAGCGACATTGTTTCGGTCGGATCGTCGCCGCCCGCTCGAGTGCTTCGGGCCGTACTGAAAGCAATGAATAAATCCCCTGAACCGTTATTGCCCGAAGTACCGGTGCGCCCCATGCCGAGGGCGCAGCGTCGCGCAATTCGTTGCAACTGCAGCGGCAACAAGGGCGCATCAGTCGCAATCACGACAATCAGTGAACCTGAGTCATCCCCCGGGTTTGGTGCAGGTCCGGCGAGTTCCCCGACCGGTACACCACGAATAGTCAGCTCGTCGCGCCGTCCGAAATTCGCTTGTACCAGCGCGCCAAGCGTATAGTGCCGATTGCCGATCGACAGTGCTCTTGACGCAGTACCTGTACCGCCCTTGTATGCATAACAGCGCATTCCAGTGCCGCCGCCAACATTGCCCTCAAGAACCGAACCGCCAGCCGCATTCTCCAGCGCCTTGGAAACGTGAGCTGCGGTGACGTGGAAACCGTTGATATCGTTCATCACGTCGTCGCAGGTTTCGGCTACAACCGGCAGCAGCCACGGGTCCTGGGCTGCGTCATACTCGGGCCGACGCGTCAGCCATTGCAGGCTAGCATGATGAACCATACCAACGCTGTGGGTGTTGGTCAGCATGATCGGCCCGGTGAAGGTTCCGGATTCATTGATCCAGTGCGCGCCGGTCATCTCGCCGTTGCCGTTGAAGGACGATATCGCGGCCCAGGTGGGTTCGAAGAGATTTTCCTGCGCACTCGGTAGAATCGCGGTCACACCAGTACGCACCGCGACCGGACCCGTGACATCGGCCGCCAGGTCGTCGACAATAGTTTGGTATCCGACCCGAACGCCCGGCACATCAGTAATAGCATTCGCGGCACCAGGCTGCCCTGTAAACGGAATTCCGAGATCGCGGGCTCTAGTGTGCTGCGGCATGGATTGAAGCATGATAATGGTCTCGTAAATCGTATCAAGTATACCGATTTGTCGTTCAGAACTCTGGGGACCATATATCTAATTGGTTGAAGACAAATTAGATAAGCGGCTTTGATCTTTTATGATTTCTAAAATCCAATAAACCGGTTATATCAATGCACGACCCCTTAATTCTTTTTGATATTCCTTACCGGCTATACCATTACGTTTATATTTCTTAGAGGCACGAATGGACTTTATTTCTCCGTGCACAGGTGAAAGCTTTTTAAGTGCTCTGCAAGCAATCAGTTTTTTTCGTTCCTTGCGCTCCAGAACACTAATGAAGGGTCGTTGAATTTCGATTGATCCAGTGCATGAATGCTTTCGGGTGGAGAGTAAAGATGCCTTTCTTCATGATGCTCTTCAAGAAGAGCAATAACTTCTCCATCTTTTAAGTCATCACGCTTAACAATATTTTTCATTTTCGGCACTTTGAGGCGCATCGGGGTTGTAGAAAAACCAATCGTTTTTTTATAGCACAAAAGTTGAACAAAGAATACGTTTGTGGGTAAATTACAGGAACACAAACTCTGACAATATAATTTGAGGGCGCTATCCTCACCTGTTTTCAAAATACAAATATATTGCTTTAATTTTCCTACCGCTTCAACACCCAGCAAAATTGCGACCCGTGCTTTTGCACCGAACCCATTTTAGACACATGCTATAAGTCATTTTCACCAATGACCGTTTATTCAAATATTTCAGAAAATATGGCATAGCCCAAAACCATGCTAACTCCAATAATTGCACAGTTATCAGACTTCCCTAATAATTCTTTTCCAAAATCGGAGTAATCCTCGATTGGGGCGCGTTTAAACGATTTAATTAATTTTATCTGCAATGGGTTTTGAGTATCTATATGTTTTCGAGCACGATGCTGATAGGTAAAACCTAAAAAGCAAATCAGTATGCCGATTATGCCAATGATATCGATGATTGATTTCATGACTTTTGACAGCATAAATCAAAGGAAATATACCTTTGATTATAAATTAGCAGGTATACCTTACTATTCTTCTCCATAATTCACTGCCTTCAAAACTAATCGAATATTATACGTTTTATTTTTACAAATTTTTCTGATTCAGTAAAAAAATATACCATCACTTTCTTACTAAAAACTGGTTTTTCATCAATAAAGCAAAATCACTTAAACCGCTATAACGCTACTTCCCAAATGGATTTTTCAACTCAGAGAGGCGAGGAAACACGGAAGGATTTAATCGATCGGCTCACTCAGCTAATCTAGTACTGATTTCGACATTCTCCAAATAACCAGCACCAGTAGCATTAAAGCCACAAAGGTAAATCTAGTCGCCATCCAGTTATTTGCTAGAATAAGAACAAATTACACCGGATCAGGTCATGATTTTAGTGAGCGTATTTGGTCGATCTATATGAATAGCCAACGTGTAGGAGTTGATATAAATGAAAGATCTAAAGGCGTCAATTATTAATTTAACCTGTTAGTTGAAATTCAATCTGATGGTCTCTACCTCGGTTCATTACATGGCAAAAAGTGTTCATACCTTTAAATCTTAATAGCAAGATAGTTTTATCAATGAATGACCATTTAATTATTAAACTCTTTCCTTGCTGGATGAATGACCGAAGCGACCCCACAGCATTGATCACCTGCCGCCCTTGAATGGCGGATTAATATAATTCCAAAACAACTGTCACGTATTGTTCGCCAGGCGTTCAAGAAAAACTATGGTTTAGGCAGGATTAACTTTTTCAGCGGGAGTTTCTGACCAACATTGTCAATCCTTGACAATTTTGTGAACTTGCTACCAAAGCATCAACACCGAATATAATTCGGCCCTACTTTTAACTTATTGTTTTATCTGAATTTAAATTGAAATTCTTAACTTGGCGCTAACATTGCATTATAAATTTACTCCAGCCAAAAACAGGAACGAATATTATGAACTTTTCCAGGCAACTCCTCTTTATCTCGCTATTTTCTGTTGTGTCTGGGGCACAAGCGGTTTCCACGCCGCTACTAGGTTCAGACCTAAATAGCCAGACGGTCTATTCCAGCGCAGCCATAACAACGGGCGCAAGTTCAATCGTTGGTGGTAATCTTCAGGCAGTTGCCGGCGCAACCCTAGGCGCGGCCACAATTGTCGGTGGCAATCTTGTGGCCGGAGCCGCAGTTACGCTCGGTGCATCTGGAAAAGTAGTTGGCTATGTTACGGCCCGTGAAGCTGGAACGCTCGGCGCAGATGCAACAATCGGTGGTAATTTTACAACCGGGGCAGCTGCAACACTAGGCGCGTATGCAATCGTCAGTGGCGATCTTTTGGCTGGGGCCGTAGTAACTCTCGGCGCTAGTGCAAACGTCAAAGGCAATATGTTAGAGAGCCATTTAGAGCACTTTTCCACAGTCGACCAGGCCGCGGCTGATAATAAACAAACACAATTAAATCGGGCACAACTTAAACAGGCGCAAGTAGCCCTGAGCAGCATGCGCATAAACACTAAGCTTGCGACAACGATTACCGAAAACAAAACGCTCCAACCAGGCGTCTATCATGCGGCGAATCTGTCGACGACTGCGGGCATAACACTCACCCTTGACGGTAACAACAAACCCAACTTTTGGGTTTTCAATGTCGACACCTATATTGCCTTTGGTGCTAATCTGACAATAGAGTTGCTCAATGTAACCGCAGACAGCAGTATTATCTGGAATACAGGGGGCTATACATTCATCGGCGCAGGCTCGAATGTCATAGGTACTATTTTTACTGGTTCCTACGTCACCACTGGTGAAGGCTCAACGCTAACAGGCATTGGCAAAGCGTGTGGTGGTGTCTTTACATCTGATGGGGCTGTCACATTAGGCGCTAATAACACAATGGGGGCGGAGGGCTGCACTGTTGGCGCCGCCAATAACTTCATAATAGAGGAAAGTGGCATAGCCAGTTTCTTCATAGGGGGAATTACAGGCGCGAATGCTGGGCCCGATCAAAGCGTTAACATTGGAGATAATGTCACACTTATTGGAAGTGAGAGCGGAGGGACGCATAATAATGGCGCCTATGCCTGGAAACAAATTGGCTCGACAAGTTTGACAGGCACGCTGCTCAACAGTGCTGCTGCGATAAGCCCAACATTCACCGCACCAGCGGTAGATGTCGGTGGTAAAACTTTCTCCTTTGAACTCACCTTCATCGATATCAATGGCACTAGCACTAAAGACATTGTCAATATCACTGTCACCAACGTGAATAATGCACCGACAGCTATTGCCGGAGTGACCCAGTCTATCTCAGCCGATTCTCCAGTAAGACTGGACGGATCATCAAGCTATGATCCTGACAGTGATGAGCTGAGCTATCAGTGGAAACAGATGGGAGGAACTACCAAAGTTGAACTCTTCAATTCAGATTCTGCATACCCGACCTTCACACCCAAAAATTCGAACCAACTGGTATTCCAGCTTACTGTTAGTGATGGCAAGGTTAGTGCTGTGGACCACGTCACGATCATGGTCAACACTGGCAATAACTATCCAATGGCCAAAGCCGGGGACTCTCAAAATATTGACGAAAATACCCTCTTCGAAATGCATGGGGGTTCCAGTGAAGACCCTGATAGTGACACACTGACTTATGAATGGACGCAGATTGGTTCAACAATACCTGTGATTATCTCTGATTCAACTACGGCTACACCCTCCTTTTTGGCGCCCCACGTCAATGTCGAAGGAGAAAATTTAACCTTCGAGGTGATGGTAAATGACGGCAATGGCGGCACATCGTATGACAAGGTGACCTTTCATGTACGACACACCAGTGACATTCCTAACGTCTCAAACGCGCAACCAAGCTCAGCCTGCCTCTGGCCGCGAGACCACAAGCTTTTACTTGTCAAAATTACCGGCATAAGCGACACAGATGATAACGCTACTATCACTATCGATAGTGTAACCCAGGATGAAGCGACCAACGGCACTGGTATCGGCGACACAGCCATTGGCGACACAGGGCCTGATGCGGTCATCGAAGATGGGAATCTGTACCTACGCGCAGAAAGTTCTGACACAGGTGACGGTCGTGTGTATCACGTCAACTTTACCGCATCAAACGCCAATGGCGAGAAAGCTGGCAAAATTGATGTGCGCGTACCAAATGACCAGGGCAGCGCGTCCTGCGACAGCGTTATCGACAGTGGCGAAAACTACGACTCGATCCTATAGGTATCACCGATATCGGATTTACCTTAGCAAACCCGTCATTGTAACCACTTGAACCCTGCCTGGGTTTTTCTCAGGCGGGGTTTTCTTTTGGAAGAGTCTAAAGGGGCCGCTTATTGCTTTAACCCGTTAATTGAAATTTAGCCTGATGGTCTCTACCTCGGTTCATTACATGGTAATTAGTGTTCATACTTGTAAATCACAATAGCTCAATAATTTTATCAATGATCGACCCCTTGATTCCATTGCTTTGCAAAAAAACGTCTGACTTACGAAGTCAGATTTAATGCGTTTGTGAGCAGTACTTTGCGAAATGCTCTGACAGTTCATTTCTAACTTCCTTTTCAAGGATTCCTGTTTCTACTCTGATTCCAGCGTTCTTCAGAATGTCGATTCCAGCACCTCTATTCATTGGGTGTGGATCAATGGCGCCAATAAATACTTTCCTTATTCCGCGCTCTACGAGTTCACTCGCACAGGAAGGTGTTCGACCAACAAAAGAACACTGCTCCAGTGATACAAAACATGCCACATTTTCCAAACTACCTTCAACAGTATTGATAGCCATAATTTCAGCATGAGGCTCGCCTGGCTCATTAGTATGTCCCTGGCGATAATCTTTCCATTTCGTGTCAAGGCGCATCCTACTGCCGGATTTGGAGAGCATTTTTCCCTGGCTTTTCGGCCTTCCGATAAAGCCTGAGTCATGAAAATTTTGATTTCTGAGCGATTCATTTATTTTGCAGCTACGGCTGCGAATCACCGGCAAAATAATGGTGCAGAGCGAAGCGACGCTGCTTTATTTTTCCCGTGTGCATCCGTCGTCTTAGGCTGAGGTGCGCTGTTTCTTTTGGCCGGCACGATTATTTGATTTCAACTTCGATCCAGGTTTCAAAGCAAAAGTTATTCGCAAGACTTTGAACACCTATTGTTGCCCGACATCCGATGCCTATTTCCTCACCAAATACTTCGACAAACCGATTGGCCATAGCAGTGGAAACAAGATGCACATCAGTGAAATCTGGAGCGCATGCGACAAAGTTAAGTGATTTTATAATACTAACTACTCTATCTAAATCTCCTAAAGCCTGCTTGATTCCGGCAATTGCGTTCATAGCTGTCAGCGCAGCTGCTTCCTGGCCTTGCTCGATAGAAACAGTTTCGCCAAGACGTCCCGGAAACACTGGTTTTTCATTTCTAATCGGTACGTGTCCTGACAAATGCAACACATTCCCGACGATGTGGTAGGGCTTCATTGCACCATATAGTGAGCCGTAGTAGTCATCACCCTCTGTCGGTGGGAGTTCATAGCCTAATTCTTTAATATGAGTCTCGATGTTTTTATTCATTTAGTTAGCCGAGTTAAATATAGAGCAGCCTAACCCCGCAATTTGCGGAAGGCAACTAACGGGCGGGTTTTGGCCCAGCATTTGTTTTTGTAACATTGACTTGTTAGCACCTTTAGAAAACCATTGCATGATCGACAAGATATTTACCATTATGGTACGACTAATAGCGCCATTTCAGCCACAAACTCACCTTGTGCTTTTGAAAATTTTTGCTTCCACATTATTGCTGCAGAACCTGGACGCTTAAATACTGCAATTGACTCACGCTGAGAAAAGAAACCTTTTTCTGACTGATACTGCTCGCAGACTTTCTGAAGTTGCTCTTTGGTAACAATAGCTTTCATTCTATCAGTGAAATCTTTAATGTGCTTTTCATGATCAATATTCGTTGAGACATCCATCAAGTTAACCATAATAGGATTGGCGATAATAAGAATTTCACTTTCTGACATTTTCTCGAAATTCATTTCTACTCCTTTTGAGTGCTAACGTACACTTTCCTTTGCTGCATATTAATCAGCCGTTTCCAAATGCTTGCTAATCCGCAGCGCCAATAGCGTGAACAACACACCAGACAGCAGATAAAAGCTCACTGCGATCAGGCCAAATTGTACCGACAAGCCTAGCGAAAACAGCGGGGCGAAAGCCGCCCCAAATAACCATGCTAAATCTGAAGTTAACGCTGCGCCAGAATAGCGGAAGCGACGCTCAAGATTTTCAGTTATGATGCCCGAGGCCTGACCATAGGAGACCCCCAAAAGCGCAAAACCAATCAATATAAAGGCATCCTGCATAGCTGGCGTTCCGCCCATGAGCATCGGTGCAAACAGCGCAAAAATCCCAATTAAAACTGCCATTATTGAAATAGTAGTGCGCTTGCCAATACGGTCAGCGACTACTCCAGAGACCATAGTTGCTGCGATACAAATACAGGCACCGAGGACCTGAACAAAAAGCACATTGCCGATAAGCTGAGACTCGCCAAGCAGAATCCAGGATAGCGGAAAGATGGTGACAATATGAAAAAGTGCGTAACTGGCTAATGCGGCAAAGGCCCCCAGGAAAATATAAGGGCCTTGTTTGTCGAGTACTTCACCAGTGCTGATTGGCTCCAACTCACTCTCTTCCAGGGCGAGCGTATACTCCTCGGTCATCACTAAGCGCAGGCGAGCAAAGAGCGCGACAACATTAATTGCAAACGCGACAAAGAAGGGGTAGCGCCACGCCCATGCTTGAAAGTCTTCACTACTCACGCTATTGATCAAATAGAGGAATAACAAATTAGCGATCAGAAACCCTATTGGTGCACCAAGCTGACCAATCATTGCATACCAGCTGCGCTTAGGTTTGGGTGAATTTAGTACCAATAAGGAAGGCAATCCGTCCCATGAGCCGCCTAGCGCAATACCTTGTAGAACGCGAAACATGGCAAGTAAAAATATTGAAGCGCCGCCCAGGGTGTTATAGCTAGGTAAGAATGCAATACCTGCTGTTGCTGTACCGAGTAAAAGCAACGAGGTGCTGAGCTTTACACTGCGGCCCCAATGACGTTGAATCGTCATAAACAACGCAGTACCAAAGGGTCTGGCGATGAATGCCATAGAGAAAATAGCAAAGCCGTATAGCATGCCATCTAGAGTGCTAACAAAAGGGAAAAACACGCTGGGAAAAACCAGCACGCAAGCGATACCAAACACAAAGAAGTCAAAATGTTCTGACGCGCGGCCAATAACAACGCCGATAGCGATTTCACCAGGAGCGACAGCAGAATGTTCCACTGGAGCTTGCATTTCTATGGCCGAAGAGCCACTAGTTGTATGAGACTTAGTCGAACTGGCCATAGCACAAAGGTTATCCAAATTTAGTAATTTCGAAGAGACTACTCCTATCGTGATGACCCAGCCATAGGACAAATTGTCCAATTCTATCGTCCACCTATTTAGCTTAAAGTCCCATCCTTTTCTTACGCTTGAATTCACGAGTGACGATGTCGATTCATACAACTTTACGAAAGATTTTTTTTACGGCTACCGTCGTGCTGCTGTCAGGCTGTGAAACGGTCGTGATGTCGCCTTCCGGTGACATTGCCGTCCAGCAAGCGAACCTTCTTGTCTGGGCGACGGGGCTGATGCTGATTATTGTTGTTCCGGTCATTTTCTTCATCCTACTGTTTGCGTGGCGCTATCGTGCCAGCAACAAAGAGGCCGTCTATGAGCCAGATTGGGATCACTCCACCAGCTTAGAGCTCCTTATTTGGGCTGCGCCTCTGGCAATCGTTATCGCATTGGGTGCTCTGACTTGGGTCAGCACTCACCAACTCGATCCCTATCGCCCTCTCGATCGTATCGCCGAAAATAGGCCAATTCCTGAAGGAGTAGAAACTCTGATCGTGGAAGTGGTGGCGATGGATTGGAAGTGGCTATTCTTTTATCCGGAGCAGGGCATTGCTGTGGTCAACCAGCTGGCAGCGCCGGTCGACCGTCCAATCAAGTTCAAGATCACATCAACCACTATGATGAACTCATTTTTTATCCCTGCACTAGCGGGCCAGATTTATGCGATGGGTGGCATGGAAACTAAACTACACGCCGTTATCAATGAGCCAGGGAGCTATGACGGCTTCTCTGCAAACTATTCTGGCGCAGGCTTTAATGGTATGCGTTTCAAATTCCTCGGTATGCCTGAGGAAGATTTTGTGCAGTGGGTAACCAAGGTAAAAACCGACGGCGAAGTACTTAGTCGTAGCGCCTACAAAGCGCTAGCAAAGCCCAGCGAATACAACCCGGTGCAATACTACAGCGCAGTTGAACCAGAACTTTACGAATCCATTCTCAATCGCTGCGTCGACCCCGGCACCCCGTGCATGAAGGACTGGATGTTGCCCCATGAAGGTAATCACAACGCACCGGCTAGCGCGAGCACTCAGAGCGAGGCCGGCCATGATTACTAATACATTACGCATAGCTGCTTTAAACGTTTCACGTATATCCCATTCACTGACAATGCCCCACGGGCACTGGTACTTTTCATGACTGAACAGTTTGATTTAGCCAAGCTTGTATTTGGCCGTCTCAGTTGGGACGCCATACCTCTACACGATCCTATCCTTATAGCGACATTCGCTATGGTTGTGCTCGGCGGTGGCACTTTAGTAGCAGTACTAACCTACTACAAGGTTTGGGGCTATTTATGGCAGGAATGGATCACCAGCATTGATCACAAACGCATCGGTGTGATGTACATGATCTTAGGTTTTGTGATGCTACTGCGAGGTTTTTCTGACGCCATCCTCATGCGGGTCCACCAGGCAACGGCCTTTGGCGATTCTGCTGGCTTTTTACCGCCGGATCATTACGACCAAATCTTTACCGCTCACGGCGTTATAATGATTTTCTTCGTGGCAATGCCTTTTGTTGTCGGCCTGATGAATTACATAGTGCCGCTACAAATTGGTGGCCGCGACGTTGCATTCCCATTCTTAAATAATTTAAGTTTCTGGATGACCGCTGCTGGTGCCGGCCTAGTCATGGTATCGCTATTTATCGGCCAATTTGCAAAAACTGGGTGGCTCGCTTACCCGCCTCTTTCAGGGATATTGCAAAGCCCTGGGGTCGGAGTGGATTATTATATTTGGGCCTTGCAGATAGCTGGGGTGGGGACGCTGTTGTCCGGTATTAACTTAGTGGTAACCATCATTAAAATGCGCGCGCCAGGTATGAATATGATGAAAATGCCGGTGTTTGTTTGGACTTCGCTGTGTGCCAATATTTTGATTGTCGCCGCCTTCCCCGTTTTGACCGCCGTAATGGGTATGCTTACCTTAGACCGCTACCTGGATATGAATTTTTTCACCAACGATCTTGGCGGCAACGCCATGATGTATGTGAATTTAATCTGGATTTGGGGTCACCCAGAGGTCTATATCCTAATTCTGCCGCTGTTTGGTGTGTTCTCTGAAATAGTCGCTACTTACAGTCGTAAGCGCCTGTTTGGCTACTCATCCATGATCTACGCCACCGTAGTAATCACCGTACTAGCCTATATGGTATGGCTACATCACTTCTTTACTATGGGCTCTGGCGCGACGGTGAATAGTTTCTTCGGAATCGCCACCATGATTATCTCAATACCGACGGGTGCGAAACTATTTAACTGGTTGTTCACCATGTACCGCGGCCGCATTCAGTTTGACGTGCCTATGTTATGGACCATCGGCTTTATGGTGACATTCATTATTGGTGGCATGACGGGGGTGTTATTAGCAGTACCACCAGTAGACTTTGTACTGCATAACAGTCTGTTCTTGATCGCTCACTTCCATAACGTAATCATCGGTGGGGTGGTCTTTGGTACCTTCGCTGCTGTTACCTATTGGTACCCCAAGGTTACCGGCTACAAGCTCGATCCGTTTTGGGGTAAAGCGTCATTCTGGTGTTGGTTCACTGGTTTTTACCTCGCATTTATGCCGCTCTATCTACTGGGTTTCATGGGTGTAACGCGACGCATGAGTCGTTTCGACGATCCGTCACTGCAGATTTGGTTTCAAGTTGCACTGTGTGGCGCCTTATTAATTGCACTGGGCATTCTTTGTTTTATTATCCAACTTTATGTCAGCTACAAAAATCGCGATTCACTACGCGATGAATCCGGCGATCCATGGCATGGCCGCACCCTGGAGTGGTCAACCTCGTCACCACCACCTCAATACAACTTTGCATTTACGCCGCGAGTGTATGACATCGATGCGTGGTGGCAAATGAAAGCCAATGGTTTTGTTCGCCCTAAAACTGGCTTTAGGGCCATACATATGCCCAAGAACACCGCAGCGGGTATTGTGCTTGCAGGTATTAGCGCTGTGTTTGGCTTTGCGATGATTTGGCATATGTGGTTGATCGCAGGCTTAGCTTTTGTCGCACTGCTGACCGCCATTATTATTCATACTTTTAATTATAATCGTGAATACTACATACCCGTAGAAGAAGTAGAGAAGGCCGAGGCAAAATTTGTGGCTAATCAAACCGAGGTAATTGTTTAAGATGGAAAGCTCTTTAGCAGTGCCGGTAACTCAGTCGGCTAGTTTTGAATTTTTAGTGCTCGAAGAAGAGCACGTTGCCAACGGTACTTTGCTGGGTTTTTGGCTCTACCTGATGAGCGATTGCCTGATCTTTGCCGCGCTATTCGCGACTTATGGTGTATTGAGCCAAAGTTATGCTGGCGGGCCAACTGGCGCTGACCTGTTTGACCTGCCACTAGTAGCATTAAACACCAGTTTCCTGCTGGTTTCGTCGATTACCTACGGCTTCGCCATGCTACAAATGCAGCAAGCCAAATTGTCAGGGACCATGCTTTGGTTGGCCATCACTGGCGTATTAGGGGTGGGATTTTTAGGCTTAGAACTTTATGAGTTTTATCATCTTATTCATCAGGGCGCAGGTCCACAAACTAGTGCTTTCTTATCTTCGTTCTTTGCACTGGTAGGCACTCACGGTCTTCACGTTGCCTTCGGCATCCTTTGGTTAGTGACCCTTCTAGTACAACTTCGTAAGTACGGACTTACCGGCGCTAACCGCCGCCGCCTGTTTTGCCTATCAATGTTCTGGCATTTTCTTGATGTGGTTTGGATAGGCGTATTTACCATTGTTTACCTAATGGGGTCATTGTCATGAGAAAACACAATAAAAACAGACTGGAACACCACGAGGAAGAAGGGCCATACAGCACCTTTAGTGGCTATATGATCGGCTTTATTGCCTCGATTATTTTGACAGCTGTTCCTTTCTGGTTAGTTATGGCCGATGTATTTAGTTCACGGAATATGACCATCGTGATCATCCTCGGTTTAGCTTTAGTGCAAATTGTGGTGCATATGATTTATTTTCTGCACATGAATTTTCACTCTGAGGGGGGGTGGAATATGCTTTCGCTGCTTTTCACACTGCTTTTAGTATTCATTACTCTGGCCGGCTCGCTGTGGGTGATGTACCACATGAACGTCAATATGATGCCGGGTATGGTGACTGGTAGCAGTTGATTATTGTCGCCCACACCGTGAGCAAATTAGATAATGCATGAACGCAGCGCGCTAATAAAATGGTCTATTGCGGTGATCGGGCTATTTTCTTTCGTCAGTTTGATTCTGCTAGGCAACTGGCAGCTAGATCGTCGAATCTGGAAGCTAGACCTTATTCAGCGCGTTGAAACCCGAGTTCACGCATCACCAGAATCAGCTCCAGAAGTTATTAAATGGCAAACTATCAGCAAAAACGCCGACGAGTACCGGCGGATCTCGGTGAACGGCCACTTCCTTAGTGGCAAAGACACCTTGGTCGTCGCTGCAACTGAACTAGGCAGTGGCTACTGGGTACTCACACCCTTTCAACGCGTCGATGAGAGTATTGTTTTAGTCAATCGGGGGTTCATCAGTCAAGGCGTTCAACCCGCGCCGCCACTAACGGGCGTACAGCAGGTGGTAGGGTTGTTGCGAATGACCGAACCTGAAGGCAGTGTATTAAGAACTAATGAGCCGGTTTTGGGTCGCTGGTATTCACGAGATGTGACCGCAATCGCTGCCCACCAGAAGCTAATCGTCGCTCCCTACTTTATTGACGCAGAAAAACGAGATCTCGAACAGCCATTTTTGCCCACGCAAATCGGCCAGGTTCCTGCAGGTGGGCTTACCAGAATTAGCTTTTATAATAGCCATCTGGTTTACGCCGTCACGTGGTATGGCTTAGCTATTATGGTAATTGGCGCTGGTGTCATTATTGCTCGAGAAGATCGTCGGTCAAAATCAAACTGAAGCCGGCTGAGACTTAGTGGCACACATATAAGTATACTGTCTGCACGCTCACGAAAGTTAACGATAACAACCAGTAGCCGATTATGACCGACGACCTTCCGCTGCGTAGCTACGCTAACAGGAATGATACTGACACCCTCGGTAAGCACATGCGCCAACTTGTGCAACTTCGCTGGTTGGCAGTACTCGGTCAATTTCTGACTATTGTCGTTACTCGCTATGGCTTTGGCGTAGAACTGCCGATGCAAGTAATGTTAAGCGTACTAGCTGGACTCGTCGTGTTTAATGCGCTTAACGAGCTCGCCCTGCGGTTTAGACACAGAGTACGTACCGCAGAGCTATTTATGGGCCTGCTGGTCGACATGGCCATACTGACCATTCAGCTGTATCTCAGTGGCGGTTCTACAAATCCATTTGTTTTCCTTTACTTGTTGCAGGTTGGACTTGCTGCGGTACTTTTGGCACCATCCTATGCATGGGCGCTACTAGGCGTGGCCACACTCTGCTTTCTCTGGCTGGCAGAGAAAGCTCGACCACTTGAGTTAGCGCAAGATTATCACCTCGGCATACACAGTTACTATGTCGAGGGTATTTTGATCTGTTTGATCCTTAATGCCGCTTTACTGGTCATTTTTATCAATCGAATAAACCGCACCCACCGCGAACATGATGCGCATCTAGCCGAATTACGTCAGCGTGCCGCAGAGGAAGACCATATTCTTCGGATGGGCTTGCTAGCGTCAGGCGCAGCGCACGAATTAGGCACACCGCTGTCTACCATTGCGGTTATCCTTGGTGATTGGCAGCGCATGCCCTTTCTTAAATCAGATCCCGATCTTGGTGGAGAAGTTACCGAAATGCAAACCCAAATTCAGCGCTGCAAGGCAATTGTTAGCGGCATACTCATGTCTGCTGGTGAGACCCGAGGTGAGTCCTCTGGAGAGACCACGGTATGTAATTTTTTTGACGAACTGATCACTGATTGGCAAAACACACGCAAAGTTCGTGAATTTAGTTTTCAAAATTTAGTTAGCGAAGACATCGATATCGCGTCAGATACCGTATTAAAACAAACTATCTGCAATCTTCTAGACAACGCGCTGGAAGCTTCTCCAGATTGGGTTGGTCTTGAAGTTTTACGGCAAAACGATATGCTACTTATTAGAATCGTTGATCGGGGGCCCGGCTTTTCCAGCGAAATTTTAAATCGCCTTGGACAGCCCTACCAATCTACCAAGGGTCGTTCTGGCAGCGGTCTGGGGTTGTTTTTTGTTTTCAATGTCGCGCGTATTTTGGGTGGCGAAGTAGGGGCACGCAATCGTCAGGAAGGAGGCGCCGAAATAAATCTTTGCTTACCACTAGATGCACTCCGCCTAAAAGAGGCTTACAGTTATGACAGATAACGAAAATAGTATTCCTCGGACCCTCATACTCATCGAAGACGATGCCGCATTTGCGAGAACATTAGGGCGTTCATTTGAGCGTCGCCACTACACAGTACTCAGCACCAATAGTTTAGAAGGCGCACAGAATATCCTGGAAAATCATTCCCCGGGCTACGCCGTGGTGGATCTTAAATTAGACGGTGAGGCCTCTGGTCTTGGGTGTGTCCAGGCTTTACACAAACACGACCCCGATATGCTCATTGTGGTGCTGACGGGCTACGCGAGCATCGCAACGGCAGTTGAAGCAATAAAACTTGGCGCATGCTACTACCTTGCGAAACCTTCAAATACCGATGACATTGAAGCTGCATTTAATAGCGCTGAAGGCAATGTGGAAGTAAAGATTCGTGGCCGCGCTACCTCAATCAAAACCCTTGAGTGGGAACGCATTCACGAAACACTCGCTGACACCGGATTCAATATCTCAGAGACGGCTAGAAGGCTGGGCATGCATCGCCGAACTCTCGCTCGAAAACTCGCGAAACAACAAGTTAATTAGTGCCCATCCAGAAATAAAAAAGCCATTGAAATAAATAGCAATATTTCCATTAGACATGAAAATCCTCTTGAATTTGTTAAATTTAAGATGCGAACAAAAAGCAAATAAAACAAGAGGATTTAGCAATATCATAAACACCCCAAAAATATTTTTTCCTAGTCTCGTTTTCTTGAAGATCGTGGAAGATTCTGGGACAATTTTGAGGTCCAGGAACTTTGGGTGTCTATGTTTTATGTCGGTTTCTTTTTTTTGACCAGGGCGTGACCGCCGGTCACGACTATCTGATTAATGTCGTCTAATAACTCTGG
>JBLHGU010000069.1:0-24153 GCA_047615875.1 Parasphingorhabdus sp.
ACGGTTTTCGCCGACGATTAACCACTGATGTATATCCATCCACTTATGACTGGTCTTACGATCCACTTAATCAGGGAGAGGACGTTCTGGCGTTTGATTTCTATAAGCAGTATCTAGCAGAGAATGTCGGTCCGGGTTGGTCCCTCGAATTGCAATTTGATGAAGAGAATCAGTTTCGTAGCCTGGAATATTTGAGAGAAAATCATGAGCAACCCTTTGCTTTGGTTTCTTCATTTACAAGCCCACATCCACCTTTTATCGCACCACGTAAGTACTGGGATATGTATGAGGATGTTGAGATTGACTTGCCTGACTATCCTCAAGATATGGAATCAAACTTTTCTGTAATGGACCACGCATTGTCTCAGTGGCATGGCACCGACCGTTTTGCCGATGCTATTCGTGATCCGGACAATTTGCGCGCAATGAGAAGAGGGTACTATGCGCTGTATAGTTATATAGATGATAAGGTTGGCGAGCTTATCAATGTTCTGGAAGAGCAAGGTATCAGAGATCAAACTGCCGTATTCTTTGTGGCGGATCATGGGGATATGATCGGAGAGAAGGGCATGATTCAGAAACGAAGTTTTTATGACCACTCTGCACGAATCCCTTTTATTGCAGACATTCCAGGCTACACTCGAACAGGCCCAGTTATAGCACCTGTTTCCTTGATAGATCTTGCGCCTACCTTGCTTGATGTTGCACAGGTTCCTGTGGAATCAAGGTTGCCTATGGATGGGGTAAGTGTATTACCGTTAATGGATGGAGAGGTTCAGGTTGAACGGATCGCCGTGGCTGAATATCATGCGGAAGGTGTATTCAGGGCCTGTTTCATGATTCGAAAGGGTAGCTATAAGTATGTCTATATCGATGGTGCTGATCACCAGTTGTTTAATCTGGACGCTGATCCTGGTGAATGGAATAATCTATGTGGCATGCAAGAATTCGCAGAAATCGAGAATAGCCTAAAACAGTTGATAGAGTCGAAGTTTGATGTGTCTTCAATTTCTCCAAGCATCGATCAAAATCTTGAAATGAAAAGAGTTGTTTTGCAGGCGATGCACACAAATCAGACCCATTGGGATTATCAGCCATTTTTCGATGCTAGCAGTCAGTATGTTCGCACTGATAAATCCAAAAAGTATATCCGCACCTGAAGGTGTCAGGGAGAGATGAATCTAGCTGATGATTCCCAAATTACCCAACCATTCAATTTTATGAAATTATCTAAACCACCCTATATTCGATCACTATATTCAGAGATAGAACCCTATAAATCTGGCATGTTAAGAGTGTCCGATGTTCACGAAATATATTTCGAGGAGTGCGGTAATCCGCAGGGTAAGCCCGTTGTTTACTTACATGGTGGCCCTGGTAGTGGTTGCAGAAATAGCTTCCGGCGTTACTTTGACCCCGCCAAGTATCGAATAATCCTCTTCGATCAACGTGGCTGTGGTCGTTCGATACCACATGCTAATCTGGTTGATAATACAACCTGGCATTTAGTTTCTGATATCGAAGCACTGCGTAAATTTTGTGATGTAGAAGCCTGGCAGGTGTTTGGAGGCTCGTGGGGCAGTACACTTGCTTTGGCCTATGCCCAAATTTATCCTGAAAGGGTAACAGAGCTGGTATTGCGCGGCCTGTTTACCCTACGTCGAAGCGAGTTGTTGTGGTTCTATCAGGATGGTGCAAGTCACGTTTACCCAGACTTCTGGGAGGATTATATTGCACCCATACCTTTGACTGAGCGCGGGGATTTAATAGCGGCTTATCATAAGCGCTTAACCGGTGATGATCCCGCTGCGCAAATCGAATGCGCACGGGCCTGGGCGCGTTGGGAGTTTTCGGCAGTCTCCTTGTGGCCAAATCCTACCGGGCATGCAAATGTTGAATCGGATCTTTTTTCCCTGGCCTTTTCCCGCATTGAATGCCATTACTTCACTAACTGTGGTTTTTTCGATTCTGATGATCAATTAATTCAGAATTTGCACAAAATTAGACACATCCCTTGTGTATTGATTCAGGGACGATACGACATGTGCACGCCTGCCAGGACCGCATGGGATATTCACAAAGCCTGGCCTGAGGCCAATTTTCGTCTAGTTGGTGATGCCGGGCATGCGGGTAGCGAGCCGGGCATTGTGCATGAACTAATCAGTGCAACTGATAGATTCGCGGTTTAATCAAATATCCCCTTAAGAAACCTAACCTGTTCCGGCTAGGACTCGAATAACCTGCCTTTATTGGTAATCAGTCCAGCCAGGCCAGAGAGTTGTGCCATATGCCATGCAAGTACCTGATTGCTGGAAGTGGCGACTATGCCGGTTTCCTGTTCAATAAATGGAATAATGTGTGCACACTTCATGTTGGTGCAGGCAACAAATACTGCATCGACATTCTGACCTTTAACCAGCTCGATGCTAGCCTGTCGAATTGAATCTGGTGAAATTCGACCAACGATCTTGTCATATTTTTCGTTAAACGTGGCAGCCACTTCAACGTGTATGTCGTGTCGCTCAAATTCATCGATCATGGTCTGAGAGACCTCTTCGCTATAGGGCGCGAGGTAAGCTATGTTTTTGGCACCGATATGACGCATGGCAGTTATAGCTGCGAGCATAGGGTTGGATACGCTTTCGCAGGGACGTGATTCCTTTACCAGCTTGGCAATTGATTCATCGCCTATATGTAGTGACCCTGATGTGCAACCGTAACCCATACTATCGAACTCAGCGTCTAGTGGAAAAAGAGACATGCTGGTTGTCAGGTGTCCTTCCATTTGTTTCAGAGTTTCAATCGTCACTTCATTTTCAAATGGAATTCTATTCACCATTAGGCTGACTGGAATACCTTCAAAGAAATAACGAAACTCATCTTCAATGGTTACATCAGACTGTAAGACAATCAGTCCCAGTCGACGAACATAGTTTTCTGGCAGTACATCGAATTCGAGCATTTTCATTTCATTATTCTCTTCAGTGGAATCTAATTCAGTATTGAATGTAGTATCACAAATTCACATCAGCAATCATTTCGGGTAACTTCAAACGCAGTATCTTGCCAGAAGGTCCCTTGGGTAAATCTTCGAAAAAGTAAATAGTCTTTGGCGTTTTGACCTTTCCGATGGACTGTTCGCAAAAAGTTTGTAACTCCGCTTCAGAGCACTTGTATCCTTCTCTGACTACAACGCAGGCTACGACTTCCTGCCCATAAGCCTCATGGTCGACACCCACTGCTGCTGCTTCAAGAATGGCTTCATGTTTGTAAAGAATGTCATCAATTTCTCGTGGAGCAATATTCTCTCCACCACGAATGATCAACTCCTTAAGTCGTCCAGTGATGAAAATATATCCATCATCGTCCTTCTTACCCTGATCGCCAGTATATAACCAGTTATCAATAATAGACGATGCGGTTGCCTCAGGGTTTTTATAATAAAGATCCAGAACGTTATCACCCTGGATGACCAATTCTCCAATTGTGTCGGCAGGACATACATTGCCATTGTCATCAACAATATTAATCTGGTTACCGAATGGTAGACCCACAGAGCCAGGTTTACGTTGCCTTGGCGGCATCGGGTTACTGGCGACAGTTGCTGCTGTCTCGGTTAATCCCATGGTTTCAATCATAGGTACTTTAAAAACTTCTTCCCATTGTTTTAACACGACTGCGGGCAACGGTGCTGAAGCAGAGCGTGCAAAGCGAAAATTGGCTAGCCGACTATCATCGCCGTACTTATAAGGTTCCTTATTGGCACGGTCGAGTAAGTACTTAATTATGGTGGGTACAATGCTTGACCAACTACACTGATAAGACTCAATAAGATTCCAGAATGAACTGGCACTGAAGCGTGCTGGCATGACAACGCTACTACCATTTACCAAGGGAGTGACTACTGTAACCATGGCGCCATTGATATGGTAAATCGGTAATACACAAAGCACGCGATCGGTGCTGTTGAGTTCATGGGCAACAATCACGTTTTGTCCACCACTAACAATCGCCCGGTGAGAAAGAATGGCGCCTTTAGGCAGGCCAGTGCTGCCAGATGTATAAAGTAACAGGGCTGTGTCAGTTTCGACAGGCGTTTCTACGACAATTGAGTCGGTGTTGCTACTGGGCCACTGCGGACCATTCTCAGACACTTCAATAACCAGAACATCTCTTTCAATCGATTGTAGTAGATGATCCAGTTTTTCTCGATACTCAGGTGCAACCAGCACGATCTCTGAGTCGGAATGCCCCAGTACATGGGTTAGCTGCACATTTCCAGCAACCGTATTAAGAGGCACAATAACCCGATTGCTGGCCATAACGCCCAGAAATAGATTTACTGCCCAGTAACCGTTGTTCAACAGAAATGCTACTTTGGCACCTTTAGGAATGCCCAGCTGATTCAGTTTTTGGCCAATTTCATTTGTGCAGCTCTTAAGCTCGGTGAAACTGACTCTTAAATTATCATCAGGAGTAATTAAAAAAGTTCTGTCTGGTGTATTCGTAGCGTGGTGCTCAATACACTGGAGAATGGTCTGCATTATTAGTCTCGTCCAAACTTGGCAAAGTGAGCGCCAAACAACTCTTCTTCAGAAGGCTTGTCCTCACCTACTGCGGTTACAAGATGGGTGATGTTGATAAAGTGACGATAATTCAGGTTTTCTGTGATGCTATTGCCGCCCCACGTTCCACAACCCATGCTGAGTGTAAAATTCAGAGCATTATTAAAACTGCCGCCATTGCCAAATGTATGCGCCTGGTTAACCAGCACTCGAACGACATCGATTTCCTCTGCGAGACGGGTAGGGTGGGCGGCGGTGTTGGTGTGAATGCCACAGGAATGACCACGACCTTGTACATTGAGTACGTCACGAACCAGTTGTACGGCGTGATCAAAGTCTTTTGCCCGGTAAACTGTGAGAACAAGTGAAAGCTTTTCATCTGCGAAGGGTGATTCAGCATCAAACTGATCTTCTTCTACCAGAAAAAATCGTGCCTGGTCTGAGCCTTCACCCAAGCCCACACCTTTGGCAAATATGTCTGCATCTTTTGCGATTAAGTGGCGGTTCAGTTTGCCTTCCAACCACAGTTTTTTCTTGATCTCAGATTTTTCGTCGCTGTTGGTGCGATAGGCTCCAGTTCTCTGCAAGGCAGCAATGGCATCCTCATAAATCTCATTAAGGATAATCAACGAGTTTTCCGAGGAACAGGAAGTCGAATTGTCGAATGTTTTTGACGCACAGATTTTTTCTGCTGCATCATCGAGCTTTGCATCGCTATCGATGATAACGGGTACATTGCCCGCGCCAACACCAATCGCTGGTTTGCCACTACTATAGGCTGAGCGGACATTGTTCTGAGAACCTGTCGCGATAATAAGGTCAGCACTTTGCAAAAGTAATTTCGTCAGGCTACGAGAAACCGGTTGTGGCAGGATTTGAATTAAATCTTCAGGCATACCTATTTGCGCCAATGCTCCACGCATCAGTTCTACCGTCGCGTTAGTGCTGTTCCAACCCGCAGGGGAGGGTGCAATGATAATTGCATTGGCACCCTTCAGCGCCATCATGGATTTGTTTACTGGGGTTGCAGCGGGGTTGGTAGAAGGTGTTATTGCTGCTACTACACCAACCGGCTTACCATATCTAACCAGACCTCTGGATTCATCACTTTCGATAATGCCAACAGTCTTTGCTCGCATTAGATCACGCAGTGTGCCGAAGGTTTTGCGTTGGTTTTTTATAATCTTGTCTTTGACATTGCCAACGCCGGTGTCAGCGACCGCCATATCTGCCAGCTTAGCAGCATTTCCCGGCTTATACAGAGACCATGCAACGGCGGTGACAGCTTCATCAATTCGCTCCTGGTCAGCATTAACGATGCTTGTCATAGCCTCCTTGGCTTTGCTCAGGAGATCCTGGATGATTGCCACTTCGTTGCTGTTATCGTTATTGGAGTTGGAAGGTGATAATGTCCCCATCTGGGCGCGCCTCATGTGTGTCGAGATGCTGATTCTAATGTGTTATAACCTCATCCACAATTAACCCTGCGTCTATATTTATCCATTAGCGCCTTGTCGGGTTGTTTTCCTTTGAATCGAGACAATAGAGGCAGTTAGTGTTTGAAAATCTGGATATCTGGATAATCCTTTGGTGCAGTTTTGCATTAGCCTGTGGCGGTCTGATTAAGGGCACGCTTGGGGTAGGTACACCACTTCTTACTGTTCCGCTTATGGCGCTGGTATTGCCGGTGCAAAGTGCAATCGCAATTATGGCGATACCCGTGGTAGTCGCCAATGTTATGCAGTTTTTTCAGGCTGAACGTAGCATTGAGGTGGTGAAAAATTTCTGGCCAACGTTTCTGTGTTTATTGATAGGGACCTGGTTTGGTGTAGAGATTCTAGCGACAATAAATGAAAGAAATCTTCTTTTGATGGTAGGTGGCCTGGTTATAGTATTCACATTTCTACAGGGGTCGAGTCGAAAACTGCTCCTGCCAGATAAATGGGTACGACCGGCCGGAGTGGGGTTTGGTCTGGCTAGTGGTGTTATCGGCGGAGTCTCATCCATGTTTGGCCCGATGTTTATTATTTATCTAATATCTATCAAGAATCTCGAAAAGAACCAGTTTGTCAGTATTATCAGTTTTCTCTATATGGGCGCCGTTATACCCTGGACCATTATATTAATCTGGTTCGGAATTCTGGATACACAATTATTGATTCTATCTGCTTTTGCAACTATTCCTGTAACCCTCGGTCTGTTAGTTGGGCGAACATTGCGAAGTCATGTCAGCGAACAGAAGTTTCAGAAACTGGTTTTGGTGGTATTGCTATGTTCAGGCGGCACGATGCTTTGGCGAGCTTTAGTCGTTTGATGCCCTAATGCCGATTGCTATGGCGAGCCATCCAAAAATAAACAAGAGTCCACCAAAAGGCGTAATTATTCCCAATTTATTGAAACCCGTAAGAGCGATCAGGTAAAGAGATCCGGAAAACAGAGCACGTAGGATGTGGTGAGCTACGAACCGCATCAATTGAGAAAACGAAGGGACAGGAGAATAGCTCATCTACATAAGCTACCACTGATGCGGGTTCGTGCCTCACCACATCCTACTGTCTTTGGGGGATTGATAGCGCACACTGCCTGTTGGTTATGGCGGGCTTTGGTCGTCTGAAGCCTTTAAACCAAACGCTATAGCCAACCACCCAAAAATAAACAATAGTCCACCAAAGGGCGTAATCATTCCCAACTTGTTGACTCCTGTGAGTGCGATCAGGTAAAGAGAACCGCAAAATAACAGGATGCCAAACAGAAAACATAAAGCTGCACGCCACAGCCAGAGGTTGAAATGCTGCCTTGCGAAAAGCAGGCTTAGCCCTATGGCAAGGGTATGATAAAAATGATAGTCCACAGCGGTTTGCCAGGTGGCGAGACTATTTTGGGACAGTACTTCTTTTAAAGCATGTGCTCCAAATGCGCCCAGCAAAACTGCTAGAAACCCACTTAAACCAAACAGAATTGCCAGTGTTTTCAAAGATCTCCAGACTGGGTAACTGAATCGCAATAATTGAGAATGCTAGTCGCAACCTTGTGTGGCGATTCTGCATGCACCCAGTGTCCGGCATTAGCAATTCCTTCAAGTACGGCTTTAGGGAAAAGCACTTCTATCGAATGATGATATTCATCTATAACATAGTCAGAATTCTCACCATAAATAAAAAGGCTGGGCTTAGAAAAGCTTTCGGTATCAAACTCAGGAAAACCAGTTAAGTCAGTCATGCCATGTGCTAAAGCATCAAGATTAATTCTCCACGTAAAACTCCCGTTTTGAAAAACCAGGTTTTGTGAGAAAAACATTCGCAAGCCAGAGTCAGGAATTTTAACTGCCATGATCGCATCCAGGTCACGACGATTTTTCGCTGAACTAATGTCCAGAGATAGCAGAGTGTTAATTAAATCTATGTGGGAGTGTTGATAAGTAACTGGCGCTATGTCGACCACGACCAGTCCGGAGATTCTTTGCGGGCTTTGCAATGCTGCCGTCATCGCAGTTTTTCCGCCCATACTGTGCCCAACCAATATTGCTTGATTAAGACCGAGGTGGTCCATCAGCTCGAATATGTCTGAAGCCATAACGGTATAACTAACATCGTTATCCCAGCCAGATCGACCATGGTTGCGAAGATCAACTGTTATCACCTGATAATTGGCTGAAAACTTTCCTGCGATAGATTTCCAATTGCCAGAGTTTCCGAACAACCCATGCAATACCAATATGCTAGGACCATATCCGCTGGTCTGATAGTTGAGTAACACAGGCTGCTACTTTTTCTTTTTCGGCAAATAAAGATCTGTTAACGTTCCCTCGAAAGCTTCAGCAGCAAAAGCAACTGTTTCGGAGAGCGTGGGGTGGGGATGAATTGTCAGACCGATGTCTGTTGCATCACAACCAGTTTCGATAGCTAGCGCTACCTCGGCTATTAAGTCACCTGCATTGCTACCGACTATTCCAGCCCCGATGACTCGCTTGGAATCTTCATCAAACAATAGTTTGGTAATTCCTTCGCTACGTCCCAGGCTTAATGATCGTCCACTGGCAGCCCAGGGAAATACACCCTTGCCGTAATTTAGCCCCTGCTGTTTGGCTTCCTGCTCAGTGACGCCTACCCAGGCGATCTCAGGATCGGTATAAGCAACCGACGGAATTACACGGGCGTCAAAACCACTTTTATAGCCAGCTGCAACCTCCGCAGCGACTTTGCCCTCATGCACAGCCTTATGAGCTAACATGGGCTGACCAACAACATCGCCTATGGCGAAGATGTTTTCTATGTTGGTTCGTTGTTGATCATCCACCGCAATAAAACCCTGGGCATCTACGTTAACACCCGCGCTCTCGGCGCCAATTTTCTTACCGTTGGGTCGTCTGCCTACGGCAACCAGAATGCGATCAAACTCATCTTGCTTTGGTGCGCCCTTTCCATCAAAGGAAACTGTTAGTTTTTTGCCGGCCTCAATGTTGGTTACTTTGGTGTCGAGATAAATATTTTCGTATTGTTTCTTAATGCGGTTTTGTAGCGGCCTGACAATATCCTTATCTGCTCCTACTACTAATGAGTCGAGCATTTCAACTACGGTGACCTTGCTTCCCAAAGCGTGATATACGGTGGCCATTTCCAGTCCAATAATGCCACCGCCGACGACCAATAATCGCTTCGGCACATCTTCAAGGTCGAGAGCACCTGTGGCATGCATAATGCGATTGTCGTCAGGTAGGTCAGGAATCATGCTGGCCTCGGAGCCTGTCGCTATAACGGCCTGCTTGAAGGTAACTGTGCGTTGTTGTCCAGCGTTGTCAATTAGTAAAGTGTGGTTGTCGATGAAGGTACCAATGCCTTCCACCACTTCGACTTTACGTTGCTTGGCTAATGTCTTGAGACCTCCGGTAAGTTTATTAACTATACTGTGTTTCCAGTCAGCTAACTTTTTGACATCAATGTCCGGGCTGGAAAATGCAATCCCGTGACTGGACATTTCATCGGCTTCATTAATCACTTTAGCTGCATGTAACAATGCCTTGGATGGTATGCAGCCAACGTTGAGACATACACCACCGAGTGAGGAGTAGCGTTCTACCATGAGTGTCTTAAGGCCTAGGTCCGCTGCCCTGAACGCCGAGGTATATCCCCCAGGGCCTGATCCAAGCACCAGAAGGTCTATCTCATAATTTCTAGCTTCTGCCTGCTCGGTATTTCGTTCAGTAACAGGTTCAGCAACTGTTGGAGATGCCAAAGGTTGGGGTGTTGGTTCCTCTGGTTGTTGCGTGATTGGGGCGGCACTGACCGGGGTAACGGTCATGGTAAGTATGACGCTTCCCTCTGAAACCAGATCACCATTCTTTATCAGTACCTCATCAATTATTCCCATCGCTGGACTGGGAACGTCCATAGTAGCCTTATCCGATTCCAGGGTAATTAACGGGTCTTCGGCATTAACCAGATCGCCTTTTGCAACCAAAACTTCGATAACTTCAATTTCCTTAAAGTCCCCGATATCAGGGACAACTACAGATTCTTTATTGGCCATATTTTTGTCCTACAATAATAGACGACGCGCATCACTTAACGCGCGGCCAAGATAAGTACTGAATCGAGCTGCTTCCGCACCATCTACTACACGATGATCATAGGATAAAGACATAGGCAGCATCAGACGTGGTTCAAATTCACTACCGTTCCAGACCGGTGTCATGCGAGACCGACTTAGACCAAGAATAGCGACTTCCGGTGCATTAACAATCGGTGTGAAGGCTGTTCCGCCAATGCCGCCAAGGCTTGATATGCTCATGCATCCACCCTGCATATCACCAGGCTTTAATTTGCCTTCGCGAGCCCGAACACTTGTTTCGGACATTTCTTTAGCTAGTTGCATTACGCCTTTTTGATCCACATCGCGAAATACTGGAACCATGAGTCCGTTTGGCGTATCTACTGCTATGCCGATATGAAAGTATTTCTTGAAGATCAGACTTTGGCCATCTGGTGACAAAGATGAATTAAACAGCGGAAACTCGGCTAACCCACGACTTAAAGCCTTCATCACAAAGGCAAGCAGAGTGACTTTTGATGTCGCGTCACGTTGTTCTGAATTGACCTGTTTCCTAAAGGACTCCAGATCCGTAATATCCGCATCGTCGAATTGGGTAACATGGGGAATATTCAGCCAGCTGCGATGTAGATGGGCGCCGGACAATTTCTTAATTCTTGGTGTGTCCTTAACTTCAATGTCGCCAAACTTACTGAAATCAACCTCGGGAATTGGTGGTATACCCATGCCAGAGGTCGTTCCTATAAAGCCTGACGATGGTGTGGCAGGTGCCGAAAGCTGCTGTTTTACATAAACCTTAACATCGTCTTTAGTTATACGCCCCTTTGCACCAGTGCCGCGAATTTCGTGCAAATTTGCACCCAGTTCTCTAGCAAATCGGCGAATGCCAGGACTGGCGTGCGGCAACGCACCTCCAGATTTCTGAACCGGCGGGGGCAAACTTTGTGGAGGCTGTCGGCGGTTTGCTGTAACTTGCTTATCGTCTTCATCTTCGCTGCCTTCGTGTGTCTCCTCAGATACTACAGCAGGCACTGTGGACTCAATAGCTACTGGTGCCTCAGAGTTAGAGCTATCAGTTATTGCTGATTCATCTGGGACAGGTTCCTTCGACACTGCTTCAACGACACCAATTACACTACCCTCGGCAACTTTGGAACCCATTATTACGGATATAGATTTTACGGTGCCTGCAACAGGACTTGGAACATCCATGGTTGCTTTGTCTGATTCGAGAGTCAGTAAGGGATCTTCGGCATTAACCTGATCACCCGGGCTAACCAGCACTTCGATAACTTCAACTTCAGCGAAATCGCCAATGTCAGGAATTTTTATTTCTATTAAATCGGTCATTGTTATCCTCCTTACACCAATCTGGGGTTAGGCTTGGCAGGATCAACGCCATAACGCTTGATCGCGTCTTGCACCGTTGTCATTGGGATAAGCTCATCATCTGCCAGCGCTTTTAAAGCAGCTATTACAACGTGGTTGCGATCTACCTCAAAGAAGGAACGAAGATTTTTGCGTGTATCGCTGCGACCGAATCCGTCGGTACCTAGAACAGCATACCGCTGTTGCAAGTATGGACGAACCTGATCGGCGTAACTGGCCATATAGTCAGTAGCTGCTACAACAGGTGTATTATCTCCGGCTAAACACTTGGCTACATAGGAAGTTCTTGGTCGCGCATTAGGATGCAAAGTGTTGTAACGCTCGACGTCTCGGCCATCACGTCCCAATTCATTAAAACTGGTAACGCTCCAGATATCGCTTTCAATATCAAAATCCTGTTTTAATAATTCTGATGCGGCCATCACCTCGCGTAAAATGGTACCGCTGCCCAGTAACGTTACGAAAGGTTTTCGCGCCCGCCGACTGCCTTTCTGTAAACGATACATGCCTTTTAGAATGCCCTGTTCTACGCCCTTGGGAATAGCCGGATGGGTATAATTTTCATTCATACAGGTAATGTAGAAAAATACATTTTCCTGTTCCTGAAACATTCGTCGTAAACCGTCCTGGACGATTACCGCCATCTCATAGGCGAAAGTGGGATCGTAAGACACACAATTTGGAATCGTGCCGGCGAGTATTAAACTATGCCCATCCTGATGCTGAAGGCCTTCGCCAGCCAGCGTGGTTCTACCAGCGGTGCCGCCTAATAAGAAACCCCGAGCTTGTATATCTCCCGCCGCCCATGCTAGGTCGCCAACACGTTGAAAACCAAACATGGAGTAATAGATGTAGAAGGGAATCATGGCGCGATTATGATTGCTATAGGCGGTAGCTGCGGCTATCCAGGAAGACATTGCGCCGGCTTCGTTAATTCCCTCTTGCAAGACCTGACCCTTTTTATCTTCGCGATAAAACATCAATTGATCATGATCTTCTGGCTCATATAACTGGCCCTTGGGTGAATAGATAGCCAGCTGACGGAACATGCCCTCCATGCCAAAGGTGCGTGATTCATCAGGAACGATGGGTACGACCCGCGAGCCAATATTCTTGTCCCGAACTAATGTGGTCAGAATGCGCACAAAAGCCATGGTGGTGGATATTTCACGTTCCCCGGTACCATCCAATTGGGTTTTAAATGCGCTTAAGGGTGGAATTTCCAGTGTTTCACTTTTGCTTCGACGTTTAGGCAAGAATCCACCCAGGGCTTTGCGACGCTCCTGCATATAAATCATTTCCGGGCTATCGTCTGCCGGACGATAAAATGGTGCTTTAACGATTTCTTCATCACTCAACGGAATGTTAAATCGATCACGGAATGCTAACAGTGAATCCTCAGCCATTTTTTTCTGTTGGTGAGTGATATTCTGACCCTCGCCAGACTCGCCCATGCCATAACCTTTCACAGTCTTGGCTAGAATAACCGTCGGCTGGCCGTTATGGGAAACCGCCTCAGCATAAGCTGCATAAACCTTATGGGGGTCATGACCGCCACGATTTAGACGCCAGATATCCTCATCAGTCATGTTGGATACCATGGCTCTTAGCTCGGGGTATTTGCCGAAGAAATGCTCCCTGGTAAATGCGCCGCCATGGGCTTTGAAGGCCTGGTATTCGCCATCAACCGCCTCTTCCATGCGTTTCTTGAGTAAGCCCTGGGTATCTCGCATTAATAGTGGATCCCAGTAGGATCCCCAGATTACTTTGATGACGTTCCAGCCAGCACCACGGAATTCACCTTCCAGCTCCTGAATAATCTTGCCATTTCCGCGGACCGGACCATCCAGTCTTTGTAGATTGCAATTAACCACAAAAATTAGATTATCGAGTTTTTCACGACCGGCCAGAGAAATAGCGCCCATAGACTCTGGCTCATCCATTTCACCATCGCCCATGAAGGCCCAAACCTTCTGATCGCTGGTTTCTATCATTTCTCGATTTTGCAGGTATTTCATGAAACGGGCCTGATAAATGGCCTGCAAGGGTCCAAGACCCATAGAAACGGTTGGGAACTGCCAAAAGTCTGGCATTAGCCAGGGGTGGGGATAAGAGGATAATCCACCTTTATCGACTTCCTGACGAAAACGTTTCAACTGCTCTTTGCTCAGTCTGCCTTCAAGGTAGGCCCGTGCATAAATGCCTGGTGCTGAGTGGCCTTGAATAAATACCAGATCACCGGCCTGAGAATCATTTGCGGCACGCCAGAAGTGATTGAAACCAACATCATAAAGTGTGGCAGCAGAGGCAAAGCTTGCGATATGCCCGCCCAGCTCCGAACTAAGTTTATTGGCTTGCACAACCATTGCTAAAGCGTTCCAGCGAATCAGCGATCGAATTCGCCATTCTATGGCAGCATCACCCGGACTGCGTTTTTCCATGGCTGCAGGAATAGTATTAAGATAAGCCGTGGTTGCCCGATAGGGAATATTGGTACCCTGTCGACGCGCCTGGTCAATGAGCGTTTCGATTATAAAGTGAGCCCGATCAGGGCCCTGATTGGCTATCAGAGCTTCCAGGGCATCCTGCCACTCCTGGGTTTCTTCGGGGTCAATGTCAGTCAGGTGAGTCAGGTCGTTCATACATCTCTCCACATCGAGAATGGGCAAACAGTGTTGGCAAGGCCGAATATGCTAGATATTCTGCAACACATGTAATTAAATTGATTGTTTCGTTTTTATTCTGATTATGACAGTATCGCACTGCATAAATTCTAGCTCAAAAGGTGATTCTAACATGTCCAGTGTGGCTGTTCGGGTTGTCATTTAAATCCATTCCGTAACGATTAACCGTGTTGCTTTGTGTAACCTGGTTGTTGTTTTAAATCATTTACACAGCATAGGAGTTTCTATGGCAAACCTGGTCGAGCCTCATGGCGGCATTCTTATCTCCAGAGTCGTTGAGGAGTCACAGGTGGAGGAGTTAAAGGAAGCTTCGCTCGATCTTAACTCCTGGACACTGAATCGACGTCAATTGTGCGACCTGGAATGTATCTTGAATGGCGCATTTTCTCCTCTCACCGGTTATATGACACGGCGTGACTACGATGCGGTGGTGAAAAACTGTCGTTTGTCCTCGGGCTTATTGTGGCCAGTTCCAGTGGTGTTGGATGTGCCAGCCGCTTTCGCAGAGAAAATAGAACCAGGGCAGGGAGTTGCTTTGCGTGATGGGGAAGGCTTTATGCTGGCCGTACTTCAGGTTGAAGATAAATGGGTGCCAGATCTGGAACTAGAAGCCCAGTCGGTTTATGCGACGGTATCTGATGACCATCCCGGTGTGCAGAACCTGGGTGTAAACGAGCAGGTGGTTTATCTGGGGGGCAGCGTGCAGGGTGTTCAGCTCCCCGGTCACTATGAGTTTGAAAATTTGTGGTTGTCTCCGACCGATGTTCGACACCAATTTGAACGCAGTGGTTGGAATGATGTAGTTGCTTTTCAAACCTCCAGACCCATGCATCGCCTGCATCGTGATGTGATTTTGTCAGTGGCAAGAGAGCACAGTCTGCACATCTTGCTGCATCCTGTCGTGGGTGTTAGCAAACCCGGCGATCTGAACGAGCACGGTCGAATTCATTGTTATCAAGCAGTGATGAATCGATTTCCACCGCATATGACCATGCTTTCGTTGTTGCCGCTTGCAATGCGTATGGCCGGGCCAAGAGAATCACTCTGGCATGGCATTGTGCATCAGAATTTTGGCTGTAGTCATTTTATCGTCGGACCGGACGATGGTTCTCCTCCCGGCTTCGACCAGGGTAAACGCTATTATGGTGAGTACGAAGCTCAGCAGTTTTTAAGCCAATTTTCTGATGAACTCAAAATTAAGCCAGTATGCGTTGAAAGGCACAAATACTCTGAGACGTTGTCGGCCTTCTTGCCCGTGTCGAAAATGCCCGAGCAGGATAACGGCGGTATTCAAATGACTGAAGTGGATTTGCGCGAGAGCCTAACAACTGATAAGCCCGTACCCAGTTGGGTAAGTTTTCCCGAAGTTCTGGAAAAGCTGAGTCGTGTCTATCCGCCACGAAATCGTCAAGGTTTCACGTTGTTTTTTACAGGGTTATCCGGCTCAGGAAAGTCTACCGTGTCGAGGATAATTTATGCCAAATTGGTGGAAGATGGACGGCGCCCGGTAACGTTGCTAGATGGTGATATCGTTCGATTGAATCTTTCTAGCGAGTTAGGTTTTTCCAAACCACACCGGGACTTGAATATTCGTCGCATAGGCTTTGTTGCTAATGAGATCACTCGTAATGCGGGTGTTGCTATCTGTGCACCGATTGCGCCCTATCGAAATACCCGGCGAGATGTACGCAAGCAAATTGAGGAAAGTGGCGCATTCATTGAAATTCATGTGGCCACACCAGTTGAAGTGTGTGAGTCGCGTGATCGTAAGGGATTATATGCCAAGGCTCGCGCTGGATTAATTCCGGAATTTACCGGGGTAAGTGATCCTTACGACGAGCCGGAAAATGCAGAGCTAACTATAGATACCACTGACATCTCACCCATGGAAGCGGTACAGAAAGTAATGTTGTACCTGCTCAAAGAAGGCTACATCGACTATAGGGATTAGCATGCTCTGTAAACGCCAATTTATAAAACTCCTAACCGGAACATCCGCGTTTACCATGTTCCCATTAAATTTTGTACGTGCCGCACAATCTTCTCGGAGCAAGTACTTTATGATGCCTGATGAAGCCGGTCCACATCGGCGCACCTGGATGGCCTTTAAGGCTGACAATGATATATGGGCGAGGAAACAAATTCCTGAAGTAAAGCGAAACCTGGCAAACATCGCGCGAACTATTGCGAAGTATGAGCCCGTAAATATCCTTGTAAGCCGCAATGACGAGCAGGAGTTGATATCTTTGCTGGGTGGATTGAAAAGCCATCTTCATTTGATAGAGTTGGTGAATTTTGAGGTGAATGATTTTTGGCTACGAGATACAGGTCCAGTATTTGTAGTCAATGAAGAAGATGAAAAGTTTGGCATCGATTTTAACTTCAATGGTTGGGGGCGAAAGCAAGTTCATCATCTGGACTCCAAGGTTGCGAGTTTAATATCAGCGTATAGTGACTCTGAAATCATACAAACTGATCTGGTTCTTGAAGGCGGGGGCATTGAAGTAGATGGCCAGGGTACAGCAATAATTAGCAAAAGTTGTGTGCTAAATGACAATAGAAATCCCGGCAAGAATCAACGCGAAGTAGAAGAAGAATTAAAAAGTTTGCTGGGCTTGAGAAAAATTATCTGGCTGGAAGGAATTAAGGGCAGGGATATAACTGATGGACACACTGATTTCTACGCACGATTTGCCAGCCCCGGTGTTGTGCTAGTGGGGCGTGACAACTATAAGCCATCCTATGATTACGATATTACCAGAGAAAATATACGGGTTCTGGATAGTGCCCATGACGCTAATGGTAACAAGCTAGAGCTGTTTGTCATGGATGCCCCGGATACAATAAATGAGTCTTACGGCGTGAATGATTTCGCCGCAGGCTATATCGGGTATTACGTTTGTAACGGCGCAGTGATAGCTCAAAAATTTGGTGATCAATCGACGGATCAAAAAGCTTTCGAAATATTATCGAAGGTATACCCGAATCGGATGATCGAACAAATTCAAATTGATGGCATAGCTTCGGGCGGCGGAAGTGTTCATTGCACTACTCAGCAAGAGATCTGACACGAATTCGAGGGCAGACTGAGGTGTGCTGAGTTTCACGTACAGCACGTAGGATGCGGTGAGGTACGAACCGCATCCTACGAGAAAACGAGGGGGATAGGAGAATATCTCATTTACATAAACCACTACCGATGCGGTTCGTACCTCACCACATCCTACAGTCTCTAGGGAATCGGTAGCGTACAATGTCAGTTGGTTAGTGCTGGCTATCTGGCTGGTATTTCGGGGACACAATAGAATGGCACTAAGTTAAGCATATATAGCATGCGTCAACCAGGCGCGTAACATGTGTCTCCATGGGTTAAGTTTCTGATTTTGTGATGGTGCCAGCCCTTAACTTAGTCCCGTTCTGGCCTGTCCCCTATTGTTCACAATTTGCCATAGCAGCAAAAGAGTTGGTTGGTGCATGATAGCAATGAGTAATCTGGTTATCACTTTCGGCGGCCTCACTGACAAGATTGGTGGCATCTAGTGTGACTTCAATTTTCAGATACTCATATTCCTGATCCCACTGTCCCTCAAGATCATCACCGCTACCCCACAGGTTAATCCTGATTTCAACGGGTTGCACCTGATTGATCGCGATATCAGGCAATTTTTCTATCCAGGCACTGGACCAGCCGTCATCAGGTCTTACGACAGGTGATTCCTTTACCCTGACATGCACTTCCACTGGACAGTGGTGGACGGCATTGAAAGCTCCATTGCCCGCGTTTTCCACGCCAATATGATTGGTCAGTCGATTTAGTGTCATGTTACCACTGCCATTGGTGCGAGTCTCTACTCGTAATGCCTGGTCTGGGCTTAACGGATCGGGACTCGTCGGTAGTTGACCAAAGCGAAATTCAACACCGCCGTTCAAGACCAGTCGAAAGGGTCCACAGGGGTCGTCGTTCGGCTGTATGTTGACATCTTCAACATCCGGCTGGTTGTTATTGTTCACAATTTCCGGTACCGCTTGGGCAGTGCCGGCAGGTACAGTTTCATTTTTAACTGGCTTGAGCTCGACAGGTGGTTCAGTCATTCCTTCAATAAACACCACGCCGTCTCCTTCTAAGTCGCCGTCAATTACCAGATTGCCCACCGCCACTCGATGAATTGGTGCAGGAATGAAAATACCGATGTGGTCGTTGTGAGCGGACTCACCTTCCTGATGTACTGTTCGCCACTGTCCACCGGTTGAAAAGCTTCGAATCTGAACACGAACATCACGTCGAAGCTGACAGACCGGATCAGCAAATGCGATGGATGACCGAATTCTTGCCAATCCATTGCTGTTAGTTCGTGCTATCGGCCAATTTACTGTACTCCACCAGCCACCGGGAGTGCGAGTTTGTAAGCGTGTTTCCAGGTTAACCAGCGGCCATGTTCGAGCGGCCGAGATAGCATTAGCGGGTCGGAAGCCAATCAGCCGGGATGATACCTCCCAAAAACAGTTGGCCTGCAGGGGGGCGGAACTGGCCAGTGCCGTTACCCAGGCGGCCACAATTAGTAGCATTTTCATAAACCGTCTCTGTTCTTATATCTACACTGAATGACAAAAGTATCAGACATGTTAGCGCAAAGTGACAATATTCGAAACAACGAGTTGTGTGATGCGTTGAGTTTAAATGTATTCGAAATTAGGCAATAGCCCTCCTGAATTTTTTTGAGAATCAAAAAGCTACTGGATAGGAGGGTGTCGCGAAAACACGATATAATTCTTTTGCTATATCACCCATTCAAAGTATAAAGTTATGAGTTCGTCAAACCACGATGCTACTGCTAACAGTTTCAACCCCTTTCTTAAGGAACAACAATTGCGCGAGGAGTCGACAAGCTGGAATACATCTAATCCCGTCGAAGCTCAAGATGGTGATATTCCAGTTATTGATTTACAGGAGTACCTTAAGTTAAACACCACGAACTCTTTAGAAGTAGCCGCTGATCAATTGCGGGTAGCCTGCGAGGAAGTGGGTTTTTTCTCCATTATCGGCCACGGCGTGCCCAGCACCGAGATGCAGGAGATGTTTGCTATGGCTCAAAAATTCCATAGTTTGCCTTTGGATACCAAACAGACATTGTTAATGGATCGACCAGAGTGGCCGCTTGGCGGTGTAGGTTATATGCCAGTAAAAAATCGTAAACTACCGGCTAGAGACAAAGGCAATTTAAACGAGGCTTTTATCGTAAAGAGTGGTGATGACGTTGGTATGGAACATAACCAATGGCCAGATCCAGTCGATCTCCCTGGGTTTAGAATACTGGTGGAACATTACGCCAGTCAAATGCAGGACCTGGGGAAACGTTTGATGCCGATCTTTTCCGTTGCTTTAAATATGCAGAAAGATTTTTTTGAAGAGGCTTTTATGAATCCTCTTTTTCGCCTTCGTATGACTCACTACCCTGCTGTACAGGGTGCGCCAGAGGATGAATTTGGCATCGCGCCCCATGTCGACACTACCTTTTGTACGATTTTAGCTCAAGACCGTCCTGGCCTGACTATTTATAGCGAGCGTAGAAAACTGTGGATTAAGGCCCCTCTAATTGAAAATGCCTTCATCGTTAATTCTGGCGAGTTGCTTAGGCAATGGACTAATGATCGATTTATTAGTGTTAAACATTTCGCTAATAATAATTTGGGTTCAGAATCCAGGTATTCAATTCCATTTTTCTTAAACGCCAATCCACACTACAAAATGCATTGCGTACCCAGTTGTTGTAGTCCAGACAACCCATCAAAGTATCCTGCAATTTCCTATGCTGAAAGCCAGGGTGTCGCACAGGGGGAATAGCCCGCGTAGGCAATAGTTATGATTTACTTGCTACTAAGTATTCTGGCATCAACAGGTGTTTTGGTTATTTTCCGCTGGTTAGGTAGTCATAATGCCAATACCCGTCATGCCATCACCCTAAGCTATCTGGTTGCGGCTTTATTCGGATTTATATTTTTTGATTCCGACCTCGAAGTTGTGTTTGCCAACTGGTTCTGGTTTGCTGCAATAGAGGGCGGAGCGTTTTATTTTGTGTTCCGTTTGATGGCTAAGACTACCCAGGTTAATGGTATCGCTGTGGCTAGTATTGCCACCAAAATGAGTGTTGTAATACCGGTTTGTATAGGCATATTTTTTCTCAATGAAAGTGCAGGGATAGTCAAAATTCTCGGAATTGCGGCAGGCATTTTTGCAGTGGTGTTGTCAGCAGGAAGTTTTTTGCAAGTGAAGCAATCAATTTGGCCAATATTAGTGTTTCTGGGCAGTGGTTTGATTGATGCAAGCTTTAAGCTTTTTCAAATATGGGGTGTTTCGGAATCACAATTTCCAGCATTTTTAACGACAGTTTTCTCTTTTGCGTTCGTAGTGGGGCTTATACATCACCTCACTTGCAAAGATAGAAAAATTAGGCTGCCCAGCCTGTTCGGGGCAACCATGCTCGGTTTGATTAACTTCGCAACCGTATATTTTTTATTAAAGGCTCTGGCCCAACCATCGTGGGAGAGTTCTCTGATCTACCCAATGAATAACTTTGGTGTAGTTGTATTGTCTACTCTAGTTGCGGTAGTTATTTTTCGAGAAAAATTAAACCCCAGAGGGTTGGTTGGGTTATGGATGGCGGTTGGCTCAATAGGTCTTCTTTTCCTTGGCACGGTTAGCGTGTAAACGACACTTTAATGGTCAGGCTATTGCTATCTATGGTTTTTTTATGGCTACAATTGCGTCAGTATTCTAGCAACCTGACAGTGAATAAGTCAGTAAGATCCTTTTATAGGAGTAGAGTGAGATACGACATTAGATTTAATAGCTAAGGAGTTAACGCGAATAAACCATCAATTCGGCAACCAGTCAATATCAGTCCCTTATGCACTGACGCAAATGTATTTTTAAATGCCGAATGGCTGGCGCCGAGACCCGGGTCTGATACAGCGATGATGATGGGCATTGCGCATACATTCTATGATCCAGACCTGATATCTGCCTGACTCATTGGGCATTTCTTAATTGGTTGCAACCAGAGCGGGATTATCCGGGCCGGGAGCTGATGGACCATATATCAGTTTTCTGTCTGCTGCGCTGATAAACACGCCGGGTTGGGTTTCATATTTAAGTACTAAAGAGATTCTATCCGTGCCCGATTGAATGGTGGTAACCCGATGTATTGAATAGCGTCCCAACATTAAAGTTAGAGAGCCGGCTTTCATTTCGTAACGATGCACTCGCTCAGATTCATTTAACAAAACTTTACGGACGTCGTCATAGTGTGGGTTATCTTCAGTGCGGATCTCTGGCGCACATTCAAATACACCACCCCCAGCGGGTTCACCCAGGTTGATTATGGTTGTAAAAATGGCGCGATCAAAGTGCCAGCCAGTCCAGCAACCAGGTTTATACATCTGCACCACCAGAGCATTAGTTGGGTCTTCGTGTAGAAAAACTTCTGAATTGTCGGTAAGTGCAGCTATAAGTTGTCGGGTTGGTTGCCAACGATAAAGAGCATCCATGGCAGTACTTTGCAGTTGGTGATGACCCATGCAATAGGTTTCAGAGCCCAGTACGTCACTCGGGAGTTGACCGGGAAATTTGTCGAAGTAAGCCTGCGCACCATGTACACTGTAGTACGCGTCAGGAATGCGCGCGTAGATTTGCTCACGAAAGGTGTCGATACCTTCCGGCGTTAAGAAATTTTCCAGATTGATTAAACCCGTTTCTGCCAGGTTGTGCCGATGCTCATTGATAACGGCTTTATACTCTGCACTATCGGGTTGATTAATCGGATAGGCAGATAAATTTACATAGCTTAAATTCATGGCTACTACGCTTCGCTTTTGGCAGACCATTTCAGGTCATGAGATAGTTGTCAGCAATTGCTGTGATTGTTATCGTATCTTTTAATGCTATACCAGGCAATGAAATCAGTGGTTATTTCGACCGATGTATATTGAAATACTTTGCCAGGCTGCCTTTATCATCATAGGTTTTATGCAAGAATTATGTGTTATGTAGATTGAACGTGCTAACTAAAAATACCCTGCAACGTTGGTCGGGTTCGATGGTGTGGGAGGGTGCAAGTGTCGGAGAAAGATATAGCTGGGTCATTCAGTTGAGCGAATATGACCTTGATATTATTCAGATTGCGCTTCAAAAAGCGAAATTGCAATCCAAACCGCTGGCTGAACTAACAGCGCAGGATTTTGATTTTAAAGACCTTGGTCGGCGATTTCTTAGCATAAATGAAGATCTACTGAATGGACCGGGATTTGTCGTTCTGCGTGGACTTCCAGTGGATCGTTGGAGTCATGATGAACTGGTGTGGGCCTATTGGGCAATAGGAGCCTGGTTCGGTAGCACTGTACCTCAAAATGCAAGGGCAGATTTACTTGGTCATGTTATTGATCAACGTATGGATTCTTCTAATTCGGCTACCCGAATTTATCAAACCAATCGAGCACAGCCGTTTCATTCGGATTCATGCGACATCGTAGGGCTTTTATGTCTGCGTCAAGCCAAGCGGGGTGGCTGCAGTTCAATCGCCAGTGCAGCCTCTATTCATAATAAATTATTAGATTGCGATCGATCAGTTCTCGAGCAATTGTATGATGAGTTTTTGTGCGATCGTTATGATGAGATTCCAGCAGGTAAACAAGCGTTTTATCCGGTACACATATTCAATCGTGTTGATGAACAACTTGTGTGTTGTGGTATGGACCCAGATATTCGATCCGCGCAGCGACTCGGCGTGGTGAGGAAGCTATCTGTGGATCAAGTTTACGCTCTGGATAAATTTCAAGAGATAGCTAAGTCACTATCGTTGGAAATGATGTTGCAGCCGGGTGATATTCAGTTGGTTAATAATTTGACAGTGGTTCACGCCCGTGAAGCTTTTGATGATTATTCTGATCCCGCTAAGCGTCGTTATATGGTTCGTCTCTGGCTGTCTTCTCCCCGAGGACGAGCTTTGCCGAAGTTCCTTGTCGAACGCTGGGGTAACCTTGATGTGGGAACGGTACGCGGTGGTATCAGGGTGCCTGGTGCAACGCCGACCGTGAATCTGAATTGGCAAATTGGTTAAGATATTTTTAACAACGGTTTGCGTCTCTCATGACTTTGTCACAATATTCCACGGCTTGATAAGGTGCTAATTTCCGCCATAAGCTCTTCATTTTTATAACGCTCAAGGGACAGTGCCTGGGCATAGTCCGGTAGCTCTGTACCCAGTACCTGTTGTGCACATAATTCTCCCGCGGCACAGGCAGACATGGTTCCAAATCCGGACATGGCACCTACGTAATACGCGCCTTCTACAGAAAGCTCACCAATCAATGGCCAGTTTTCCTCTGTTGTTGTGTAATAACCAGAGTAATGGTGCATGTTGCGTGGCAGTCGACCGTAGTATTGTTTCAATAGCGGATTCAGACGCGCTGCCCCGCGTAGTACAACTTCAGGGAAGTGATCGGTGCTTGGCGGATCTAGCTGCGGCACCTCACCAGTCTCGCCGAAGGCCCAGCCAAGCCGCACCCAGGTACTTTGATCGCCACCGTCAGGGCGACAATGTATGGCGCCAGGCATTGCTCCGGCCAGACGGGCTAACTTGGGATCAGCGGCAACAAGTTCTCGTTCCTCTTCTGACCAGTCAATTTGTTGCGCATCCAGGTCAATAGAAAATGGCATGTTGCGGGGTATCGCACCGTGTTCATCAGGAAAGGCAATTTTTTGTTGTAAGCTGTTCTGCACAGGTAATTCAATGCCAAGCATGGCCGCGATGGAACTAGCGAAAGGTCCGGCTGCATTGACGATTTTCGAGGCACGGAATTTTGTATTGGGTATTGTAGTCAACAACTCAAAACCATTGCTGACGGTAATATCCTCAATCACTGCATTAATCAGTTGACCGCCTGCAGCTCGGAAATCTTCCAGCATGAGTTGA
>JBLHGU010000070.1:0-23753 GCA_047615875.1 Parasphingorhabdus sp.
TTGAAAGGGTAAAGATGCGAACGGAATCTGCATGGCAAAGAAACGATATAACTTCTCGAGTATTTCCTGGTGCCAAGGTGCGCGTCTTTGGCAAGATGGAAAGAGATATTGAGCCAGGGGATTACAAGGTAATAGTTCGGAATCGTTTCGCCGATAAATCCCAGCCGGTCTATCGTGACACGGTACGTATTGAGGAAAGGCTCGCAGTAGAGAACGTAGACCCAGCGGGCATTAATGGGGAAAGTGAATTGCAGGTTGAAATCAGTCCTGCTGCTCTTCCTGTAAAAATACGTAGCAATGGTTCTTCTTTTTCAAGTTTCACAGTTACCAACAGCAGCAATCAGTTAATGTTTATTGATTTGCCAAAGGAACTCGAAGGTCTCAAAGAAAAGGGAATATCTGAATTCAAATTTTTCCCTGATTCAGTGCAAATTAGGCCTGGGAAAATAGCGAGGATTGTTCTGCAACAGACGCACCTGAATGGTTTTGATTACGAAGGGATTACCTTTGGGGCAATGCTACGAACAGGCGATGTTGATGATGAGCAGCAAAAGTTAAATTTAGTCACTGTCGGGAATCCATAATCATGCACAATTCATCCTTTAGTCTCTTGGGCTCTGCTTTCGTGGTGTTACTGACGAGCTGCGCATCGGTAAATGAAATAGAGTTAGCTAACGAGGGCTCCGTCACTGAATGGCAGTCAATGTCGATGCCCGCGCCAATCACTCAGCGTTACCCAACATTGGAGTTCCAATCGGCTGACAAGCAATCAGTAAGCCCGGCAATCACAGCTAGAGCGTCCTCCGATTACTACACATGCACAGATAACGAACAATCCACATTAACAGATGAATTGGCACCATTGGACATATCATTCTTAGAGGTTGATATTCAGGATGCCATTATCGAGCTTAGCCTTTTAACTGGTATTTCAATTATCACTGATGACAGTATTCAGGGTGTTGTCTCGATAAGCTTTACAGGTGAAACTTTAGATACGGCACTGGAAGCAATTATAGCTCCAGGAAATTTTGGCTTCAAAAAATATGCAAATTTCATCTTTGTCGGCAGTCAAAGCCCAGTGTCGCCATCTTTCCACTTGTTGTCGTCAACATGCATGTACAAACCGGTATTCCTAGATCCTGAACAAATAGTTGGGATGCTAACGCCTTTTTATCAACAGTATGTCAGCTACTTTGCAGGTCATGACCACTTGTCAATAGTGGCGCCTGAAAGTATTCAATCGCGCATTCAGAAGGACATTCGAATATTTGATGAATCGCCACAGCAGATTCTATTAGAAATGAGTATCGTAGAAGTAAGTGAAGAAGCGTTAGACCTGTTGGGCATTAAATGGAGTGAGGCCACCGCTGAGGAAGTCTTAGCCCAAAGCGGGCAAACGGGTGGGGGCAATATTTATAGTTATTTAGATCCATCTAGTTCAGAAAGCCCGCTTGCGTTAGCTTTTATCGATTCAATTAGTGCTGTAGATACGAATGAAGGAATTCAGATTCGAGCGATGCCGTCGATGGTTACTCTAAATGGAAGGGAGGCAAATTTTAGCTCTACTCAAACTGCATGGCTGCCTATTATGAATATTTATAGCAGTAATCAGGAAAATATCGTGAGCTACGGTGTCGATCTGCAAATAGTGCCTTATATCTCTCTCGACGGGCAGGTACGATTGGAAATACTCAGGGCATCGGTTAGCGATCTCGATGAAAGCTTCGAGAATAGGCCGCGTCTAATTAGTCATCAAATCTCGACATCGGTGCTACTGATGGATGGTGAAACACTAGTGCTCGGCGGTCTACTCCAGAAAAAGACTCGTAATCGACGAACTGCAGTGCCTGGGGTATCAAAAACTCCGCTATTTGGAGGGCTTTTTAGAAGTAAGGAAGAAGAAGAAGTAACAACCGAGGTGCTAATCATCATTAGGCCTAAAATCCTCAAAAGCTAGTCAGCCGGATGAGTAATCATGAGCATATTTTCCACACGGGTTGTCATCCTAGTTTTTTTAGTGAACCTCTATTCCGGACTTGCTAGCGCCCAGACAGTTACCTGTATGAGTGAGAGCGTTAGTGCGAGCATCACAGGACTTGAAGATTTTCTCTTGAATACCTCGGCATTAAGCGGATCCGCAAATGCTAGCTACGAAGGTGGTGACGTATTCGAATTGCAGGCGAATGCACCAGTCTATTTGTCGGTTTCAGGCCAATCCCTGACTCAAGGGACAACAAGTTTAGCAACAGCCTATACAATCGATGGTCAGGCAGATGTCATTGCGGCAGGAGGTTATGGGTCACATACACAGAGTCATCAAATCCATGCATCTGCACTGCTAGGTGCCATATCTGCTCAGCTCGCTGGGGAGTACTCAGGGACCATTGTTGTAACCGTTACCCCGCAATTACCAATTTTGCCACTATGCGAGAAAGAAACGCCTGACTCTGAACTGCCAACAGTACCGATGGTAGACACCAATCCGCCTACGCTAAACCCAATATCTAGTGCGCTCATTCTCTGGCCTCCCAACCATAAAATGGTCAATGTCGTAATAGCTACGAATGCCGTTGATGACAGTGGGCACTACATTCTGATGGCAAGGGTCACTAGCGATCAACCTCTAAATGGTATCGGGGACGGTAACACATCGGAGGATTTTACCGAGCCAGAAATAGATCAAGAAAATGGGATTATATATCTTGCATTGAGGTCAGAGAGAAAGGGCCAAGGTAATGGCAGAATCTATAACATAATTATTGGGGCTGCAGATGCCGCGGGAAATTATTCGGAAGCTATAGTTCAAATAATAGCGCCTCGAAATCGCTAGGTAGAAAAGTGTTTACAGGGGGAGACAATCTAAATGCCGGTACTGATAAGTTAACTCGCCCCAAACGATAATTGTGTCATGAGATTATCAATATACAAAGATCGCCGATTTGCGCATTTAGCTTCGCAACAACTTAACGATATGTCAGAGCGGTGAGACGGTCACTGAGTTTCAAGAAGTATGTCGTCTGTTCATGCTTTCTCTCATATCGATTGGCAAACTGATCTGAAGCCGGGCGCCTTTGCCTGGGTTATTCGAAGCGGTGATCGTGCCTTGATGTTTTTGAACGAGTCCGTGGCTCACATACAATCCGAGCCCTGTTCCTTTGCCGACATCCTTTGTCGAATAAAAAGGATCGAACAGCTTGTTGAGATTGGCTTCGGGGATGCCAGTTCCATTGTCTATAAAAACTATCTGAACATTCGCTGCATCTGCACTAGTGTGAATTTCAATGGTGCCGGTTTCCTCAATTGCATGGCTGGCATTCAGTAATATGTTGTTGAAGATTTGGTTTAACTGTGAGGTGCAGGCATAAATTTCTGGGATTTCTTGATAGTGTCGTTCTATTTCGCATTTGTACTTTATTTCGTTCCACACCAAATTTATAGAGCTATCTATACATTCGTTAATATTTGTTTTCCTGCGCTCGTCTTTGTCGTTTCGTGAGAAGCCTTTTAGGTTTCTAACGATATCTTCAACGCGCTTCGTTCCTACCAAACTTTCTTCGATCGATATTACGGCATCTTCTTTTATGTAATTCAATTCATGTTCTTCTGCAAGAGTTTTCAGGCAATCCAATTCTGATTTGAAAGTTGTTTTATGCGCACTATTCTCTATTTTTACCTCAAGCGCCTTATAAGTATCCAATATGAGCTTGATTGAAGTAAAGTAGTTGTGCAGGGTGTCCAGGTTGCTGCGAATAAAAGCCACAGGGTTGTTAATTTCATGAGCGACGCCAGCGGCAAGTAATCCGATAGACGCCAATTTTTCCTGTAGTACCATTTGCTCTTTTTGATTCTGTAGATCATGAAAAGCCACAGAGAGTGTTTCGTTGGTTTCGAAGAGTTCCCGAGATCGGCGTTCTAGCAAGTCCTCGGCTCGCGCGCGTGCCAATTTCTGGCGCTCATATGCTTTTTTATAGTTGTCATTTTCGGTCATAGCAGTTTTATCTTGAAGCAACAGTGATCACTGCCATTATGCATGCAAGGATCATGGCTTACGGCGAATTCAGCTTGGTATTTTTCTCCAGCTCCTCTAATTAGGCCGTCTGCTAGATGACATAACTTTCTTGGCGATCTATAGAATAGATCAAGAGAATTTTCATTCTCTTGGCTCCAGCTCAGTGACGGTAAGTTAGGATTGGGATACAGCTTTCTCACTTCTTTATGGATTACATCTTCTATGCTTTTTAGAAATTCAAGGAATAGAGGCTCCTTTTCAACAAAAATTGTATGTTTCATCGCTAACACATGAAACAAATACTGCCCGAAAGCCTTCAGCAGCTCGGGAATAGGAGTGCCAGTTTTTTTGGACAATTCCGCCACCATTGCAGACAATTCTTCGTCAGGGAAGTCCTCAACAGAAGTATATATGCCATTTGATGTGGGGTTGACAGATTTCAGTATTGCATCCCAAGTATCGATGCCTACCTGCTTTTCTACCATGTCATTAAAAGTCGTGAAAACTATTCCTTTCATACTAGTCTCGTTGTGGCGAATCGTAATTGGGTCTAGAATAGGCACATAGCCAAAAATATGCACGTAATACCTATTTTTATCAAAAAAGATGTGAGCCAGCAACTGAAATTGGGCACTGCTAGTGCAATAAATTCAATGAAGACAAGGCAAGGTAAACATGTCCAAACTACTTATAGTAGATGATGACGATCACGTTCTAAAGTCTCTCGTAAGGTTACTTCGTTCATCTGACTATGATATTAGCTGTTATGTCGACCCTGAAGAAGCATTGAAGCAGTGTGGGTTGCAAAAATTTGATTTGATTCTTTCTGACCAAAGAATGCCTAGCATGGAAGGGACTGAATTTTTTACGCATATTGCACAGTTATTTCCACAGACGCGTCGTATTCTCATAAGCGGCTATAGCGATTTTACAAGCGTCACCGAAGCATTCAATGATGAGATTATTCACAAGTTTGTGATTAAGCCCTGGGATAATGAGTCTCTCAAAAACCTGATTTCGGATCAACTTAAGTTAGCGGGCCAAGAAAATTTACTGACCACTTCTGAAGGTAAAACCCCGAGCCCGTCACGGGGGCGCTCTAGTAGGCTAGAAAAGGATGCAGAGACTGCCGGTAGCTTCCATGGAATTGTAACTGCTGACCCTTCTATGCATCAACAAATCTCAGTTATCAGGAAAACAGCGAACTCAGATGCTCCTTTTTTCATACATGGGGAAACGGGCACAGGTAAAGAGTTAGTGGCACAGTCAATTCATCTCGAAAGCGATAGGCTAGAGAAAAAATTTGTTGCTCTGAATTGTGCAAATTTGACAGAAACACTACTTGAGTCGCAGTTGTTTGGTCATATGAAGGGGGCGTTTACTGGAGCACAAAAAGATCAAAAAGGCTTGTTAGCAGAAGCTGAGGGTGGCACTTTATTCTTGGACGAAGTCACTGAAATACCAATGAGTCTTCAAGCTAAATTACTTCGAGTATTGCAAGAAAGGGAATATACCCCTGTAGGCGAGACGAAGGCTATACCGTTTGATGTCAAAGTAATTTCAGCATCAGCCACTAGCCTTGAGGAAGCTGTTTCTAAGGGAACGTTTCGAGAAGATCTTCGCTACAGGCTAGAGGTATTACCTATCAGTCTGCCGCCCTTACGAGCTAGAACGGGAGACATTAGAATTCTTTTCGACTACTTTCTAGCGAAGCAATTCCAAAAGCATGGTAATACTGAGAAAGACGTCGAAGATTCTGTGTATGCATGTATACAAGGTTATAATTGGCCTGGAAATATTAGAGAGCTGGTTAATGTGTGTACCTATATCGCTGCATTATCAGACGACGACTCAGCCCCAATAGGCTGGGATAGTCTGCCTGTCATAGTAAGTGCCTCCAGCTTGGGAAACGAAGGGGAGGATGATGTAGAGAAACCTCGAATTGACTCTAGGAGTGCGAAGAAAATTAGTAAGGCAAGCTTAGCGTTGGCAATTGAAAACTTCGGCGGGCACCGAGAATCCATCGCTAGTTATTTTGGCATTTCGCGCATGACTTTGTGGCGCAAGATGAAGCAATTCGATCTTGAAAAATGAAATGCACTGAAACAATCAAAGATGGTAATGAAATTTTTCCGTTATTTCTCGTTGTCTTGTAGCTGCATATTTACAAGATAACCGCTTGATATGTACCTAACAAGAAAGCCCCTTTCAAGACAAGATTCCCTACAGGATTGTTCACGTTTCAATTCCAGTAAGCGGCGGATGTATTTTCTAGCCAAGTACTCTAAAACTGTACAAGTAATAACCAAGTTACTGTGCAAAAGTCAGTCAGACGGCAACGCAAAAACCCATAGAGTTGCGCCCGATGGCGGGTTATTAATACCTGCCGTGCGTTCCATGTTATTGGCTAGAAAGCTTCCTGCGTTTGTCGCAACAGCAACGTACTGTTTCCCATCAACCCGGTAGGTAATCGGATAGGAGCTTGGAGAATTGTCTAGTCTCTGTTGCCATAGCACTGAGCCATCAGATTGATCGATAGCTCTAAAATAACGATCAACCGATCCGCTAAACAACAAGCCGCTATCGGTAGTGAGATTGCCGCTGGCAGGCGGCGCGTATTGCCTTTTCGTCCAAATTACTTCGCGAGTTTCGAGATCGATCGCCTTTACCATTCCCCAAAGGCCATCGGTGGACGCATCGGGATACTTTTGCCAGCGTCGCCCGGTGAGGTTGTTGATGCAGGTGTCCTGCATGGGAATGTACAATATGCCAGTGGCGGGATTGTATGAGGAAGACTGCATGTTACGCGCGCCCAACGCATCGGGGCAGATACCGTTCAAAGATAGGCCGTCTAGCACTTGGCCCGGCTCCGGGATTGACTGCTGGGTCAGTGTCTTCGCCCCGGTTCGGGGGTCGATCTCCGCAATGACGTTTTGCATATCGAGATCTATTGAGAACAGATAGTCGCCGGTGGCGGCGTCAACCGCCTCGAAGATGGCTTCCTTGCCGCCGGTGACAATTGCTTTACGCATCACGCCATCAACCGGCAGCGTTATGATCTGGCGCTCGTAAGCCCAATCGTGATCTAGCTGATCGTTCGGCATATGCTGAAAATGCCAAACTAGTTCGCCGGTATCAGCATTCAATGCGATGGTGGAATTGGTGTACAGAGCATCGTTTGTTACACCGGGTGCATCGCTTCTCACTCTCAGGGAGTTGGTGTCATAGGTAGGGGCTGGGCCGAAATAAAGTAGATTCAGCTCTGCATCATAGCTGCCAGGGTTCCACACAGAGCCGCCAGTGCGCTCTTCTAGAGATAGGTTGTTCCAAGTATTGCCGCCCGGCTCATCGGGCCTAGCGATAGTGTAGAAGCGCCATGCTTCATCACCAGAATCCAGATCAATTGCAATGATAAAATTGCCACCAGCTACGGCTGTCTGACCTGTCATTCCAATAATCGCTTTGCCATTTACCACCATTGGGGCAGACTTGAGTTGAAAATCGGTTTCACCTTGGGTGTCGATTTCATGATCCCAAATCAATCTGCCAGTCTTTGCCTCCAGTGCCAGAATGTGAACATCGGAGGTGGGCACAATGATTTTGTCATCAAATATTGCGACTCCCTTCTTTGAGCTAGCCCGCACACCGTCATCCAGCTCTCTCTGGTAGCTCCACAGCAAATCTCCATTTGTAGCATCGAAGGCTTGCACTACATCACCATTGCTATAGGCGAAGAGAACACCATCGTGAACCAGTGGTGTCATCATGTTTGCACCTGACGGTAGCGACCAGGTCCAGACAGCTTCTAGATCAGAAACATTACTCTTGTTGATTTGAGCGAGCGGACTATGCCCCAGGTTTTCATGAGTGCGCCGCCATATCAGCCAGTCGTCAGCTGGTGGGTTCAGTAGCATGGCATCGGTAACCGGAGTTAGGCTATTCAACCGGCTCACGGGAACCAAGGGGCCATTTGTGTCATAGCTGGGGTCGCGCGGATTCAATTCGGTCGGAACTAAGGGTTGAGCAGGAATAATGAGGCCATCCAGATCCGCCATTGCTAACGGTAGGGGAGTAGCGCCTGCCTCTGCGCCATTGCGTTGCAGTAGAAAGGCGATAAGCTGACTAGTGACTTGCGGGCCGAGTCCGCCCGGTTGCGTTGGTGGCATTCGCTGCAGGCTGGTCGCCAGATCGGAAATTGGCCTGTCTCCCCATCGGCGACTGAAGAAGTTTCCGCTAAGGCTGGGTACAAATTCGAAACCCTCTAGATTATAGCCGTGGCAAACTGCGCACTGTTCCTCATAAACTAATTCTCCCTGCTCCGCTTGTTCAGCGGTATATCCGCCAGGAGTTTGGGCAAGTACAGGTGTAGTCAATAAAACTAGTAGACCACTAGCCAGCAGGCTGCGCATCAGGAATTTTGCGAATGGCTTGGCGCTATCATTCGATTGGTTTTCTATCACTATGAGTACCTTTTTAGGAGTAGAGCCCATAATTAGGCAGGTGGAAGCTAGTAGCCGTGGCTTTTACGTTAGCAACATCGTCGCGTATGACGAAATACGAAACAGGATTAGACTCTTGTGTAACAAAACAAGCGAGCTGTTGTCTACAAAATCCTCTGGATTATTGCCGTTATGTCGCTGACTAGACTAATTGAGGAGTCTCTGGGGTGTCACTTCATTCAGGTAGTTAAGTACTGGGGAAAAATCCTGAGTCAAGGTAGCACCTGTAATGATCGAATTGGTCAGTTGCGCTAACCCAGGAGCAGTTTGCACGCCATAGCCTCCCTGGCCGGCGAGCCAGAAGAAGTTTTCTAATCGTGGGTCGAAGCCGACTACAAAATTCCGGTCGGGAGCAAATGTGCGCAGGCCGGACCAGCTGTGGTTAACACGTTTGATGTCTAATGATGTGGCTTTCTCAAAACGATCTATCGCAATGGCTATATCAATCTCGTTTGGCTGAGCATCGCAGGGGTCACATGGCGTTTCATCAGCGGGGGACACCAGTATTTGTCCAGCATCTGGTTTAAAGTAAAACTGCTCATCTACATCTACCACCAGCGGCCATTGGCTAATATCAATGTCCTTTTCACTGCTCTTCGATTGGCTTGGATCCAGGAGTACCGCGGTGCGCCAGCTGGGTTTGGAACGACGTGAGACAGTTCGCTCCCCATCTGCTGTGGGCGCAGGAGATTTGAGAAAGGTTTGCGTGCCGACACCCGAATTGGCTGACGACAGTAGCAAGTTTGATCCACCTAATCCCATCTCGAATTCAGAGCTGCTTTTGTCATTCGTCTGGAAGCGGTATTCGGTTCAATTGAAGGCTGGAAATCTGCTAAGCTTGTAATGCTGAATCTAAGCCTGTTTGGCACAGAGCCTGAAACTATTTCAGAAAGCAGATCGTAGTTAACTCTGTTCGAAAGTCGCCTGATGATTGCTAGCATCTCTGCGGTTTGAAATTCTGAATTATGCGGGATTTTAGTAATGAGCTAGGCCGCGTGACAATATAGTGTAAAAGATGAATAAAGGTCATATAAACGCATTAATGATAAAACACTTAGTAGTTGCCCTCGTTTTTTTAGTCGAACTAAGCTTTCACCTTCCCCTTCAAGCTCAGCTTAATCCTGAACAGAGTGTTAGGGTCGTCGAAGTGGTGGAACCGCGCGTGGCCGCCATGCGCTTCGGCAGCAACGCTAATAGCAGATTATTAATCGAAGATGTTGGTGCCAATCCACTCAGTCTGACAGAATTAATCACGCGCACACCCGGAATTGCGGAGAGCGGACAGAACGGACTGTTCCAAACTTTTTCAGTTCGAGGGGTTTCCGGGCAGCGAGTGCAAACTCGTTTCGCTGGTGTGCCCATATCAAGTGAGCGTAGAGCAGGTACTGGCGCTTCTTTTGTAGATCCGTGGCAGTTGCAACAGATTGATGTGTTGCGAGGTCCGGCATCGACATTTTTCGGTTCGGGAGCAATTGGTGGTGTGGTACTGGCCACCCCAAGATTCTTCCGTGGCGTGGAAGCTGAACTCGCGTTCGAAAATGAAACTAATCAACGCACACAAGCGATCGGAATGGGAAACCAGAACTGGTCCCTTGGCATTAGCAATCGTAACGCGGGTGACGGTGAGACTCCCACAGGTGACACGCTTCATTCAGGCTTTCAGCAAGGCTCGATACTTCTGCAGAATCGCTGGACTCAAGGAGACTTGTCATTTGATGGTTTGCTGTTGTCGAGTCGCGGGCAGGACATTGGGCGTTCAAATTTACTTTTTCCACTAACACGCGTTAGTGGTGTTGCCGAGGAAAGCCATGATTTATTGCACCTCGGACTGAGTTCCGACAACGGATGGCGAGCCGAGCTTTACTTTCATGACCAGGACTCGGAAAGCGAGACACTCCTTGTAGGTCAGCGGCAAGAGAACGTCAGCTCGGAATCCTTTGATTGGGGAGGGCGCTGGAACGCCAGTTGGAACCGGAAAGGGTGGAGTGGTGAATATGGATTTGATTTCGACTTTCGTGAAAATGTGCGTGGCTTTCAAGATAATCTGGATATCAACAGCAGAGAGTTCTCATCACGATCCAATCTGGATGCCCAGCAGAAAGCGGTTGGTCTGTTTGCTGTATCTTCATTCGACACGGTTAACCACAGATTCGAATTTGGCATTCGCCAGAGTTGGTTGCGCCAGCGTGCACAGCTACAAGATCGGCGCTCCAATCGAAACATAACAGGATATGTCGCCTGGCAGTGGTTTATGAGCGAGAACTGGAGTGTCTCTGCTGAATTAGCCAGTGCCTATCGAGTGCCATCTTTGACAGAGCGCTATTTCACCGGCAGCACAGGTCGAGGAACCAGCATTGGTAACCAGGAACTCGATGCTGAGACGGCACCTGGATTTGATGCAGGTTTGCATTGGAATCGCGCTGGCTATTCGCTCAGTGCGCACTGGTTTATTCAATCTTTCGACAACTATATCGAACGCGTTGCGATTGATGCTGAAACGCGAAGCTTCAAGAATCTGAAGGAAGGCACTGTAACCGGAATCGAGCTCGAAGGATTGGCCGCGATTGGCGGTGGTTGGTCGTTACGGTATGGGGCGCATTGGATAGAAGGAGAAGACGTTGATAATTCTCCGCTCGCTGATATCCCTGCTGCGGCTACAAACCTTGGTATTTACTATAGCTCTGACCGTTGGCAGCTAGGGCTGGACTGGCGCCATCGATTTGGAAAGTCCGATGTATCGACTATTGAAAATCCACTGGATCAGGCTAACATTGTCGACATCCACTATTCCTATCAGTTGTCGAATCAAACGACGTTTTCTGTCTACACCAAGAATGTATCTAATGACGTCTATTTGATTTCAGCCGATGAAATTTCAACCCTGGGAAACCAAAGGGTTATCGGTATGAGATTTCATCACCAATTTCAGCAGGGAAATGCACTCGATTAGCTCGCACCTATAATTATAGGCTGAGAATATGAAAATTTGACTGTAATCTCCTAAAAGAGGGGGATGATCAGTCTGAGCACGATAGAGCGCCCCAGTATGTTGCGTAATCGCTGGACAAAAGGGCTTGGTGGGGATATTTTGTTCGGCTAGTTTCCCGAATAAGTACAGTACAAGAATTCTTTCCGATTGCGCCTAACATTCCTGCTTAGAAGTATGTATCTGGCAGAAGCAAGCACAACAGCAGCATCGCTAGGGCAGCTCGACTCCATTTAGAATCTAGTACTATTACGCTGTTGATTAATGCGACCGTTTTCGTAGTATCACTTAGTTAATGAACAATGAGGAAGGTGCCAGATTTATAAATCTGCTCGCTTTTGCAACATCGCCAAATAATAAGATCAAGGAGTTGAAATTGAACCTACTAGAGCCTCTAAAGGCACGACAATTTTCTGAAAAAAAGCTATCTAATTTTACTTGTGATATTCAGAAAAGCCGAATTAGCCAGCGTGGTTTGTCGGTAGCTTCATTTCTCAGGCGGATTCCTCTGCTTGCGTTAGTTTCCTTATTACCAGTATTTGCGAGTGCTCAGGATCCCTTAGTAGCAGGTGCCAACATCAATATGGTTTCCGGGACAGGATTTCCTGGTGGAGACCCCTTTCTACAGCGTCAGAATGAACCGTCGCTCGCAGTCTCTACACGTAATCCACTTCACCTGTTAGGCGGGGCCAACGATTATCGTTCGGTAGATATTCCTGGCTTTACCGACGGTAAGGCCGTCGGAGACTCCTGGCACGGCATTTATACCTCGGTGAACGGTGGAGGCAATTGGGTTAGTACACTACTTCCTGGTTATCCCCAGTCAGGCGATTCATCCTCTCCGCTATTTGGGTACGAGGCGGGCGCTGACCCAGTTATACGGGCTGGTACTAATGGGCTTTTCTACTACAGTGGAATTGTCTTCGATCGGGGTGAAGGAGGCGAAAGCGCCACCTTTATTTCTCGGTTTATGGATTTGAATAACGACCCAAGAAATCCCGCGACCTTTGAAGGCGGGCCTATTCGTTATATCGATACTAAGGTAATTGCATGTGACGCGGGGAATCCCGATGCTGGGTTCGTCGGATGTGACCCTACTACTGATCCTACTGATCCACCTCCTGTGGATATAGCTGGTGAAACTGCTCCGAAAGCTGCGCGAGGGTTTATTGATAAGCCCTGGATCGCAGTCGATATTCCTAGACTAGGAGTAAGCCAAACCATATCTCTTAATGTTCCGCGCCAAGATCTTGGCTATGAAACTCAGATAGTTGAATGTGGGCCTCTATACTCTGCCTATGCCCAGATCACCGGTGAGGACTCAGCAGATATAGATTCACACATTATGTTTAGTGCGTCCTATGACTGTGGTGAATCTTTTAGTGATCCTATCGAGTTGGACAATAGCGAAAGAGGGGTCGCAGAACGCACAATCAATCAGGGAACTACTGTTGCAATTGATCCAGCATCGGGTGATGTTTATGTAGCATGGCGTCAATTTAACAGTGTAACCCTAAGCTGCACGCGCGGCAGCGATTTCTGGGAAAGAAACCCTGAAGCCTGGCCGGTTGATCGATTCATGCTCGGCGGTGTCTTGTATGAAAAAAGTCAGGCGCTGGACATTTTGGCAGGGAGTCAAAATGGCAATCCGTGGCGCCTTTCTCGAGAGTTAATCACCGCTAAACTTAACATCTTTGCAGGTGCAAACGCTCTCGACCTGATTGAAAAAATCGAAGAAGCAGATGCCTGGCTAATTGATGCAGAATGGGTTTTTGAGGGAAGTGGTAACGGCACTAAGTCTAATAATGGCAAAGATAATGGCAAAGATAATGGCAACGGAAAATCCGACGAGAAAGAAAAAACTAATAGCAGCGAGGCTTCTGAGCTTCTGGTTTTTTTCGAAAACTACAATAACGGTGTAGAAGGATTTGGGCCTGGTAATTGCGACGATTTCGACATAGCCAATGGCGAGATACCCGGCGAGAGTAACCCTGATGCGATTATGTTGGTGCGTTCAAGCGACTTTGGCGCAACATTCTCTGAACCGGTTATGGTTTCCGAGCTTGTGCCATTCGATCAAGGCACAACATTATTTAGCTTCAGGTCAAACTCTTATCCGACGATGACTGTTGATAATTATGGTCGAGTCTATATTGCTTGGTCTACGCGGAAATTACCGGGTGAACTTGAGGAGTTCAGCGACTCAAGAGTTGTCGTGTCTACATCTGATGATGGTGCATCATGGACGGTCCCAACGCCGATTGACCCAAGACCCATCGATACAAACCAAGCTTCTCAAGAGCGCGGCCATCAAATTCAACCTACCATCACCTTTAACCGAGGCAAGTTATTGCTGGTCTATCTGGATTTCCGACAAGATAGGTCCGGTGTTTTCGAGCGTGCTATAGCCGATTATTTCGTGCCGGATCCTGATCCGGATCCAAATGCAGATGCTACAGAAGTTCCCCAATACAGGCATTCGGTGGATGTACGCGCGGTACAGGCATTTCCAGATGAAGTGCCTAGTTTTTCTGCTGGCGCGTCGGTGCTGAAGTCAACGCAACTGTCCCGTTACTTCAACTTGCTTGTTCCAAACAATCAGTATGATTCAAGTGACCCCAGTTCATTTGAGCAACGCAGAGAGCAGATTCAGTATAACCCGCTCAATCAACCTTTATTCAAGGGTGGCACGGTGCCCTTTATTGGAGATTATATAGATGTTGCTAGCTCGCCAAATTTTATTCCCGATGGTAACGGAGGCTGGGTCTACGATATTGAAGCGGGTGATTCCCCGGTCTTTCATACCGTCTGGTCAGACAACCGCGACGTCAGAGGTCCTCCTGATGGGGACTGGACCAGCTACGTAGCGCCGACTAATGATCTCTCGTCAGGCGGACTGAGCTTCTTCGACAATTCTCCGGTAGAGGCTTGTACGCCGGGCGTCAGCGATGACCGCACGGGTATGCGTAACCAAAATATTTACACGTCGCGCATTACCAGTGGTCTTTATGTGGGAATGCCTCAGAACGCGAAGCCGCTCTACCCGCTAAGCAGCGGATTAACGACTTCCTTCGTTGTTTTTATAAAGTATGCGAATAACACCTTGGTAGAAAATGCTGATAGAGAACGTGCATTCAATATAACGCTCGATCTGCCTGAAGGTGTGGCTGCGTCATTTGATCAATTCGATTTCAGTAATGAAGATAGTATAAGTAAATCTGTAATAATTGGTGATAACTCCAGCACTGCGATAACAGTATTTGTCACTTCTGAGGACGTCGAATTTGCCTCCCTTAATGTGGCGGTGGAATCAGCAGATGGCGAGTTAAGAGGTGCCGCCAGGATCAACCCAGATCCAACGAATCCATTGCCGCTTGTAAACTCCGAAAGTTTTGGGTCTGCATTGTTAAAGGACGGCGATATAGACACATTTTGGCAATCTGAAATTTTTGACGGAGATCTTGTTAGAAGAGAAGATGGTTCGTTCATAATACAGCATGATCTGGATGCCGATGATCCTAACTTGATTTCGACTGGAACCGGCTTGTCAACCAACCAGTTAGACTTTCTAAACGCAGCATTGCTGCAGCTATCACTTTCAAACCCGGATGTGTTCAACCCAGGTATTTACAATCCAGGTATCTATAATCCGGGGATCTACAATCCTGGCATTTACAATCCGGGGATTTACAATCCTGGCATTTACAACCCGGGCATTTACAACCCTGGCATCTACAACCCTGGCATCTACAATCCTGGCATTTACAACCCGGGCATTTATAATCCTGGCATCTACAACGGTACGATAGTTGATGCCAACTATGTGATTAATAATGACGGTGAAGCGGCCGCAGCCTATAACGTTAACCTGAGGTTGGATAATCCAGATACGGATAACTATTCTTATCAACTCATCGTTTCGAAAATATACACCACGCCGATTGCCCAGGGTTGCGATATAGTGGCATCGCCAGTGCAAGAAGTGTTGGTTAATAATAATAACCCCGAGCTTGGGGGCAATCTTTTGGGGCAAGACTCCGCAGACAGCTTTTATTTGGAGCCGGGTGAATTTGCCATAGTAACATTAAGGGCTATACCCAAAAAACCGAACCTGGATCCAGACACGGTCTTCGATGACGCGTCTATCGCCGTTGTGCCCGATGCGGTTGACGAGGATTTGGTAGTTGTAGGAGAAACTGAGCCCGTACCGAGTGTTGTACTGAGTGAAGATCTGAAGGCAGATCCATTGTCCATCACCACGGGTTCATTGGCTGATGCTAATGGCGGTACTTTCTATTCCGCGGAACTGGTAGCTACGGGTGGTTCAGGGCCGCGCACTTGGAGCTTGGCGCCAGGCTCCATTCTGCCGGCCGGTCTGCTTTTGAGTGATTCTGGATTAATAAGCGGAACCCCATTAGTGGGTGGTAGTTTCAATTTTACGGTGAGGGTAAAAGACTCTACCCAGATCACTGAACTCGGTCTGACTCTCGATATTTCAGACCCGGCGGATCTGGTAGTTAGCAGTCTCACTCATAGCCCCACCAGTGCCGACTCAAATGATTTGATCACCTTCACGGCGGTTGTTTTGAATCAGGGTGAAGAATCAGCTCCTGCCTCGGAGCTTGAGCTACGGATAGGTGACGAGACTCCTTCTGAAGCCATTCATTTTACGATTCCCATACTGGCCGGGGGGGATGACTATTCGATAACGCGCGAGACCACGCTGAGTGCGCAGAGCTACCTTAATACCGCTACTGCCGATATTCACAACGTTGTAGTCGAATCCAACGAGGCGAATAATGTAGCCACTGAGTCCTACACGGTTCTGCAGGAGCTAGTGATTGCTATTTCATCGCCTCTACCAGATGCTTTGGGGGGTGCAGTGTATGACGAACTGTTGGTCGCAGATGGTGGTTCTGGGCCGCAGGCTTGGAGCCTAGTCTCGGGCGACTTGCCTAGCGGATTGACCCTCAGCAGTTCGGGTCAGATAAGTGGTATACCCGAAGCGCTTGGAGTCTTTTCCTTTACTGTGCGCGTTGTAGACGATACGCAAACAGCAGAAGAAGTGTTCAATATCACAATTACTGGCAATCCGAACATTTTTCAATGGAGTGTCAACGGTCACTACTACCAATATGTTGCTACTGGAAGTCAAACTTGGACTCAGGCCAATACAGCGGCTAAAGCCCAGTCATACCTTGGTCGTCCCGGTCACTTGTTGACGATCACGACTGCGGCTGAGCAGGCATTTGTTAATAGCGTGCGCAGCAGCATGGGGCTTAATGATTGGCGTCCGTGGATCGGACTGGACGATGCAGCGGTGGAAGGAACTTTTACCTGGGTAACCGGTGAAGCCGTCACCTATACAAATTGGAGTGGCGGAGAACCGAGTAACAGTAATGGTAATGAAGACTATGTGGAAATGTTTGGTACCGGTGTCTGGAATGACCTTCCTAACGGCGCCATTAGCCCTTTTGGTTATATTGTAGAGTTCGAACCTGCATTCAGCAGTTACACGACTACGCTCTCATTTGCCCCACCCAGTCCCTCTGTAACCGTAGATCGAATAGTATGGGGCTGGTCCACAACCAGCACATCCGGAGGTGTTAGTGATAATAGTCTGTCAGAGTTCTCCATGGCGCTCTATAACGGCACTACTTTAGAGTATTTCGACCATATCATCGGTAACAGTGATGTGCTGCCAGTCGCTGGAAACCCCGGAGCGGCGATCGGGCGGCCCGATGAAGATGTATTTTGGGATTTCAGTCTGGATACGCTTAAACTGGAACAATTTCGTAATATATTGTGGTCCACGATCGAAACCACAAATGGAACGCAGTATCTTGTAACTGATAGACTTAATCTTTCAAGTGATGGAATAATTGGATTTTACAAGTACAGCGATGGAATTTCGGTTGGTGGAGGTACAGGGAATCTCATTCTCCAAAGTACGGTGAAAAACTATCCTTAAAGACAACTAGTTTCTGTCCTATTAGATTCCATGGGAAGAGCTATTAGAAGTGAGGTGGCTAGAAAGTTTACTTGTAGGATTTGCGAGAAGATTGTTTAATTCGAAAGATCTTGACGGGTTCGGATTATCGATAAAGTTACTGCTTGTACCGGCTTTGACATAAATGAGAATTGCAGCTTGAGTAAGTTCAAATACAAGGCCTTCATCAGCTACAGCCATGTGGATGAGAAGGTCACCCAGTGGCTGCATCGCCAGCTCGAGCAGTACCGTGTGCCCAGCAATCTGGTTGAACGGGATGGGCTGGAATCGAATCGCCTGAAACCTATCTTCAGAGATCGCGATGAGCTGAGCAGCTCGGCGAGTCTTGGCCAGTCTATTCAGGCTGCGCTAGAAGACTCTGAAACGCTCATAGTAGTGTGTTCACCGGCCTCCGCAAAATCCAAGTGGGTAAACGAGGAAATAGCAACCTATCAGCGGCTCGGTCGTGGGGATCGCATCTATTGCCTCATCGTCGCTGGTGATCCTTCCAATGCCTTTCCGCCAGCGCTGGCGGCGGGCGAACCACTTGCGGCTGATCTGAGCCACGATGGCAAGCTCAATGCGCTGTTGAAACTAGCGTCAGGAATGCTGGAGGTGCCTTTCGACCAGCTGCGGCAGCGCGAGCAGCAGGCTCGTCATCGTCGACTCGTCATTATTTCCGGCTTGTCCATCGCAGGCATGGTATTTGCCGTCGGCCTGGCATCGTTTGCCATGATATCCAGACAGCAGGCTATCGCAGCTAGGGAAGATGCCGATGTGCAGCGCCTTGCGGCTGAAAGCGCGGAGCAACTGGCGACGCAGGAAGCAGAGACCTCAAGGCGTATAGCAGATGTGATGGTTGGGATATTCAAGGTGTCGGATCCCAGTGAGGCTAGGGGTAATACGATTACTGCGCGGGAGTTGCTCGATGTGGGTGCGGCAGATATTCAGACGGAGCTCGCAGACCAGCCGGTGATTCAGGCGACACTGAATCATACTATTGGTGATGTGTACCTGAGCCTAGGGCTATATGAACGCTCAAGACCACTGCTCAACTTGGCGTTGGAGACACGTCGCGATGCCTTCGGCGATGACAACTCAGATGTAGCGACCACGCTTATGCGATTGGCCCAGCTGGAGCGCGACGCCGGTAATTTTACCTTGGCGCGGAATTATTATGATCAGGCGTTGGCAATTCGGGAAAAAATGCTGGGCCCGGATGCTCTCGAAATAGCCGAGACGCTGAATGATCTGGCAGCCTTGGTCTGGGCTACTGGAGAATATGAGGAAAGCTTGCGACTCTATGAGCGGGTGTTGCAGATTCGGGAACGGTCCCTTGGCGAAGATAACCCGGAACTGGCAGCAACCCTGAATGGAATTGCCAGCGTTGCTTGGGGCGGGGGCGACTATGTCAAAGCCATGGAATTATTTGAACGTGTGTTGCAGATTCGCCGCAGCTCCCTCGGAACAGACCATCCGGATGTGGCGAAAGCCCTGAGCAATGTGGCGGCAAGCCTGTTTATGCAACAGGAATTCGCGAAAGCGCGGCCTCTCAATGAGGAGGCGCTCGCTATTCAGGAGAAAGTACTGGGACCCGATCATCTCGACCTGGTGCTGAGCCTCAGCAATCTCGCGGAAAACCTTGTGGAGTTGGGTGACTATGCTAGCGCCGAATCTCTGTACGTGCGCGCAGTGTCTGTAGGAGAAGCAGCGGTTGGGCCCGACCATCCGATGTTGGGCTGGCCACTGGACGGTCTCGGCACGGTGCACCATCTCAGCGGTGACTATCAGTCATCGCGCCTAAATTTTGAACGCGCCCTGCAAATTCGCGAAGCTTCCCTGGGGTCAGAGCATACCGACGTTGCTGATACGCTTGAAGGCTATGCAGCGATGCTGCGTAGTGCAGATGAGAATACTGAAGCGGAAAGTCTGGAAGCACGTGCCCGCACTATACGCGAGCTCGCCGCTGCGGCAGCGAATACAAGCGCAAACTAACCCAGCCACCCACTAACAAGCTGGCTGATAATCTCGTAATCGAAGAGGTCAGCGAAATTTGATAGATTGACGATAGATTAAACGACCCTGACCCTGACCCTGACCCTGACCCTGATCCCATCGATCTTAAGTTGGAGTACTTTTGCTTAGGTTAGTGAAATTGCAATGATGGCAGATGCGTCGGCTTTTTAATGGCAGGTTGAATCGCGACTTGTTAAGCGTTCTACGATCTTCTTGGTAAACTGAGTCGATTCACATCCCCATTCGCCACACTTCAACCTCATCTATCGAGCGCTCTCGGTTCATCAAGATCCAGTCAGAATGTTCATCCAGTGCCGATTGACCCAGCGCCGCCAGAATCTGCCTCTTTTCTTTTATATCTTTTGCCGAGGTGAGTCGAATGAAGGAGTTATCAAAAATACGCAGCATAAATTCGTATTGCCGAATTAGTTCTTTGGTGCCGGTAGCGAAGGTGTAGCCTTCGCGTACGCCGTAAATCAGCAAGGTGCTGCCTAGAGTCACCATTACAATGCTCTCCCAAAACTCGCCTATGCGAGAGCCTACAATCAGAAAGAGCAGCACAGCTGAGACGCTGACTAACAGGCTGGCGCGTCCAAAATTGTCAGTCAACTTGGCGCGCTGAATGCGCTCGGCGGATTTACGTTTGAAGTAACCTAGCTGGCCTTGTTCTTCGTTGCCTACCCATTCGTTGATAGTGAAGTTGACACCGGCCACATTGGTATTGGGGTTGGCATCGCTGCGAATTCCGGCTACCCGCATCACGTTCCTGATCCAGCCAATTTCAGGATTTTGACTCTTAAGATAGCCATCGTGGGCAAATTTCCATTTGTTCTCGTTAGTGACACCAGCCACCGCCCAGTAAAACTGAACCCTGAGCCCTTCGGCCAAGGTACGATAATCTAAGTATTTGCGCTGCCAGGCACCGCGGTTCGCCAGATATTGAGAGATGATACCGGAAGCAAAAGCTATCAGGAAAATCCATAGGAAGGCCCGCCAGGTTCCCATGTCCGAGTAGAGTATGAACATGAATCCCATTAGGAAACCCATGATATGAGTTATGGCGAGCGTGCGTAAAGTCTTCTTCTGAAAGTGAATGGCGAGCCAGTCGGCGGTGGTGTACATTTCGTCAATTATACGGGCACCTGCAGGTACAGCCGCTTCATTCTCGGCTTCAATTAGTGACCACTTTTCGGTCTCTATTTTTTCGGCATGTATTAAGGCATCGGTACTAAAATCCGAAGTGCGCTGAAAGATTAGAGCATGTTGTTGTGGTAGGTCTTTTGAACGGGGCTCGACATGGTCCTTTGTGTACCACCACCAGTCCAAAGGCTTAAGATCGAGACCCAGTTTGGACGGCTCGCTACGGCGGGAGCAAACGATATGAAATACTAGGTCACTCTCGTCATCGACGAGCAATTCTTGGCTCGACACTGTCATTCCGGTGACGTCAACCATGGTGTCGTCGTGATGAAATTTTACAATCTGGGCTGTGCCGCCCATCCGGTCAGACGGTCTACCATCCCAGAGCGCCAGGAGGATGTGGCAATGTCCACATAGGTAGATTCCCAGTTGTGCGTAAGGGTAATCATTTTCCCATTTGGTGGGATCAATACCCTTCGGTACTGGCGGTATCTCGCCGCAGATTTCAAATACCTGACTAGCTTTTGCGCACAAGAATTCGAAGCGGTCTCTGACCTCTGTTAGCTCGAAGTCCTTGATGTATTCTTGCCTCGGTTTTGGGAGAGGAACAATCAGGTCGATATCCAGTTCCACTGCCACTTCGGCAACTAGCTGGTCAGCGCCTTCCGCCAGCGGAGACATTATTGTGAGGCGGTTGGATGGAAAGCGTTTCTGCAGATCGAGTAAAAATGATTTGGTTGTTGCTCGAATAGAATCCAGCTCTGATGCAACCAGGTCGCGGTGACCAGTAATAGCGACGACCAAGGGAAGTGTATACTCCTTGTGCAGATGGTGTATGTCAGACGTGTGCTGCATTAGTTGAAAGATTCCAGTATTAAGTTCATTACTCAGCAGTCCCAATGCCCCGTACCGAATTCAGCACCCCAAGCTCGCGGGCCTGATCAACGGGCCTGTACATCTTCTCTACCGCGACGCAGCGGCGTTGCCTGATACGGGTGAATGATCTACTATCCTCTGAGCATACGATCATTTGTGTGATAGGTTGGGCTCGATTGTAAGCGGCTAGTTCGAGCAACAGTAGCATTTTTTTGGACAATTCCTTCGAGCTTAATAAATACGAGATTGGTTTAGACTCTTGTGTAACAAAAGAAGTGAGGTGTTGTCCACAAAATCCTCTGAATTATCTGCCTGAGGGCTTCAAGTTTGAACTCTTTCGGTTAAGTCTTGTACGCTCTTGTTTTTTTCATCATCGGAATACTCCTTAGGCGACATTGTCGTTCAATTAAAGCATCCGTTAAACTTGGGATTTAAGATACGAGAGTATTTTGATCTCGAAAGTCAGAATGAAATGGTGAAACCAAGTGTTCGCTAAAGGCGACCCTGATGGCCATGAGGTTTCAAAGTAGCACCTAGAATGGGGGAGAGGATAATGTGCGATAGAGCAGTGTCGCTGAATAGAAGTTATCCGTTAGAATAGGAGCTTAAAATACGACTTTCTGCTCTGACGTGTTTTCCAGGGCAGGCATAATGAAAGTTAAAATCACCGAATTTGAAGTAAAAATCTAGCCCAACATCTTCTTTTCCACTTAGCATAGAGATGAGGAGGACGCCGAGTAATTCCAAGAGTAATGCGTAGCCCGTGTGCAAGACAATATCCCACCTCCAGAATCGGGCGTAGTAGCCATGAATTTCACCGAGGAATAAGCATGTGAGGATGCAAATTTGTATGCGCAATAGAACCCTGTTTTAGTTTCTGCCCCAAGGACAATCATGAAAAAACCCGATCAAATCCAACGTTTCCTTTTTGAGGATCACCCTATACGCGGACAATACGTCTCATTGAATCAATCCTGGCAAGAGATCGCCCAGCAAGGAGAATTGGAGGGGAGGGGGCTAAGCTTGTTGGGGGAGGCGTTGGTAGTGGTCGCCCTTTTGGTGGACACGCTTAAGATCGACGGCAGCGTCACTCTGCAGATTCGCGGTACGGGGCCTGTGGAACTTCTGGTTGTGGAGGCAAACTCTAAGCATGAAATCAGAGGCACTGCTAGGCAGGCAGGCAAGATCGATGAGAAAATGGACCTTCAGCAGATATTTGGTAGTGATTATTTGGTGATTACCATTAAAACGGAAGGTGCTGAGCCCCATCAGGGAATAGCACCACTGCGTGGCATAAACCTGTCGGACGCACTGGAATACTATTTCGCCACATCCGAACAGCTGCCCACACACTTTTGGTTAGCCTGTGACGAGAAAAGTGCGAGTGGCATATTAATCCAAAAACTACCGGGCAAGCTTAAAGACGACGATGCTTGGGATCGCGTATTGCATTTGGCTTCCACCGTCACCGATGACGAAATGCAAAGACTAGCTCTAGATGGCCTCTTACATCGGCTCTTTAATGAAGAAGTATTACGACTCTTTGATCCTCATGCTATCGAATTTTCTTGTAGCTGCTCGAGGGAACGCACCGCTGCGATGTTGCTTTCTCTGGGCAAAGCCGAGGCAAGCGAGATACTTGAGGCCGAAGGAGAGATATCTGTGAGTTGTGAGTTTTGTAGTGCTAACTACAGTTTCGATCAAATAGATGTTGAGCAGGTATTTGGTGAAGGAGCGGTAGCGCCACCTAGTGCAACAACTCACTAAAATAGACGCAAGGTGCTTGGCTCCTTTAATTTTTACATTTCGCTTATAACGGTGCCGGCTAAGTAGCAGGTGAAATAGTATTTGAGGAATGCTTATTTCAGCTATGTAGAGTGATTTTAATAAAATTAATTGGTATGCCAGTTGAGCGAACGCCGCCTACCTTTCAGCAAGTGAGATACAGGAAAAGTATCCAAACACTGTTTATGTGTCTAGCTTAGAAACAATCGACGTACAACATTTTCTCGAAACAGGAAAGCCAGTATTGGAATCGTCCCTGAGATCGATATCCTATGGTGATTTAGAATAGAAATCCGCTCCTCGGCGTTAGTTTAGAACCTCAGGTTTTGAGGGGGGCTTTGATTCTTGAGAATAGTCAAGAATAATAACGATATCTCCTTCTTGAAGAAGCCTGTCATCTTCAGCCGAAGGTGGACTCATTATAAAGTGCCAATCAAAATCATCTGAATG
>JBLHGU010000071.1:0-23684 GCA_047615875.1 Parasphingorhabdus sp.
AAAGAATTCAGCGGCCACTTCAATGGTCATATTCAAGACATCGCTTATGGTTTTACCTTTGAAGTGAATCTCTAAAGTTTCCCGGTTGTATCGATCACCCTTACATAAGTCACAGGGAACATAAACATCCGGTAGAAAATGCATTTCTACTTTAATTAAGCCATCACCCTGGCAAGTCTCACAACGCCCGCCTTTTACGTTAAAAGAGAATCTGCCTGGTTTATAACCTCTGGCACGGGACTCCTGGGTGCCACTGAAAATCTCACGAATAGGTGTGAACAGTCCTGTATAAGTGGCGGGATTAGAACGTGGTGTCCGGCCAATAGGACTTTGATCGATCTCGATAATTTTATCGAAGTGGTGTAAACCCTCGATCTCATCATGCGGCTGTGCATGAACCCGACTATCATGTAGAAAGCGGGATATTGCTGGATAGAGTGTCTGGTTAATTAATGTCGACTTTCCTGATCCTGAAACACCTGTAATGCAGGTCAGCAGCCCGACCGGAATATCCACCGTTACGTTAGCCAGATTGTTTCCCCGTGCGTTTTTAATAGTAATGAGTTTTTCTGGTTGAGGGGGATGCCTCATCACCGGTATCTCAATTCTTTCCTTGCCCGATAAATAGCGACCGGTAATCGATTTTTCAGAATTTAGAATGGCGGATGGCGTGCCCTGAGCAACAATTTCACCACCATGAATACCGGCACCTGGACCAATATCAACAACCATGTCTGCGGTTAGAATAGCTTCCTCATCATGTTCGACTACAACGATGGTGTTGCCCAGATCTCGCAGATGGAAGAGGGTGTCGAGTAGTCGCGTATTATCTCTTTGATGCAGCCCTATAGAGGGTTCGTCAAGAATATACATAACCCCGACCAGGCCGGAGCCAATTTGTGATGCCAGTCTAATGCGTTGGGCTTCGCCACCGGACAATGTTTCCGCAGCACGATCAAGGGTCAGATATTCGAGTCCAACATTAACCAGGAAACGCAATCGATCACAGATTTCCTTAACGATTTTTTCAGCAATAGCACCTCGTTTACCAGATAGGTTTAATGCATCAAAAAACGCTAGTGTCTGTCCTACCGCCATCGCGGTGACATTGCTGATAGATTCTTTTTCGATAAAAACATTACGCGCTTCGGTTCTAAGTCGGCTGCCAGAACAAATTTCGCACTTCTGGGTGCTGCGAAACTTGGCTAACTCCTCACGGATGGTATTTGAATCGGACTCCCGATAACGGCGCTCCATATTTGGCAACACGCCCTCAAATGGATGGGTCCGGTAAGTTGGCCTGCCATGATGGCGGTAATATTCAAAACGAATGGCTTCTCGACCACTGCCATATAAAACCAGTTTGCGAATTTTTGCTGGCAATTCTTCAAATGGCTGTTCGATATCAAAATCGTAGTGTGCTGCCAGCGATTTAAGCAGACTGAAATAAAACATACTGCGTCGATTCCAGCCTGAGATTGCCCCTTCGGCGAGACTTAGACTGGCGTCGAAGACCACTCGATCAGGGTCGAAAAACTGTCTGATGCCCAAACCATCACAACTCTGACAGGCACCGGCAGGATTGTTGAAAGAGAAAAGCCTTGGCTCAAGCTCACTCAGTGCGTAACCACAATGTTTACAGGCGTACTTTGCGGAAAACAGTAGTTCATCCTGACTCTCTTCCTCCTCTTTTGGCACGATAGCTACCTTAGAGATATCGTCTGCAAGGCCAAGTGCGGTTTCGAAAGATTCCGCCATTCTTTGTTGATTTCCATCGCGCACCACCAGCCGATCTACCACTACCTCCACATCATGTTTGAAGTTTTTCTTCAATGCCGGAGGATCCGCTAATTCCTCGACTCGGCCATCGATTCGAGCGCGCAGGAAACCCTGTGCATGGAGTTGTTCAAATAGGTGCTGAAATTCGCCCTTACGATTCTGCACCACGGGTGCCAAAAGCATAATGCGGGTGCCATCGGGTAGTTTCATCACCTCGTCTACCATTTCGCTGATGGCTTTGGCTTCCAGGGTGATGTCGTGGTCAGGGCAACGAGGTTCGCCTACCCGGGCAAACAGCAGACGTAGATAGTCATAAATTTCAGTAACCGTGCCGACTGTGGAGCGTGGATTGTGGGAAGAAGTTTTCTGCTCGATACTGATAGCAGGAGAAAGTCCCTCGATCAGATCGACGTCGGGTTTTTCCATCAGCGATAGAAACTGTCGCGCGTAGGTAGACAGCGATTCGACGTACCGCCGTTGTCCTTCGGCAAAAATGGTATCAAAAGCCAATGAAGACTTGCCTGAACCAGACAGCCCCGTAATGACGATTAGCTTGTCTCGCGGCAAGTCCAGATCGATGCCCTTGAGATTATGGGTGCGGGCGCCGCGAATTTTTATGGTTTGAATCGACACTAAAGGAATCCCGTGCAAAACCTGATACTATACGCCGCCGCCGTTATGGGTTGCAAAGTTCATTTGTATTAAATTTCAGACGTAATTGAAGCCCAGTAAAAGCCTTGACAATATTGTGCTTATACTTTTCTGAAATAACCGATTTTGAGATAATTCGGCATGATAGTTGGAAATAATATTTGTCGTATTGATCTGAAAAATTTCAAGCGAAAGATACATCCAGATCGAGCCAACAATAATTCGCACAGACCAATTCTTTCCTACAATGAATCGATTTATTTTTTCGCCAATACTCTTGTCGAGCAAGAGTGATTTATCAAACCGACTGATAGATTATGCGATCTAGTTCATTAAATTCTGCCGAGAGAAGGGCGGTTGTTTCCCTAGCGGGCATTTTTGCTCTGCGCATGCTGGGATTGTTTTTGGTCCTGCCAGTGTTTGCAGTTTTTGCTCGAGACCTACCTGGCAGTACGCCGTTTCTGGCTGGCCTGGCCCTCGGCATTTATGGTTTAACTCAGTCTGTACTACAAATTCCATTTGGTTACCTGTCTGATCGATATGGCCGAAAAGAAATAATTACCTGTGGTTTGCTCATTTTCATTATCGGTAGTGTTGTAGCAGCGCTGTCAGACTCTATCTACGGAATTATTTTTGGTCGGGCACTGCAAGGCGCCGGTGCTATTGCTGCTGCTATTCTAGCGCTTGCGGCAGATCTAACCAGAGAGCAACAGCGCACTAAAGCAATGGCAAGTATTGGTGTCAGTATTGGCGGTGCGTTTATGCTAGCGCTGATGTTGGGGCCACTGTTGGAAGCGTGGTTTGGCGTGTCCGGGATATTCTGGGTAACGGCCATTCTCGCGGTATTGGCATTGCCAGTTCTGTGGTGGTACACGCCCACTCCTGCGACAGCTTCGATTCATGTTGATCTTAAGTTTCAACCGGGTCGATTTGTGGAATTGCTGTGGAATCCACAGTTAATCAGATTCGACATTGGAATTTTTGCCCTACACCTGGCATTAACTGCAATTTTTGTTGTGGTGCCACTGACTCTGGTCGATGCCCTGGGGCTAAATACTATCGAACATTGGAAAATATATATTCCAGTGATGTTGGCATCGGTAGTAGGCATGCTTCCGTTGATTATTCTGGCGCACAAGTTTGGTAATTATTCGGCGGCTATGAAAATAGCAATCGGCTTGCTCATTGTGGCCGAGTTAATGTTTGCGTTTGTCGATAGTCAATTAATCTGGATAGTCGTGGCATTGTGGTTATTCTTTTCCGGATTCAATGCATTAGAAGCACTTTTGCCGACCCTGGTATCACGCCTGGCCCCGGCTGGCTCAAAGGGTACCGTAATGGGTGTGTACAACACCTTCCAGTTTGTAGGTATTTTTGTTGGTGGGGCATTAGGCGGTTGGTTATTTGGGCAATATGGTGCCGCGGCGGTTTTTCTATTGGCAACTGCAGCATTGGGTTTGTGGCTAATACTGATAATTACCGCACCAGCGCTGCGTCTGCTTGACAGCCTGACCTTGCATATTGACCCTCAGTTTGACGGCGACCCAAGAGATTTGTACACAAGTGTGCTGGATTTGCCAGGTATTGAAGATGCAACCGTACTAATTAAAGAACGCCTGGTTTATATCAAGGTGGATAAACAGGTGTTTCAACCAGATTCATTGGTTGCAACACAGTCTTTGAAATTGGAAATTGATTAGAAGGGTCTTAATATACAAAGACCCTGTGATATATTTCCGGGAGCTTCAGATTAAATCAAGTAAATATCCAGAATCATTTTTAACTACGAGGAAAAGTCATGGCGCGAGGCGTAAATAAGGTCATTTTGGTAGGAAATTTGGGTAAAGACCCGGAGGTTAGATATTCCGCCAATGGTGCCGCTATAGCCAATGCAACCATCGCTACATCCGAGCAATGGAAGGATAAAAATACTGGTGAGAATCAGGAAAAGACTGAATGGCACCGTGTTGTATTCTTTGGCAGATTAGGCGAAATTGTGGGCGAGTACTTAAAGAAAGGCTCACAAATTTATATTGAAGGCAAACTGCAAACCCGCAAGTGGCAGGATCAGAGTGGACAGGATAAATACACCACTGAGATTGTAGCCAGCGAAATGCAGATGTTAGGCGGTCGAAATTCTGGTGGCGGCGGTGGTGGCGAGAGCTATCAGCCTGTCTCTGGAGGCGGCGGCGGAAGTAACCGCGGCAGTGCCAGTGGAGGTGGTGGGGGTGGCAAACCAGCACCTGCACCTTCTGGCGGTGGTCAAAGCGGCGGCGGATTTGACGACTTCGACGACGACATCCCGTTTTAGAGGTCACCTCATTTGATACATTTAATAACCCCTGTAAGAGTTTGTTCTTCAGGGGTTTTTTAATCATAGAATTGCCATGAATTACGATTACATTATTGTTGGAGCGGGTTCCGCCGGGTGCGTGTTGGCGAACCGATTAAGTGCAGACTCTGCAGTAGAAGTTTTATTGCTGGAGGCAGGCGGCAGCGACCGCAGCATATTTATTCAGATGCCCACGGCGCTGTCTATTCCTATGAATATGCCTCGCTTCAACTGGTTTTTCGAATCAGATAAAGAACCGACATTGGATAATCGGGTGATGCATTGTCCTCGGGGTAAGGTCCTGGGTGGTTCTTCCTCGATCAATGGCATGGTTTATGTGCGTGGTAATGCCGGGGATTTTGACGAATGGGAAGAAGCAGGTGCTGAAGGCTGGGGTTATCGACATTGCTTGCCTTATTTCAAACGGGCCGAGACCTGGTTTGGTGGCGAAGACGAGTACCGTGGTGGCAGTGGGCCGCTGAATACCTGTAATGGTAACGAAATGAAGTTGAATCCTCTCTACGAGGCTTTCATCGAAGCAGGTAAGCAGGCAGGTTACGGATTCACAAAAGACTATAACGGCCATCGACAGGAAGGTTTTGGGGCCATGCATATGACTGTTAAGGATGGCGTACGCTGGTCAACGGCCAATGCTTATCTTAAACCCGTATTGGATAGACCTAATCTGACCGTGTTGCCAGACTGCCTGGTAGATAAAGTTATCCTCAAGAATGGTCGGGCCCAGGGTATTTCCTTTAGCCAGAAGGGCCGACAAAAGTCGGCTTATGGCAGAGAGGTGATTTTGTCAGCAGGTTCTATCGGTTCGCCAACCATATTGCAAAGATCCGGCATAGGGCCTGTAGATGTACTGCAGAATGCCGGGATAGAGGTCATTCACGAATCTGCCGGTGTCGGTGAGAATTTGCAAGATCATCTGGAAGTGTATTTTCAGTTCCGCTGCAAAAAGCCCATCACTTTAAACAGTAAGCTAAATCTTTGGAGCAAGGCTCTGATTGGTGCTCGATGGTTGTTATTCAAAAGTGGTCTTGGCGCTACTAACCATTTTGAGTCCTGCGCCTTCATACGATCGCAGGCGGGAGTGCGATGGCCGGATATCCAATATCACTTTCTTCCGGCTGCGATGCGCTACGACGGCAATGCATCATTCGATGGCCATGGCTTCCAGGTTCACGTTGGGCCTAATAAACCAAAGAGTCGTGGCAGAGTGGCGATTCGTTCTGATAAGCCGGAAGAAAAACCGTCTGTATTGTTTAATTACATGCAAGATAGCCGTGATATAGAAGACTGGCGACGCTGTATCCACCTGACAAGAGAGATTATCGAACAACAGGCTATGGATGAATATCGTGATGATGAAATTCAGCCTGGTGAAAATGTTCAGGACGATGAGTCTATCGATGCATGGGTGCGGGCCAATACAGAGAGCGCCTATCATGCTTCCTGTACCTGCAAAATGGGCGCAGACTCGGACCCAATGGCGGTCCTCGATAATCAATGCCGGGTTAAAGGAGTCGAGTCATTGCGGGTGGTAGATTCATCAATATTCCCGACCATTCCGAACGGAAATCTGAATGCGCCGACTATTATGATTGCAGAGAAGGCAGCAGATGCGATTTTGGGCAACTATTTGCAGCCATCTGAGTCTGAGGCCTGGGTTGATCCAGAATGGGCTATCAGGCAAAGGGAAAATCCGTGAACACCACCACTCCTGTAGCGCCTGCATTGTATATACCCCATGGTGGCGGGCCATTACCTGTTATGGGAGACTCAAATCATACCGAGTTGATCTCTTTTCTTAAGTCAGTTCCAGATCAGATGCCAACACCTGCTGCGATTCTGGTTGTGAGCGCACATTGGGAAAATTCGACGACAAGCATTATGAGTGCTGCTAACCCCAGCATGCACTACGATTACTCAGGCTTTCCCGCGGAGACTTATAAATACCACTACCCCGCACCCGGTAGCCCAGCTATCGCGGCTGAAATTATGCAGGAACTTCAAAAGGCAAAGTTTGATTGCCAGCTAGACGAATCCAGGGATTATGACCACGGTTTGTTTATTCCCCTTATGTTGATGTATTCGAAAGCAGAAATTCCCTGTCTACAAGTTTCATTGCAGAATAACCTCGATGCAGGGAGCCATATAAAGCTTGGTCAGATTCTGGCAAGTTTGAGAAAGCAAAATGTCCTGATTCTTGGCTCAGGTATGTCATTCCATAATTTTTCTGCATTTTTTGATCCAACACTTGGCGACGGAACCGAAAGTGATCAGTTTCAGGACTGGATTTTGGACGTCTGCGTTAGAGGTGATGCACCTTTGCAAGACAGGATCGATCGTATGGCTGATTGGCAATCGGCTCCCTGCGCTCGTTTTTGTCATCCCCGTGAGGAACATCTTCTGCCACTACACGTGTGTTTTGGTGCAGGTATAGAGACCTCCCAGACTGCAGAGATTGTCTTTGATAGCAAAATATTGGGCAAGCGGGTTGTTGGATTGATGTGGCGATAACTTTTCAAATTGCCCTGATTTGTTCAATGGCAAAATTTTGAGAAATTGAATAATACATGCAGTTTAGACAACTTCTTTTAGCCTGCTCAGTTTTCGTTGCTCTGTTATTACCGGATCTTGCGGCGTTTGCAGCCCCAGCGCTTCTCCCCAGTTTATTTATCATCATGTTGTTGTCGCTGATGAATATGAATTGGCAGTCAGGTGAAATTTTTCAGAAATCTGAGTGGCTTAGTGCATTGGCAATTGTTCTTTTTCAAATGATTGTTCTGCCATTAGTTTTAGTGCTCGTGTTGTCCAGTTTCCTGAAGTTGGAAACTGTCTGGTTTGCCGGTTTAATCCTGTCCGGAAGTACAATATTTGGAGCGTCAGCTTTCGCTGGGCTTCTCGGTTTATCCAGCACACTTACATTGTTAGGTGTATTGATGTCTACTTTGTTAATGCCATTCAGCCTGTTGTTTATGTGGTGGCTGATTGGTAGTGCCGAACTGGATATGAGTGTCGTGGATTATAGCCAGCGGATTGCGCTTTTTATGGTAGTGCCAGCCATACTCGCATGGATTTATCACTTAGGTTGTCGCCGTTTTAACTGGCGTAATAACAGCAACTGGATTCAACATGGCGTTGTCCTTGCACTGATAGTTTTCGCTCTTGCCATTATGGATGGGGTAACTGATTTCGCCATGCGAGATCCCTTGGCAGCGGTTCAGATGTTCCTGCTTGTATTAATTATTCATCTCGGCTTATTCGGCCTCTCCTGGCTGACTTTCCGTTTTAAAGGTAGTCAGGTTGCAATGATTGCCGGCATGTTATCGGCAAATAGAAATTTGGGAATGTTAATGGCAGTAGCTGGAAGTATGGTGCCTGAAAACTTTTTGTTGTTCGTTGGGCTGTGGCAGATTCCTATGTATTTGTCACCATTGGTTCTAGGGTTCGTGCTCAGTCGAAGCAAAGTTGCTCAGAAAGTTAATTTATGATCATTAGTCTTGAAGCACTCTGGTTATTCTTGCCGGTTGCTCTGGCAATTAACTTATCACCAGGTCCGTCAGTGATGTTAGTTACTAGCATCGCAATGGCTAACCGAATTACCTCAGTTCGTGATTATAGAACAAGGCGCTGTATTCCTGCAGACAGTAAGTTTGGGTATGGTGTTTGTAACAACGAGCGTTTTTGTCTGCTATGGCTATGCACTACTGGCGGTTCGAGGTCTAAGATCACTGCCAACTATAGTGCAAAATGTGCTCGGGACCTGGTTGCCAGGAACTATCCTATTGGCATTAAGTGCATTATTGTTGAAAGATGCGTTATTCAATAAATAATGTACGTACAATAAGTTATCTAAGGTTAAGGGAGACTCCTGCTGGAACAGGATAGCGTACTCAGTGTAAAGTCTTCGTCGAGTTATCATAGGAAATTACAGGGTATACAGTATGAAATTTAACCAGCTAGGCAATTCTGAAATTCAGGTGAGTGAAATATGTTTGGGTAGTATGACCTGGGGAACCCAGAACACAGAGCAAGAAGGTCATTCGCAGATTAACCTTGCCCTTGAACAGGGAGTGAATTTCATTGATAGCGCGGAAATGTATCCTACTAACCCACTTTCTGCGGATCATGCAGGTGCAACTGAATCTGTGATTGGGTCCTGGTTTGCAAAAACGGGCCGTCGTTCAGATGTCATTCTTGCTACGAAAGTTTCTGGTTCAGGGTCCAAGGTCGTGCGTCAAGGGGCACCGATTTCATCACAAACCATTCGCACAGCTGTTGAAGGTAGTCTAGAAAGATTGCAAACGGATTATCTAGATCTATATCAGTTGCACTGGCCGAATAGGGGCTCATATCACTTTCGCCAGTCCTGGAAGTTCAACCCGACCAGCCAGGACGTAGAACAAACCAAGGAGCATATGCTGGATGTTTTAAAGGTGATGCAAGAGCTGGTGAATGAGGGGAAAGTTCGGACAATTGGTTTATCAAACGAGTCCTGCTGGGGTACGGCAAAATTTCTCAGTCTTGCGGAGTCAATGAATCTGCCGAGAGTGGTGTCCGTGCAGAATGAATACAGTCTCCTGGATCGAAAGTTCGATCTGGATTTGGCTGAGTTATCCCACAACGAGAAAGTAGGCTTACTGGCTTTTTCACCACTCGCTGCAGGTATATTAAGTGGCAAATATCAGGGTGATAAAACCCCGGCTGGCAGCAGACGAACTTTTTCAGAGAATCTTGGCGGTCGATATTCACCCCATGTTGTTCCAGTTGTGGATAAGTATCTGCAAGTGGCGGAACGCTATCAACTGGATCCGTGTCAGATGTCCGTGGCATTTTGTTGTTCCCGTCCCTTCATGACTTCGGCAATAATTGGCGCCGTTTCAGAACAGCAACTTACAAATTCTATTAAGTCTTGCGAGTTAAATTTGTCTGATGAAATTCTGACTGATCTTAATGATGTGCATCGTCAATACCCCAATCCAATGGGCTAGCTAAAAATTAGCCTGGTCGATTCAGAATAAACATACCCAGGTATTATTAAGTAATTAGCACACAAGATATGACTCGAATATTGCTGATTATATTGGGTTGGATCTTTGTGCTGCTGGGGACAATTGGCGTTATTTTGCCTTTATTGCCTACTACGCCATTTTTGATAGTCGCGTTATTTTTGTTTTCCCGAAGCTCGCCTAGATTCCACGCTATGTTGCTGAATAATCCCTGGTTTGGGCCTGGATTACGTCAGTGGGAAGAAACAAAAACTGTTTCTCGCCAAACTAAGAAAAAAGCAACCTTACTAATTGTAATCACGTTCGCAATATCTATCGGAGTTCTTTATAGCCGATGGTATCTACAGGTAATGTTATTTTTTCTGGCGTGTGTTTTGTTGTCTTTTATATGGCGCTTAAAAGAGACCATGACCGTCGTTGAAGGAGACGAGATACAATAGCAGAATATTTACCCGGTGCTGAAGCTTGTTGGTTGGGGGTATTAGTATCTTGGGTGTTGGTAGTGCTCTATTTCAAATTTATCTGCAAATAAACGAACTTCGACATTACCGTGTCTTTCACTAAGATAAGTTGGAATATTTTCCAGCATTCTTCTGGCCCGGCTCGCGCGCTTGCCAGCCCAGGATTTTTCCGTGGTGGGAATAAGAGCCAGTTGTAACGTTGGAAGAATCTTTTCGAAGAAAGAGGCCGGAGCCAGGTTGCTTTCGCCAAAATGAGGAACTTTTAATATGTTGAAATTTAAATTATCGTTATAAGAATCTGCAATATATCCACCTAGAGCTGAGCTAAGATCACTGGCAAAAATAATTTTGTTGTTGCCAGCCTTCAGGATAAGTAAATTAGTTACGTCGTGAATAATGCCATTGAGTGGGGTGTGGGTAATCCCATCGTGAGCGATTAGAACTGATAGACGAGTGTTTTCTGATTCCACTATAATTTGATCAGTCTGTAGAGGCCAAATCTGTGCATAGTTTTGCCAGTTTCTCATTGCCTTTAAAATTCTTTTACGATGACATGGTCGGCCAGGCACTTGATTGCAATACTCTTCAGATGGAGGGTTAAAGTTAATTGAGCCTACAGTAATTCCGCTTTCGAGAATTTTTAACACCCCCCCTGATTTACTTATTGCTGGATTCGTTACGATTATTCGGTCGAGACTATGGATGTTCTTATGCTGCAAAAATGGCACAAGGTACTTTTTTGAGTTTTCATTCCGTCCTGTGTCGATTAGAATTTTTCTTCCATTAGAAAATTCAAGCAGATGGGCATCGCCCAGTGATAGCGTTCCGGAAACATCGATCATTGTCCATGTCACTATTGGCCGCGATGGAGCTAAAAGGCTAATTGAATATATCCCACCAACACCTATAATTATTAGAGAGCAAGCGCTCAAGAAAATGATTCTAACGTGTGAGTTGTTCCATACCTTGGGAAAAGATACGGAAACATACTGGGTGACCGGATGCTGGCGTAGATTGATAACTCGGGACAATAGTGCTGTCAGAGTCTGTAGTACCCAGGATGTGAAAATCCTGAGCGCCAGAATGAACACGGAAATGAATTTGTTTAGAAATACTTTAATCCTATTCATTGTGAGTTCTAATTCACTGGTCGGGAAAAGTAACTACATGGGGCACGTGTTTAACCTCAGTTAAAAACCTCAAGAAATCATCCTTTTTGAGTGTCGTTGTCATACAGTTGTCGAGCGGATGAAAATGAACCACAGCATGCTGCAAAATATCTTCATCGAGGACAAAATTCACTTCACAAGCACTGTCGTTGATTAAAGCTAATGGAGAAACGGCGCCGGGAATTATTCCAAGATGCTTCATTAGTCGTTCCTCTGAAGCAAAGGAAAAATTACCGGCACCGAGGGTTTTCGCAAACTGTTTGAGGTGAATCTGCCGAGACTCAAGCATAGTTAGTAGCCACATTCTGCCTTTTTTATTGCGCACGAAAAGATTTTTCGTATAGGCGCCTTCTGCTATTTCACGATGGGCCCTGGAATCTTCTACGGTTCGTAGTGGTGGATGATTGATAGTTGGGCATGATATGTCTTGTTCTGAGAGCCATTTTAGGAGTCGGTCCGGTGTCCAGTGTGACAAATTGGTGTTCCGTTAAGATGATTCGTTATCAAAGATGATGCCGAGTTTAAACAAGGTCTATAATCCCTGCCACGAAGTTTATGAATTTATTTTACAACACAATCTCTAATTAGCAGTTAAGTTTATGTCGAAATCAAAATCCGGTAATGACGCAAGCAAGGGCCCTAATCTAAGTATTTTTGATCAAGAGCTGGAGCGTATGCCGTTGGAGCAATTCGCTGAGCGCTCGTATCTAAATTATTCCATGTATGTAATTTTAGATCGTGCTTTGCCGAGTATTACAGATGGTTTAAAGCCGGTGCAGCGTAGAATAATTTACGCTATGTCTGATTTGGGTTTGCATGCCGGCGCTAAATATAAGAAATCAGCCAGAACCGTGGGCGATGTGTTGGGCAAATTCCATCCCCATGGCGATAGTGCCTGCTATGAGGCCATGGTGTTGATGGCTCAGTCATTTAGCTTTCGATATCCGTTGGTCGATGGGCAGGGTAATTGGGGCTCTCAGGATGATCCCAAGTCATTTGCGGCCATGCGTTACACAGAAGCTAAGCTCACCCCATTTGCACGATTGCTGCTCGCGGAATTAGGGCAGGGCACCGTTGAGTGGGGGCAGAATTTTGACGGCACCTTGCTAGAACCGAAAATGTTGCCATCCCGGGTTCCAACAGTTCTGCTAAATGGTGCGTCGGGAATTGCCGTAGGTATGGCAACTGACATTCCGCCGCATAATATCCGTGAAGTAATCAGTGCCGCAGTTAGACTGCTGGAAACTCCGGATGCAACTATTGGAGATCTAATGGAGCATATTCGAGCGCCGGATTATCCAAGTGATGCGGATATCACCACTTCAAAAGAAGATTTACGAAAACTTTATGAGACGGGCGGCGGTTCGGTTCGGCAGCGAGCAACCTGGGAACGGGAAAATGGCAATATTGTTGTTAAGTCCTTGCCCTATCAGGTTTCAGGTAATCGGGTTATGGAGCAGATCGCAGCACAGATGATGGCAAAGAAGCTGCCCCTGGTGGCGGACATTCGTGATGAGTCCGATCACGAAAATCCCATTCGCCTGGTAATAGAACCTCGTTCTAACCGAGTGGACTCTGATCAATTGATGACTCATCTGTTCGCGACAACGGATCTTGAAAAGAGTCATCGGGTCAATATGAATATGATCGGTCTGAACGGTAAGCCTCAGATCTACAATCTAAAAAGTTTATTGGCGGAATGGCTTATATTTCGAACCGATACGGTCAGGCGTCGTTTGGAATTTCGCCTGGATAAAGTTTTAAAAAGGTTACATATACTTGAAGGGCTGCTAGCGGCTTACCTGAATATAGATGAGGTGATCCACATTATTCGTACTGAGGATAAACCTAAACTGGCATTGATGGAGCGCTTTCAGCTAAGCGATATTCAGGCCGAGGCCATTCTGGAAATGAAACTCAGGCATCTGGCAAAGCTTGAAGAATTCAAACTCAGGGGTGAGCTGGGTGAACTGGAGAAAGAGCGCGCAGGATTGGAAAAAATCCTCGGCTCCAAAGCACGGCTTAAACGACTGGTGCGTGATGAGTTACTCGAAGTTGCAGAGGAATTTGGTGATGACCGTCGTTGCAAGGTGAACGCCCAGGAAGCAGCTCGGGCACTTGACCAGAATGATTTGATTCCATCAGAACCAATTACTATTGTTTTATCACGCAAAGGCTGGATCAGAGCAGGCAAAGGACATGATGTAGATGCCACTGCATTGGGTTATCGAGCAGGTGATGAATTGTTGCAGGCTTGTGCCAGCCGTACCAATGATCAGGTGCTCACCATAGATTCTACGGGTCGAACCTATGCTTTAACAGCACACAATTTGCCTTCTGCTCGTAGTCTGGGTGAGCCTTTAAGTAGTCAGTTTAACCCACCCACAGGTGCTACATTCCACGGCATTATGAATGGAGGAAACGAGGATTTGTTTCTTCTCGCAACAGATGCAGGTTATGGATTCGTGGCCAGCATTGCTGAGATGACCACACGCAATAAAGCCGGCAAGGCGGGTTTAAAAGTTGCTGGTGAAGCGGTTTTATTACCCTGTCGCGTGAGTGAGTATGAGGATGACTGGGTAGCCTGTATTAGTGATGTAGGTCGACTGCTTATTTTTACAGTAGGTGAATTGCCGCGCCTTGGGCGCGGTAAAGGTGTCAAGATGATGAATGTACCAAGCAAAAAATATCAATCAAATGAGGAACACATGATTGATTTCGTTGTTTTTCAAGAAGGCCAAAGTTTGCGCATTCATGCGGGAAAAAGATATCTAAATCTTAAGCCTGCAGACTTTGATAACTATGTTGGGGAGAGAGCGCAGCGAGGCAAAGCATTACCACGTGGCTTCAAGGGTGTTAGTAGTATTGAGGTGTTGTGATCTCGAATTCAGGGTCGATTCAGGATTTATAAAATTCTTCGCCAACGGCCATCCAGGGTGGATTGAGTCGTTTAATCTTATTGTATGTAGGGCATTCTGGGCGATGGGTTCCTGGCAGGTAACCGGTCGACATCAAAAATTCACCGGTGATTTCACCGCCGGTGAATTTAAACGTTTTTTTAAACAACTTCACCCACTCCAACTTAGGCAATGGATGATGACTGACTAGCCAGTTTGCGAAGCCGCCATGACTTTCACGCATTGAACGAATAATCCCGGCGTTATGAATTACCGAATTAACCTTTAGTTTGTTGCGAATAATGCCTGCGTCATTAAGTAATCGCTGTATTTCTGATTCGTCGTAATCAGCTACTTTGTCCACGTCGAAATGATTAAACGCCGCTAAAAATGCCGGTCGTTTCTTAAGTATCAATCCCCAGTTTAAACCAGCCTGGTTTATCTCCAATACCAGTCGTTCAAACAGTCGAGACTCATTCGATTCAGGGAAGCCGTATTCTTCATCATGGTAAAAACCATGTACATCATCGCCTATTGCGTAATCACAGTACCAGCTCATAAGTTTTTCTATCGTTTTTTCGATCGTTTATTAAAACAGAACTAGACTTCTGTTTGCTCAGACTGAAGTTTGTTCAAAAAGTTTTTCAGATGCATGGGTTTGCCAAGGAAATAACCCTGACCTTGATTGCAACCCAGTTCTTCCAGAACTTCCAGTTGTTTGTCATTCTCAATGCCTTCAGCAATAATGTTTAGGTTAAGGTTCCGGGCGAGGTTAATGAAAACAGATACGATATTGCTGCCGGATCCAATACCTTGATTTAAGTCTTTGGTAAAGGTTTTGTCGATTTTAAGTATATCAACTGGCAGGCGATTCAGATAGGACAAGCCAGATGCGCCAGTACCAAAATCATCTAATGCGATTTTGTAGCCCATTTCCTTTAGTTTAGCCAGATTGTCCAGGGTTTTCTGATCAGTTAACAACTTATCGTTTTCGGTTACCTCAAGCACAAAATCAGAAGGCTCAAGATTTGCTGTTTCTACAATATTTCGAATTCCATCCACTACATTATCGGAATTCAAATAGGACGGAAATAGATTGATATGAAAGGGAATGGATACACCGTAATTTCTTAAAGTTCTTAATGCCGCGCATGACTTCTGGAATACTCTTTGATCAATTTCACGAGCATGGCCAGACTCCATTGCCATGCTCAGGAATGAGCCTGCGGCAATATGGCCTTTCTGTGGATGAATCCATTGCATTAACACCTCTGCAGCAATGATCTTTTTTTCTTTGAGATCAAAAATAGGCTGCATAATTATTTCTATTTCGTCGTTATCCAATGCTTGTCGAATTGCGCCCTTTAGTTCGGCTTTTTCCTTCAGCTCTGTACGCATGGATGGCTCAAACATAACCACATTGTGTGAGGTTGCCAACTTGGCATTTTGAGCAGCAAGCTGAGCGTCGCGCATTAATTCATCGGCGGTAACCTCAAAAATTTCAGGAATCGCAACGCCAAAACAGGCGTCGATGACAATTTCCTGAGCATCCACCACTAGCGGTTCTACAAGCCTCGCGCGTAGTTTAGTGGCGAACTTCATACTGTAATTTTGGCTGGAAAAATCGTATACAGCGATAACATATTGATCGCCAGAAAATCTTCCGCTAATTGCGTTTGAAGGCATATTGCTCAACATGTGTTCGGCGAATTTCGAAATAACTCCATCGCCCACATGATACCCGTATTGATCATTGACGGTCTTGATGCCTACCAGATCAATAAAAATCATGGCGATTTTAGGCGCCCGGCCATCATAGTTTTGAATGATTCCCTCGACCTCTTGCATAAAAGCATGTCGAGTTAATAACCCGGTTAATTGATCATGCTTATCGTGATGTATCTGCTGAGTTTCAGCTATTTCCTGTTGTTCCTGAAAATGCGCCAATGCAATCGCAGTAGCACATTGCTCTGAGAATAAAGACAGAGCCAAAATTGTTTCCATCGAATCCAGCTTGCCAGGTTCTGTTCCCAGTACAACCGCCCCAAGGGACTTGTCCATCATAATGACTGGAACGGCAAAAATATCTCGTCCTTGCTGGCCTTGACCACGCAGGTATTTAGATTGACGACTATCCATTGCGAGACTGGCGGCACGAACATGAAATTCACTTTCGTCGCCACTTAACTGCAGCGTGCCACCGCCGCGTTGTAATATATAGATTGATAGATCGTTTTCTTCGAGAAAAATTGTCGCCTGTCGGGAAATGGTTTTTAGTACCTGCTCCGGATTCTGATTTTCATTAATTGCCTTGTTGGCGGCAAGCAGGGTGTCAACAACATTCAGTCGCCTGGTTAATATGCTGCGTTCAAATTGTTCATCAAATAACAACTTGCAAACTTTTCTGAGCTGAAACTCTTTTTCCAAAGTATATAAAGCAAGCATAATCACAACCACAAAAACCGCTATCTTGAACATCTGTTCAGGAATCCATGTCGGCAGACTGGTGCCCAGCTCACTACTGATCATTAACAGGCTGATCATGACAAGAACGGTAACAACAGCGGTAAGCATCCACAACTGAAAGCGTCGTTTATCAACCTGTTGCATACTTAGATTTGTCGACTGATCAGGTGTTTTCAGGCCAGCCCTATCTGCGGCAATCTGAAGCGCGGTAGTATCCAGACTGGTGGTCATTTGGCCGACTTGTTCGGGCTCACCTTTGGAAGGGGGATATTCCATATTAATTTAAATGATTTTTTAGCTTTATATTTAATGTTACTGGCGGATGCCCGGCACTTTTCTATAGCTTACTCAAAGCGAACTATCCGTTTCTACCGTTCAACTAATATCGATTGATTTCTAACTAACATCTGGAGTTGACGTGCATTGAGTCGTAAACTTATCTTACCAAATAAGTATAGACCTTATATTTACCACACCTAGGAACGAAGGAGAAGCATTGAAAATACAGGTCAGGGGCAATCACATCCCCGATGTACAGAGTAATGAGCCTCTTTATAAACGGGTTCCGGCCTATAGTGACGATGGTAAACCACTGAGTGACTTTATGATGCTAATCCCAGGTTTGCGCGAATGGTCTGTGGACAGGTTCACGGATCGGCTAGCAGGGATGCAGGCGGTGCTCGGACAATATCAACAGGTTGTGTTTGCAGATCTGAATGTTCCATTGAATATTCTTTGGGTTTCTATGCTGCCTGAGTTTGGGCTAATAACGAGAATTTCTGCTGATCTGCAGTCCCGCGTGCCGGAAGCTAAGCTGATTGCTTCAGACCAATCTTGAGCTGAATTTACAAATAGAACCGTTAGAATGGTAATTGAATGCAATTGTTAATTTTCTTAAACAGGCTACGGAATTCTTCCTTTATATAATTTAGATTAGATTCTGAATCCGCTTCAAAACGAAGAATAACGGTGGGGGTAGTATTGGATGCGCGACTTAAACCGAATCCAAAGGGCCAGTCAACTCTTAAACCGTCAATCGTGCTGACGTCTGCGTTCTCAAAACTGGCAATATCTTTCAGTTTCTCAATCATGCTGTGACCCTCACCTTCATTTAATTCGAGCCGAAGTTCGGGCGTAATTAAAGTTTTGGGTAATGCCCTGAAAATTTCTGCGGCAGATTGCTGTTTGGCCGAGATGAGTTCACACAACCTGGCACCGGTATACAGGCCATCGTCAAAGCCGTACCAGCGCTCTTTGAAGAAGATGTGCCCACTCATTTCTCCAGCCAATATGGCATCGCTAGAATTCAACTTTGCCTTTATAAGAGAGTGACCGGTTTTATACATTATCGGTTTGCCACCAGCCTTGATAATTGCCTGGGGAAGGCTACGTGTACACTTCACATCAAATAAAATCTCCGCACCGGGGTTTCGGCTTAATGTGTCTTGTGCGTAAAGAATCATTTGGCGATCTGGCCAGATAACTTCGGCATCTGATGAAACTACGCCCAGACGGTCACCATCTCCGTCGAAGGCAATGCCAAAATCGGCCTTATGTTGTAGAACAGCGGCTTTTAAATCAATCAGGTTTTTTTCGTCAACGGGATCTGGGTGATGATTGGGGAAATTTCCATCGACCTCACTATATAACTCAATTATATCCAGACCCAATGCTCGGTAAAGTTGAGGCGCGATTGCACCGGCAATTCCATTGCCGCAATCCATGACTATTTTTAAACGACGTGTGATGGAAATATCAGAACAGATTCGATCGATATAGGTCTGAGACATGTCGAGTTTTCTTGAGGAACCGGAGCCAGTAGGTAGGTCCTGATTGATGATTCGATCGTACAATGTCGTGATTGCATCACCATGCAATGTTTGCCCATTAATCATGACTTTAAAGCCATTGTAATCAGGTGGGTTATGGCTTCCCGTAACACTTACTGATGAACCGCAGGCTAAATGATGGGTGGCGAAATAAACAACAGGGGTGGGCGCCATACCAATATCAATAACGTTTATGCCGCTTTCTTTCAGGCCATTACAAAGGGCCTCGGACATCTGTGGACCGGATAGTCGTCCGTCACGCCCAACCACTATTTCGTTGTTACCGCTTTCAAGTGCGGTTGCACCGATTGATCGCCCGATCCAGTAAACATTTTGTGAGGTAAGACTGTCGCCTACAATTCCACGAATATCATAGGCTTTGAAAATATGTGCTGGCAGATCAATAGACATTTTATTTAGATTTGGTTCCGTGAGCATTTTTGGATTTATATTTATTCAGATCTGAATAAATATTTTCGTGGCAACATGGGTATTTATGCTCTAAGTGTAGAGGCAACATAACAGCCGAAAGTAGAAGGCAATGCAAAGTTGAGTTGCACTTCATTAAGAGAATTCTCTAATTAGCTTTGTGAATAGCCCGTTTGGTAACCGCTAATGCGGCTTCGTGGGTGGCTTCGGACAAAGTGGGGTGAGCATGAATCGTTCGTGCCAGATCTTCTGAGCTGGCACGATATTCCATCGCGAGTACAGCTTCGGCAATCAATTCCGAGGCATGCGGTCCGATAATATGCACGCCAAGAATCTCATCAGTGTCTTTGTGTGCGACTATCTTTACGAATCCAGCAGTATCATTCATAGCTTTGGCACGGCCAGTTGCTGCGAAAGGGAAACTACCAGTGGCGATAGGAATGTCTGCTTGTTTTAGTTCATGTTCTGTTTTACCAACCCAGGCTATTTCGGGATGAGTATAGATTACCCAGGGTACTGTATTAAAATCCAGGTGTCCTTTTAAACCGGCAATATTTTCAATAATGGCTACGCCTTCTTCAGACGCTTTGTGAGCAAGCATAGGGCCTGGAACGCAATCACCCACTGCGTAGACACCAGTCATGGCTGTGGCATTATGATCGTTAATCTGGATAAAACCTCTTGCGTCGGTTTGAATGTCGGTATCGCTGTCGAATAAATTGTCTGTGTATGGACGACGTCCAATGGCAACAATTAACTTATCAACCTCTATCTTGTTATCCACATCTTTTTGCAAATACTCAACACTGCAAACACCGTCCTTCACAGTAGCACCGGTAACCTTTGCGCCTAACTTGATGTCGAGTCCCTGACGCTTAAGTTGTTTCTGCGCCTCTCGACTTACCTGGTTGTCAGCGACGGCGAGAAAAGAATCCAGCGCCTCGAGTACGACCACCTCAGAGCCCAATCTCCGCCAGACGCTGCCCAGTTCCAAACCAATAACTCCCGCACCGATAACCCCCAGTCGTTTGGGTACTTCATTGAATGACAAAGCGCCGGTCGAATCGACCACATTCTCACCATCGAAGGGTACCGGGGGCAATGCCATTGGTTCTGATCCGCTAGCTAGAATGACGTGTTCGGCAGCGATGGTTTGATCGTCAGAACCTTCGGTTTTAATAGAGATGGTTTTGTCTTTGTGTAAGGTACCATGGCCGTTAAAGAATGCGATCTTGTTGGCTTTAAACAGCATGCCAATGCCACCAGTGAGGTCGCTAACTATCTTGTCCTTGCGTTTTAACATGGTGTTAAGGTTCAGGCTAACACCGTCGACTTCAATGCCGTGGGCGGCCAGACCTTTTAAAGCTTGTTCGTAGTGTTCTGACGAATCAAGCAAGGCCTTGGATGGAATGCAACCCACGTTCAGACAGGTGCCACCCGGGCTGGCCTTGCCCTTACTGTTACGTGTCTTATCGATACAGGCTGTTTTAAGGCCCAGTTGTGCCGCTCGAATAGCAGTGACATAACCACCGGGTCCACCACCTATAATTACTACATCAAATTTTTCTGACATTTTAGAGCTCCAGCAACATGCGCGCAGGATCTTCCAGGCAGTCCTTTATACTGACAAGAAATTGCACGGCTTCCTTACCATCTACGATGCGATGATCATAGGAGAGCGCCAGATACATCATGGGTCTTATAACCACTTCACCTTCCACAGCTACTGGGCGCTGCTGAATTTTATGCATACCAAGAATGGCGCTTTGTGGCGGATTCAGGATGGGTGTGGAAAGTAATGAGCCAAAAATACCGCCATTGGTTATGGTGAAAGTGCCACCAGTCAACTCATCCATTTTGATGCCGGCCTTTTGTGCTCTGGCGCCAAAGTCGCTAATTTCTGCTTCAATTCGCGCGAAACTCTTGTTTTCCACATCACGTAAAACCGGTACTAACAACCCGCGTGGAGAAGAAACGGCTATGCCAACGTCACAATAGTTATGATGAACTATGTCCGTGCCATCTACAAATGCATTGATTAGTGGGAATTTCTTTAAACCCTCTGCGGCAGCTTTTACGAAAAATGACATGAACCCCAAACGTGCACCATGGGTTTCTTCAAAATCTTTTTTGTACCGACTGCGCATGGCCATTACAGCACCCATGTCAACTTCATTGAAGGTGGTTAACATGGCGGCCGTTTGCTGGGATTGCACCAGTCTGGTCGCAATGGTTTTTCGAAGACGGCTCATGGGTTCTCGATGCTCGCCTCGCTCCCCAACGGTTGTGAGTGGGGGCAGTGCAGGCGACGCTTTAGTGACAGGAGCCGCGGCGGGTGCAGGTGCTGCCTTGTTGTCATTGCCAACTGAATTCAGGTGATTTAGCACATCCTCTTTAATCAAGCGACCATCTTTGCCAGAACCTTTAATATCGGCGGCATTAAGACTGTGCTGGGCTAGCAGTGCCCGAACCGCGGGACCGCTTCGATCTCCATTGTCGTCAGATGTGGTTTGGGCAGGCTCATCGCTTTCAGAAGATATTTCGGCGGGAGCTTCTGCATCTTCGATAACTGAGAGAGGGTCGCCTTCGTTAACAGTTTCACCGGCCCCATGTAGTATTTTTCCCAGCACACCATCCTGAGGCGCTGGGACTTCGAGTACGACTTTTTCGGTCTCAACGTCTACTAGAATCTCATCTCGACGCACAAAGTCACCTTCCTGTTTGTGCCACTCCAGTATGGTGGCATCGGCTACAGATTCTGGAAGCGTAGGAACTTTTATTTCACTGGGCATTTCAGGCTACCTTGTCTTTGTTAGTTGGGGCTGATGATTCTTTGGTCATTGTGAAAGCCTGTTCAAGAAACTGGGCTGTTTGTTTAAGATGCAGTTTGTAGAAACCAACGGCAGGTGAAGCAGATGCTTCACGACCCGCATACATACGTTCCTGATGAGGCGCCAAACAATCTTTTAGATGGTGTGAAATCTGATACCAGGAACCCTGGTTTTTAGGTTCCTCCTGACACCACACGACTGTTTTGGAATTTTTATATGCAGCGAGTATGCGTGTTAATTCTTCTTTTGGAAACGGATGTAACTGCTCAATTCTGATTAACGCTGTGTGAAAACTTTCGCGCTTAGCCCGTTCATCATTTAAATCAAAATAGACTTTACCGCAACATACAATCACCCGCTCGACAGATTGCTTCGGAATGTCCTGTATTTCGTCGATTACTGTTTGAAATTTGCCGGTAGATAAATCTTCTAAAGTAGAAACAGATTGCTTGTGCCGCAACAGACTCTTTGGTGAGAAAACGATTAGAGGACGTCGTAGACTGCGCAACATTTGCCTTCTTAACATGTGAAACATCTGTGCCGGTGTGGTGGGCACGCAGACCTGCATATTATGTTCTGCACAAAGTTGTAAATAGCGTTCCAGTCTTGCAGATGAATGCTCTGGCCCCTGACCCTCATAACCGTGCGGTAACAACATTACCAGTCCACACAAACGACGCCATTTGGCTTCTCCGCTGCTAATAAACTGATCGATAACCACTTGTGCGCCATTGGCAAAATCGCCGAACTGGCCTTCCCATAGCACTAGAGTCTTTGGATCTGTCGTCGAGTAACCGTATTCGAAACCCAGGACTGCTTCCTCAGAAAGCAGGGAATTGATAACCAGAAACTGATTGGGGTCGTCACTGATCGAGCGCAATGGCACCAGAGTTTCACCATTGATCTGATTTAGTACCGTGGCGTGACGGTGAAAGAATGTTCCCCGCCCACAATCCTGGCCGGAAAGGCGCACTGTGAATCCATCCTGAATTAGACCGGCATAAGCCATAGTTTCTGCAAAACCCCAATCCATGGGCATTTCTCCTGCGGCCATTTTTTGCCGATCCTGCATGATCTTCTTGATTCGTGCATGTAGCTCAAAACCATCAGGAAAGGTGGTTAACTGTTTGCCAGTGGCCTGAATTCGCTCAACGTCCATTTGAGTATCTGCAGCTTCATTCCAGACCGCGCCAATGTACGGACGCCAGTCAACCATTTGGGTAACTTTATTTGGATCGAATATCTGTCCGGCAACGATGCGTCCAGCATCCAACGCATCACGATTGGCTGCCACTAGTTGATCTGCATAGCCTGGCTCAATGAGGCCTAGTTCTTCCAGACGTTTTGCATACAATGCCCGAGTCGTTGGATGACTCTTGATTATTTTGTACATCATTGGCTGAGTAACGCTAGGCTCATCTGCTTCGTTATGGCCAAGTCGTCGATAACAAACCATATCAATCACCACATCTTTATGGAACTCCATACGAAAATCCAGTGCAAGTTGGGTCACAAAGTGAACCGCTGCAGGATCGTCGCCATTGACATGGAATATTGGTGCCTGAACCATTTTAGCGACTTCCGTGCAATACATGGTCGACCGGGCATCGGCCCGATTACTGGTGGTAAAACCAATTTGATTGTTTATTACCAAATGCATGGTGCCGCCGGTGGAATAACCCCGGGCCTGAGACATGTTTAGGGTTTCGAGAACCACGCCTTGCCCGGCAAAAGCCGCATCTCCATGAATCAGTATTGGAATGATTTGATTTCTTTCAGTATCTTTACGTCGTTCCTGGCGTGCTCGTACAGAGCCTTC
>JBLHGU010000072.1:0-23439 GCA_047615875.1 Parasphingorhabdus sp.
TATGGCTGATGAAAAACGACTTCTATTACGCCTTTGGACAAAAATGCAGAATGGTCGACCTACCGTGCCGGAATTGAAAATTTTCGATGGTGAAAACGAGCATGGTATCCCACAGCAGTCGGGTCGCACACCTAGTTTTGCGCGTCGAACACAGCGTAAATCCATTGCAGAAGTTAGTCGGTAAAAAGTTCGGTAAGCCCAGGAATGCACTTAAGACTGGCTTCATGGAAATTATGCTGCACAAAGTTTTTATTAGGAATGTCTCGACAGCAAACTGGGTTAGCTAGAACACTATGACTTCACACTCACCATCGATCACAGACGATTTTAAAAGGACGCCCTATTGGTGGGATAAAACGCCATTACCTGCAAGCTCCCGAGTTCGTCCCCCATCGACTACCGATGTCTTAATTGTTGGCGCGGGTCTGTCGGGTCTGATGGTCGGACTTCACCTTGCTCGAGCCGGTGTTGATGTCACCATCGTTGACGCGGGGGTAGCGGGGGAATTCGCCAGCACTCGAAACTTTGGTGCAATCGGTCGCACCATACGCTTAAGTTTTAGCGAGCTGGCTAAAAAATATAATCTGGAGTTTGCTACTCGTGTTTATTCTGAAGCCAAGGATTGGACTAATTACACTGCCAATTTTATTCAGCGAGAAAATATTGCCTGCCGTTTTGAACGGGCGGGACGGGTAGTTGCCGCACATTCTTTAGCAGCTTACGATGCTAGTGCTCGAGAGCTTGAGATAATGCAGCAGAATCTAGATGTTGATACACACATGCTAGATAGAAACCAACAACGCCACGAACTTGGCTCTGATGTATATCATGGCTGTGCAGTTTATGGCGATGTTGGTCACCTGGACCCATCGATGTATCACGGCAGTGTATATCGTCTCGCTATCGCGGCCGGCGTAAATATCTACGATAAGACCACAGTACGTGATATACAAAAGCTACACGATACAGCGGGCTCGAAATATCGTGTGGTTTTAAACAACGGAGAAATTCTCGCTGACCGGGTAGTCGTTGCAACCAATGCAGAAACCCCAAACAACAGTGCAATATTCAAGTACTTCCATCGTCGAACATTACCCCTGGGTGTTTATTCGGCAGTGAGTGCGCCGCTGGAACCAGAAATAATGCAACGCGTGTTCCCCAAAGGCCGTACGGTACTTGAAACCCGTCGCCTATATACGGGTATCCGACCTATTGTTGGAGAAAACCGCTTATTGGTTGTAGGTCAACATTTAAAACATTTTAAGAACGAGGAATCTGCCGCAGATGCGTTACGTCTGGATATGTCAGCCCGATATCCACAACTGAGCTCAATGCAGTTTAGCCATGTCTGGCACGGAAAATTTTGTATCACCTTTGACTGGTTGCCCCATATGGGTAGTCATGAAGGCGTGTACTATCTTCATGGACTCAATGGCGCTGGCATACCTGCTTGTGGTTATCTGGGATACAAGTTAGCCATGAAAATTTTAGGGCAATCCGGCTCCGAGACAGTATTTTCGGAACGTGACTATCCCAAACGCTTCGGTTACACAGGCAATGCCTGGTTTATGCCCATTATAGGCAACTGGTACCGCGGTCTCGATCGGCGCGAAGCGAAAATGGCTCGCTAGAAACCAGGTCAATTGCTATAGGATAACTTTAATTTCCATGGGCCCAATTCGCTTGAATGTCTTAGTGACAAGTTAACCTGTAATCCGCTGTTGGACGGCCTGCAAAGTGCAGTATATTGTTTATCTGAAAGGCACAAGGACACGTAATAATCAGCCATTACAAGGAGTAATAACGCCGTCAGGCGGCGAATAGGCTATGCACTGTGCATTACCAGGTTAACCGCCTACTGAAGAATATTCGTTCCAAGTTCTAGATAAAACTTGTCCGCCCATAGAACGCTTTAGTCCAGCAAGAAAAAGGATTACATTAATGGGGGCAGCCGGTGGTGGTTGTGTGGCATTATTCTTGGTACTTATATCCGCCCCATTGAAAAGAATTAGAGAAGAACTTAAAACCTACCGTAAAACAGCTGGATAATTTACTCTATGAATATACTCGAGAAACATTTGAATAGAGAAGACGAATGAGACGCCCTAGTCACCAGGTGTTAGTAAAGTTCCTCTTGTTATGTTTGGTTCTATTTACTTACTTTGCTTACCTGACTTATCAGTATGATCTTTTAACCGGAGGAATTGCTTCTTTAATAACGTGGAGCTTCTTCGTGCTTTGTACGCCAATTGCGGATGCAGGCTTCTTGTTAGATTTTCCCATAAGAATACTGTTTGGAATTCGGATGATTTGGTCCGAAATAGTGGTCTGGGTGATAGCAATTTTAATTAATATTTTGTCACTAATGTACTTTAGTGAATATTATGAAATAACTTTAGTCACGCAAACAATGAAAATTATAATAACGACTCCCGCGCCATACTGGCTAGTTATAATACTATCTGGAGTTGGAACGTTTCTCTCGATTCGCTTCGGCGATGAATTGATGGATGTATTGCATCATAAGGATAGAAAATTCTATCTGAGTCATCAATTTAAGCATGAAATAGTCCTCTTCATTTTCTTCCTATTTGTGCTTTTTGGTTATTATAAAATCATCTCTACCTTAGGATTGGGTTTTGGCTCAGAGAGCTAGTCGTGCTACCAGGTTCTCAATAAACCCAGCTAATTATCGCTGGGCGACAGTGAGTCTGATTGGAGTATCCGGATAATGTTGTTATCTAAAAAGATGCGGGTTTTGGGGCTTTTCTGTTGGTTGACTATTAGTTTTGCAACTTCTGCAGTTGGAGCAATTGCCTCAATTCAGGCAAGGTCGTTTTATGGTCAACTAACCCAACCGGTATGGGCGCCGCCGGGCTGGCTTTTTGGCCCGGTTTGGACTCTGCTTTACATTATGATGGCAATTGCAGCCTGGTTGGTGTGGTGTAACGGAGGTTTTCGCAATAATGCCGCAGCGCTAATTTTGTTTTTTGTACAGCTTGTGTTAAATGCAGTGTGGAGTTGGCTGTTCTTTGCTTGGCAACTAGGTGCTTTATCGTTCATAGATATTGTTATGTTATGGTTGTCTATAGTAGTCACCATCACTTATTTTTGGAAAGTACGTCCGCTCGCTGGTATATTGCTTTTGCCCTATTTACTTTGGGTAAGTTTCGCATCATGCCTTAATTATTCCATATGGCAGCTTAACCCTTCGGTTTTGGGGTAGTGCGACTCCAATATGTGGATGCACATGGAGCTTATGAATCTGTTGTAGGCCCTTTTTAGTTTTGGATATTTGGACAAGATCTACATTATTAGTGAAGTTTAAATATGCTTGAATATCATCTTCATCTTTCACTGGGTTTATATGTCGTTGAGTAATATAAAAATTGGAATAAGTAGTTGTTTATTAGGTGAAAATGTCCGCTTTGATGGCCAACACAAGAAAAACTCTTTTATAACTAGTGTATTGAAGGACTATTTCGAATTTAGGTCGTTTTGTCCAGAAGTGGCCATTGGCCTAGGTATTCCCCGAGAACCCATTCGTCTGGTTTCAGTTGATGGTGAAATACGTTGTAGAGGTACGCGTAATGAAGATCTTGATGTAACCCATGAATTGCAACAAACTGCTCGAAAACAACGTGATTGGCAGCATGACTTGTGTGGATACATCTTGAAAAAAGATTCACCCAGTTGTGGGATGGAGCGGGTAAAGGTTTATGGTGGTAAAATGTCAACTCGGAGCGGTGTTGGCGTTTACGCAAGTGAGCTTCTAACAAATTTTCCTTCTCTGCCAGTAGAAGAAGAGGGTCGTATGAAAGATGCACATATTAGGGAAAATTTTATACGCCGTGTGTATGTTTACTCGCGGTGGAAAGACATGTGCAATGGAGATCTAACTATCGCCAAGTTGCAAAAGTTTCATGCAAGTCATAAATTTATCTTGATGAGTCACAATCAGTCTCAAACCCGAGAGTTGGGCGCGATGCTTTCTGAGAAACGCATGGATAAATTGCAAGATTTAGCAGATCGCTATCTTACAAAGTCAATGCTGGTATTGAAGAAAATAGCCAGCAGAAAGAACCATGTTAATACGCTGCAGCATATTCAGGGATACTTGAAAGAAAGTTTGGATGCGAGTGATAAGGCTGAGCTGGTAGAGATAATAGAGAACTATAAAAATGGTTTAGTACCGCTAATAGTACCCATTACTTTACTACGCCACCACTTTAGGCGAAGTCCCAATAAATATATTACCGAGTCCTATTATATGTCTCCCCACCCGGGTGAGTTGATGTTGTTGAATAATATATGAAGCAGATTATGGTCTTCGACTCAATGCAGACTGACTATGTTTATCAGTTAGTAGAGCCAATGGGAGAAAGTTTTCAAGCTGACTTCCAACCTGAGCTTACCCCCAAAAAAATGCTTTCCCTCGGTATCTTTGGTGGGAAATACCTGAACGATTGCCAAGATGAGTTTCCGTCCAGTTGGTTTTCAAATGGAAGGTTGAGCACTCGCACAAAAGATGTTGAGCTAAATTACTTTAGAGTAGATGCATCTCAGCCACTTAGCGAGTGGCGAAGAAAAGGGTGGATTCATCCCCAGGACCCTCGGGGCTGGTTTCAATGGTATTGTCGTTATTTCATGGGACGTCGTTCAGAAGACGATTCCAGACAAATTAAAAGATGGAAAGCGTTTCGGCGGCACGTAGGTGCTGTTAGGAAAAACTGTGAACGATACGATGAGAGTTGTCGAAGAAAGCAGCGACAAGCGCTACTACATTGGGCCTATGATTCTAGAAATATTTAGGCATTACGTATTTACAGGGTATAGAAGTTATAAAGCATATGTCGATAGAAGTCGACGGAGAGGGAAAAGTCTGTTGGCAACCGTAAAACTGATTAATCCCATCCGAACTGTCCCATCGTTCTGCAAGTTCGGCCATTTCTTCCAGCCAATTGAACGCAAATATCCTAATGTTCACACCAGCCGACTCGGGTATAAGAACGTGGAATGCGGAAATTTAAATGTCCAAATCAAGTCCAAATATTCTTGGGGGGTTTCTTGATTGGCCTATTGTCGTTTCATGATTTGTAGAAGTTGGATTCTTCTGACCTTAAGAATTTAACTTGTCGATACCCAACGCATCTGTCATGAACCTCTAAGCATTGGCTTCAAAATAACTGCTATAATATCTAGGCACGGAGGTTGGGGTTAAATAAAAATAGCGTTTATACTTTTTGCCTTATTTAAGCCAATACTCAGCCGCATCATATTACTAAAACCTTTATCTGGTGAGACGTGGTTTGTACTTGTGGCTGGAATCTTAAACTTTATCTTGTCAACAGCCGTAGATGAGATATTTTAGTTTTTCTAGGTACTCGGTTACTAGCTTATTCAGCATGTCAGAAACTATTTTCCCTCTAAAACTAAATCCAATAACTGTTCTTTGTGTTTGTGCTAAGACGATCTGAAACTTTAGGCTATTTAGCGTTATCGCTAACCCTGTTTTTGGGGCTTGCCTCTCCCGTTCGAACCCAGGCTTCCAGTTCTGTTTCCTTTGATGTTACCGGTTACACCATTACCGGAGAACTGCCAGGCAATATCCGCAATGTAGACTCGCTCTTAGCGCCGTATACGGGTACTTTCAACAACACAGAAGGTATTCAGGACGCTGCGGATACCCTGGAAAAGGCACTGCATGCCAAAGGGTATACCTTTGTTCGGATAGTGATTCCCAGACAACCATTAGATGATGGCGAGATAGAATTACAGGTGCTTTCTTTAACTCTGGATAAGATTTCTATCTCAGGAAATCAGAATTTTGGCCGAGAAAATATTCGCAATAGTCTGCCTAGCCTGGTGCACGGAGAGTCACCGAATCGCAACGCCCTGGCACGTAATTTGGACGTGGGTCGCGTCCATCCCTCACGCAAAGAGAAAATCACCTTTACTGCATCAGACTTGCCAGGCAAGGTGGATGCTCAGATTCAGGTTCAGGATCAAAAGCCCAGTAAGGTTTTCAGCTGGTTAAATAATACCGGTAACGATGAAACTGGCCGCTACCGATTGGGATTAGGTTACCAGAACAGTAATTTATTTGATCGTGATCATAACGCCACACTGACGTACACGACTTCACCGACAGAAACGAGTAAGGTCGATCAATTTGGTGTGGTCTACCAGGTGCCGCTGTATGAAAGCGGTGCTTTGATAACCGTTTTGCTATCTGAGTCTGATGTGAATTCCGGCAGAGTTGCAGAGTTTTTTGATGTGGCCGGTAAGGGTTCGGTAAAGGGTTTACAGTTCACGCGTTTTTTCGCGCGCAAAGATGGTTATGCACAGCAGATTGAATTGGCCATCAACGACAAGTTATTTGACAATGATATTGACTTTGCTGGAGAAGCCCTGGGTATTGATGTACGCAGTCGGCCATTATCTCTGCAGTACAAGGGCAATTTAAGAAACAACAAATTCGAGAGTGACTTTAATCTTCAATTAGCTGGAAATTTGTCTAGTGGCAGTCACAACAACCGAGTCGCTTACGCCAGTTCGAGAGTGGGAGCTTCTGATCATTGGTCGTTAATTCGCTACGGTGCAAGTATCAGGAAGACAATAAGGAACTGGAGCTTAAGCGGAAGATTTCGCGGACAGTATTCCAATGAACCACTGATTGGTGGAGAGCAGTTTGGAGTGGGTGGTTCAAATTCTATTAGAGGATTTCGAGAACGGGAGGTATCCGGTGATAAAGGTTACCTGTTTCAATTGGAGGCCTGGACACCGAAGTGGGGAAAGCAACCGGCTCGGGGCGTCATCTTTGTGGAAAAGGGCCACTCCAAACTGATTGACCCGCTTCCGGGGGAAATGGGTTCAGATAGTATATTCGGTATCGGTGCCGGTGTAAGTTGGACATTTAAATCACGGTTAAGCATGCGGTTGGATATAGGCTATGCCGTTGACGGAGTCGATTCTGCAAACCAGGGAAGCACTCGTGATGGCGACGAGCGGGTTCATTTAAATCTGGGCTATCAGTGGTAATTAAGTCGATGTTATTTTTGAAACATATTGGATCCGGCGTAATTGAATTTAGTGTACTGGTCTTTTTAATGTTGATTGTGGCTTCGACTAGCACGTACGCAAATCCTGCCGGTCCTACAGTGATGCATGGTCAGGTTGATTTTTCCACGCCTGATGCCAATACATTAAATATCACCAATAGCCCAAATTCCATCATTAACTGGCAGGACTTCTCCATTGGGCGCAGTGAATTAACCCGCTTTATTCAGAAAAATGGTGCCAGCGCCGTATTGAATCGAATTATTGGCGATAATCCGTCAAATATATTGGGGCAGCTGCGATCCAATGGCCGTGTTTTTCTAGTCAATCCTAATGGTGTGATATTTGGTGAAGGTTCCGTAGTGGATACCGCCGGATTGGTGTCGTCCACATTGGGCTTATCTGATATGGATTTCCTCAAAGGGAACTATCAATTTGAAGGAGATGCAAGTTCCGGTGATATCCTGAATCAGGGCTTTATCACCACGACAGGTGGCGGTGAAACGATATTACTCGCACCCAATGTAGAAAATCGAGGTGTAATTAGCAGTCAAAATGGCCAGATACTGCTGGCTGCCGGTCAGAAGATCACCCTGACCAGCATGGACATTGAAGATGTATCGGTGGAGATTCAGGCACCCCAACATAGCGTGGTGAATCTGGGCAAGTTGCTGGCTGATGGTGGATCTGCGGCTCTTATCGCAGGCACTTTAGTCCATTCTGGCATGATTCAAGCCAACACTCTTGCCAGAGATAAGCAAGGTCAATTGTGGCTTGAAGCTTCGGACTCTGCACGAATTGGCGGTCAGCTATCTGCATCCGGACAAACCGGCGGCGACATTACCATTACCGCAGCACAGTTATCACTTGAGTTCGCGCGGATAGACGCCAATGGCACCGCATCAGGTGGTGATATCCGAATCGGCGGTGATTATCAGGGTGGCGCACTGGGTAAAAATGCGAACAATGCTCTGATTGTCAGTGTCGATAAAGCGAGCGAAATCAGCGCGGATGCCACGAGTACAGGTAATGGTGGTCGTGTGATTGTCTGGTCGGATCACAATACTCGAGTTGACGGCAAGCTTTCTGCCCGCGGTGGAATTAGCGGTGGCAACGGTGGCTTGATTGAGATATCCAGTAGTGGACAACTGAATTTTAGTAGAGCGGCAGATGTTAGTGCACCAGCTGGCAAGGGCGGCACCTGGTTACTGGACCCAGAAGATATCTCCATAGGTAGTGGTGAAGCCGCCTCGATATCGGAAGCGCTTAATCAAGGTAGTAATGTCGAAATCAAGACCAGCGATTCTGGCGATGGAGAGGGCAATATTAGTGTTAATTCTTCCATTGAAAAGACTGCGGGTGGCGATGCCAGTTTAAGGATCAAAGCCCATAACCGAATCAATATTAATGCATCTATTTCCTCTTCTGAAGGGAAGTTGAGTGTTTCTTTGAAAGCCGGCAAGGAAATCAATGTGAATGCCGGTGTCAGTACCAATGGTGGCGGGTTTTCTACCACCATCGATTCTTCATTATTGCCGGAACCCGAAGAAGAAGTTGCTGAAGAGGAAGGGCCTGAAGGGCAGGAATCTGAAGAGGACATCAGTGGTGGTGATACAACGCAACCCGAAGATGAATCCATTGCGGATGATGACCAGCCAGTAGAACCTGAGACCGATGGCACGGTTGAGTCTTCCATAGATGACCCATTAAATATTCCGCAACCCATCGAAGATCTTGAGATCACAGAATTTACCCAGGTAACGGATGTTGTTGAGGTGGTATTGGATTTGGATGACCCAGTCGACATAGTCCCTTCCGCAATAGAGGTAGCCGAAGTTGTCGCTACCGCTGGCGGAGATATTCTGGTGGATGGTGGTGAAAATGGCACAGTGATAGTAGCCGGCACACTTGACTCATCAGCTGCCGGTGAAGGGGGTCAGGGTGGCGATATTACAATCATGGCGGAGACTATTGAGCTTGAAGACGAAGCAATAGTGGATGCCAGTGGCATCGCAGGAGGCGGTGAGGTACTGATAGGCGGTGGTAAAAACGGTGCTGACCCCAATGTGCGCAATGCAAAAGTCGTCGTAGTTGGCGAAGCAGCTGAAATACACAGCGACGCCCTGGATTTCGGAGATGGTGGTGTTGTGGTGGTTTATGGTGCGGAGTCACTCCGGGTTGATGGAAAAATCACCGCCAACGGAGGTGCCAATGGCGGTGATGGTGGCTTTATAGAAACATCCTCTCATGGTGAATTAATTCTGAACCAGGCACCGGATGCATCGTCCCCCCATGGTAAGCACGGTGAATGGCTGATTGATCCTACCAATGTAGAGCTCAATGCAATTTGGGGCACTATCATTACATCACTGACAGGCGGCACGACGGTTACGGTTGAAACAACCTCAGCAGGCGCAGAGGATGGCAATATATTTACCACAGGCGCACTAGACTTTAATGGCATTGGAATGAATCGAACACTTAATCTGTTCGCAGACAACAATGTCCTGATCAACCACTCGATAACCGACAGCAACAGCAGTGGTGACTCACTAAACCTGGATTTGCGCGCCGATTGCACATGGAATGGTGCGACGTGCACGGCTAACGACGCCGGATCGGTGATCGTCGATGCCACCGGCGGAGCGGTGGAGGTCGATCTCAATGGCGGCGAGTTCAGCGCCAGCGGCTGGAACGTTCACGTGCTTGGCGGTGACAACGACGGGGAGTCGGCACGCATCCTGAGCGGCAAGCAAACGCTCGCCGCTGGCAACGAGGTCAAACTCGCTGGCGGTTCCGCACCCCAACCAGTTGTAACACTGCATACGGGGCAGATTGTCGTACCCGAATCTAGCGCGATCGTCGAACTGATCGTCGACGCCGTCGTCGACGGCGACGGCGTCGACGTCTCCCAAACGTTGAGCGGCAAAGATGTGCGCCTGATCGCAGGCGTCGCCAAGGTCCGTGTCAGCCAGGAAGCGAGCATTGGCAACGGCGGATCGGACCTGACGGCGTTCGACGCAAGCCAGAATTTCAATGCCACCAACGAGATTGAGCTGCGCGGTGGTACCGCTAACTACCGTGCCCTCGTCGAAGTCCAAAATTCGGTCACGATTACCGACACGGTGAATGCCGTTGCACCGGTCAACGGCGTGTATGCCGCCAGCGCCAGTCAGAATTTCAGCGCGACAACCATCAACGTAATCGGTGGTCCAGCCGGCAGCAACGGCTCCCACATGCTGGTGGCACAGGGCGTTCAGTTTCCGTCGAGCGGAAAATCTGTTACCAACGCCGATGTGTCGCAGAATATCGTATCGACCGGCGCCAGCACGTTCCGGGGCGGCGATGGCGACGGCGCCTATGTCAACGTCGTTCAATGGAGCTCTCTAGGAGACGGCGCGACCAACACGAAAGCAAACCAGAACATCGCCGCGGGCGGAATGCTGACCCTTCAAGGTGGCGGCGCCGCCGGTAGTAACTCGTATGTCTATTTCGACGTCGGCGGCGGATTCCGTGACAATACCGGCGGCGGTCTCGATTTCAGTCAGGAGTTCACCGGTTCCTCCATCCTGATGAGCGGCGGCGCCGGTGAAGGCGCGTCAATCGACATCTACCAAGGGGCAAACTCGAACAGTAGCGGTGATGGCGCCAACTTGCGGCAGCGCGTCGCAGCGACTGGGGCGGTCGACATCGTCGGCGGCACCGGCAGCGGCTCCTACGTATGGATCGATAATTATTCGTACGTGTACGGGACCAGCGTCGGCGTCTCGGAAACGACCAACATCGACATCTCGCAGGTTTTCGAGGGATCGAGCATCAGGTTCGACGGCAGCACCGGGTCGGTCGATATCTGGCTCGAAACCTGGGCCGAGGGCGACAACGTCGACGCTAGCCAGAATTTCAACGCCACCGCCGGCGACCTGATTTTCGAGAACGGGTACGACTCGACCGGCAACGGCGAGGGTTATGTCTACGTGATCAATGGCGCCGGCGTCATAGGCGACAACGCAAATGTCTCGCAGAACCTCGCTGGCAATAATATTCGCTTGCTCGGCGGTGATGGCGACGTCTTCGTCGAGCAAGCCGACTATATCTACAGCGGAAGCAAGGTTGAGTCGCTGACAGCGGCGCCCTTGACTTACTTCGACATCAGCCAGAACCTGACCGCTAGCGGCGATATCGATCTCACCGCCGGAAGCTTTGGCAACGTGCACGTATGGCACTACGCGGAAACCGATGATGACCTCGTCGCGGATGCCCTGATGCCGGCCAACATGAGCCAGAACCTGGTGGCGACAAATATCTCCCTCGGCTGGCGCAATCCCTACGCGGACGTCGTTGCACCGCCAATATTCGAGAACAGCGCTTCGGTCGGGGTCTACTACCAGCCAGTTTTCCAAGACGCACCAACTAACCTCAACGCATCGCAAAACGTCATTGCCAGTGGCGATCTCGTTGTCAATGGCGGCCCAAACTCATTACCCGGTAACTCCGGCAGTTTTGGTGTCGCCGAGATTACGAATGAGTTCGAGATTTACAACACCAGCGGACTACCAGCAACGAATGTTAACGCGCGACAGACCGTTACTGGAGGCAACGTCACCTTGACCGGTGGCGGGGGCACAAATACGCACGCACTGATCACGCACAACCCCACATTCAACAGGCTTGTCATCAATAGCGACGGTTCGCAACGTGTCACCGCCACTTCCGGCGCATTAACCTTGGAAGGCGGAGCGGGCGATGGATCTCATGCATCCATCATCAACGAGTCGTTCGTGTATAACAGCAACTGCACCGACTATATCTACCCGTGCGGTGCCGAGAAAAACGACTTCAGCCAATCGGTGTCCGGCAATACCGTCGACCTCTCCGCAGGCAACGGCAACAACGCAAACGCGATCATCAAACAGGCAGCTGAAGTCGTGGGGGCGTATGATCCCGGACGCCCGGAACACACCAATATTTCGCAGCACGTCACCGCGATCGGACTATTGTCTCTAAGCGGTGGAGACGGTGGACCATTTGCAGAAGCGAAGATTCACAACCAAGCGGATGGCCCGTTTAACAACAACGTTACCACCACGCAAAGCATCAACGCCGGTTCGCTGACCCTGCATGCCGGCTTGAACGCTGACAGTAACGACCAAAACAACGATGCGTCGATCGTTGACGAGGGCATGGGCAATATCGGCGGTCAGAGCGTGACGGTGGGTGGCGATGTCACCCTGCTCGCCGGACAAAACCCGCTGGCGTCGTCCAACGCCGTGCTGATTCAATCGGTCAATGCGGAGTCGACGGTCAATGCCGGCGGTGCCGTCACAATACAGGGCGGCATGGGCAACTACGATACTGCATTGATGCAGGCTGGCACCACAATGACACTTAATTCTGCAGGTGATATCAACCTCATCGGTGGCAACGGTACTGATGCTTTTGCTGGTATCGAGGGTGCGGTATCGGGTTGTGTAGAATGCACGGTGTATATTGAAGCAGGCGCCAACGGTTCTCCAGCAGACATTAACATAACGGGTAATACCGTCAATGTGGCGATTGTAGATGACAATGGATCTGGTGAAGTCAATCTGAGCTATGGTGTCTGTAATACACCAACCGGCGATTGTGCTATCGGTAATGGTGTTTTTGCAAATATTTATAATTCTACGGTATTTGCACCGGCACCCCCTCCGGGTAGCAGTGCAAGCACGCAATTGCCGATCACCACTACCAGTTCAAATTCAGCTGGTCTGACTTCCCCTCTGCCATCACCGCTGCCATCACCGCCGCCAGGCCCATTATTCATTCCACCCGCACCCGGTTCAACCCAGATTGTCCACTTCACTAATCCGTTGCTTGTGGCCCTGTTTACCGACCCAGAGTCTGGAGAAGAACCTATTTTTATTTTTGTTGCAGAAACAGAAAGCTTTGAAAATGAACCAGGTCGTACAAAAGAGACATTAATGTGTCAATAAAAATGTCTTTAAAACGAGTTGTTAGCCTGCTGGTTATAGTCAGTGTGGGATTTTCTGTCTCTTTGGCGGCCAATGCCAATGTCGAAATAGGTCAGGCGTTGTTGATCAAAGGCGCAGTACAAGCGAAGCAGGGTGAGGGTGAGGCCCGCATACTGGATCGAAATGCGCCGGTTTTTGAATCCGACACAATCACCACCGCTAGTAAAAGTTTCGCGGTGATCAAGATGAAAGATGGCACACGAATTTCACTGCGTTCTGATACAGAGTTCTCCATCGAGGAGTATGAGTATCCAGCGGCGGAAGAAAAAGCCACTTATAATTTGGCCAAAGGCGGACTACGGGCGCTAACCGGGCTAATAGGTAAACAAAACAGCAGTGCGAATATTCTTAAAACCCACGTAGGCACCATGGGTATTCGTGGCACAGAGTTTGATGCGCGCTTGTGTAGCAACGATTGTGCCGATGAAGAGTCGAATCTCAAGTCAGAAAAGGGCGAGCAGCCATCCACGGAATCTTCTGTAATAGGTCGCGTATTACTCGCCAAGGGCAAGGAGATTACAGCACGCAAAACCGACAGTGATGCACCTAGAAATCTAACTCGGGGCAGTCCTTTGTACCAGGGTGATATTCTGCAGACCGGTGCTAAGTCTTTCTTGTCAGTAGCATTTCGCGACAACAGTCGTTTGACAGTACGCCCGAAAAGTCAGGTAGTTTTAGCAGAATACAAATTTGATAGCAAACAAGCCAGTAAATCCAAACAGTCCACACAATTGGTAACCGGTGGTTTGCGCATGCTTACAGGCTTGATCGGCAAGAGCAATCCGGAAGCAGTCAGTATCAAAACTACGCGGGGCACAATGGGTATACGCGGCACGGGCTTTGATGTTTATCACGAGAACCCTGTTTATGTATATGTCTGGCAAGGCTCGGTGACTTTTTGCAGTGGCGCCATTGCGGATTGTCAAAGCAACCTGAAGATCATAGGCGAAGGCCAGGTATTGCAGGCTAGTGGAAACGGTGCGCCAGTACTATTGGGTAAATTACCGGAGAAAATTAATTGGCCAGAGGATAGTCGTCCGGATAAGACTGAAGTCGATATTCAGGAGTTATTTGGTACATCTAAGCATGATTATAAAAAGCCGGGGCTACTAGTAACGGTTTATGACGGCCACGTAGTCGTGTTCCCCCCATCAGCTCTACCACTAGGTGTAGATCTAAGAACGTTTCTCAATTCACTTACTGGCAAGGATCTAGGTGCAGGTGAAGCATTATTCTCAAATGGGCAGCAAATCTATCGGCTACCTGCAGTTCCATTAATCCAGTTATTTGATCCAATTATTCGACCGGGTGATGCAAGTGCGTCGATTATTGAAACCTTCGGGTTGTTTCCACTAGCCAGTTCCAATGGAGGTGAACTATGTGTGATGCAATAACTGTGACGCCGGAAGCTGCAATTGCACGCATATCAGACCCTGCTAACTTTGTTTACTACGTAACATTCAACCGTAGTATTATTTTGAAGTGAATGTAAAGACCCCATCCCAATCGCTGGGCGGCGACTCTTTACGATAATTATCAATTCGATCGAGATAAATCCTATATAGCTCATTGTTATCGCTGTCCGCGGATAATTTTCTAAACAGTTCTTCAGATTGATCCCATAGTTGCTCTCGATAGAGATCTATCGCCTTATCCAGTGTTTTTACGTTTTCTTTGTCAGTCTCACTAACTTTTGCAAGACTCGCGATGGGTTCATATATCTGAACCGGTTCGGCCTTACCTTTTACGCGAACTGCATCCAGTCTTCTATAAAGAAAATCAGGTGCTGCTCGAAAAGTGAATTCACTGACAATAATCTGCACACCATAATTCTTGGTGAGACCTTCCAGTCTGGAACCCAGATTTACAGCATCCCCAAGCACGGTATAGGCCATCCTGAATTCTGATCCCATGTTACCTACATTCATAGGACCACTATTCAGGCCGATACCAATTTTTACTTCCGGCCATCCGCGACTGGCAAATTGTGGTTGCATTTCTTCAAGCGCATCGATCATGTCAAGAGCGGCTTCTACCGCGTGGTTTGCATGCGCTTCATCCTCTATTGGTGAACCCCAGAAGGCCATCATGGCGTCGCCCATGTATTTGTCTATCGTACCCCGGTGCTTATGGACAAGCCTTGTCATTGGAGTTAGAAACATATTCATGAAGGTAGCCAGGTCGTCTGGATCCAGAGATTCTGAAATGGTGGTAAATCCACGGACATCGGTAAACAACACAGTTAGATCGCGTTTTTGGCTGTCCAGTGAGTACCGACCCGGATCTTTGTTCATTTCCTCGACTAACTCTGGTGGAATATATTGCCCAAACAAGCCTCGTAACTGGGCCTTAGAGCGTGATTCAATAAAAAAACCATAGAACATATTGAGCACGTAAATGCTAAGAATCAATAACAACGACGACATCAGAGGAAGTACATGGGATTCCTGCTGCCAAAAATACCAGCTCATACCAATATCGCCACCAGCTAATATCAGAGTTGCCACAGTCGCTATGATCGGCGAAAGAATTGGCAGTAAGATAGCTCCTATAAGGCCTAACAGCACCACTGTAACAATTTCCGCGGCCAGGGTATAAGCGGGTCGCCACTTTATGGTTTCATCCATTATGCCGGTGATAATATTTGCATGGATCTCCACACCGGGGAATAAATTTTCCACCGGGGTAGGCCGTAAATCAGATAGACCTGGGGCAGATGTGCCGATTAAAACTATCGTCCCTGCCATTATGTCCGGATCTTCCACTGTATTATTTAGTACATCCGTAGCCGAAACATAGGTAAACCCGGGGCTTTTACCTGAGAAGGGCACCAGAACTGCAGCATTAACGTCCAGCGGTATCTTAATTGGACCTAAAGACAAATACTCCAGGCTAGGATATTCCCGAGAATCTCCAGAAATTTCAGCGAAGCCAGGCTCGACATCCATGCCCAGATAAAGCCGGGTAATCGCTAGAGAAAGGGATTCGTAGAGTTTGCCATCATACTCGTGCAACAATGGAGCCCGACGGTATATACCATCAGAGTCCACAAGTGGATTGGAGAAGAAGCCCGCGCTCTCTGCTGATTGTTGCAGAATAGATAAATTGGCAGAGTAGCCACTTGCCTTTGGAGCGTATATGCCCGCTGTGACCCTTGCGTCATCTAATAGTGGGGGCGGAAGCTCCCCGATTAGTTCACTATGATCAGGGTCTGTGTGCATAAAGTAACCAAGCACTGCTCGACGATTGGACAAGGTCTCAGCGAATATTCGATCTCGGTCTAGTAAGGGGACATAAGGCTCCAGAGCTTGCATTATGATATTTAGGTTCTCATCGCCACTGATTGCAGCGATACTTCCTAGCTGAGCAATATCATGATTTTGTTCCGGTTCGGCGAATAGTATATCGAAGGCAACAATATCGGCATAATAATCATCGAACAGTTTTTCCACCAATAATGCTATTTTGTCACGACGCCATGGCCAATGACCTTCTGCAGAAAGACTTCTCTCATCCACATCAACAATAATAACCCGTGGATCTTTTTCTTCCAGATTTGAGAATCTCACTTTAGTGTCGTAGGCAATTTGTTCCAAACGATCTAAATAGGGAATTGAGATTACGCCAAGTACATGGCAGACAACGAGAATCATTGGAGCCAGGCCCAGAAAGAATCGAACTAGATAATTTCGCACAAAGTCTACCTATTTGAATTTGTTAATACATTGTCTTCAGGATTACTGGTTGCGACGCAATTGGTCATCATGTAGATCTCTTAAATTTTATTTATAATTAAATTCACTGTTGTCCCGTTAACTTTCACAAGAATGATCTCGTATCAAATCACCACACAGCGATGGGCATTACCAGGTTAACCGTCTGGGTTTGATAGAATCGGTAGTCTAAACAATGCTAGACCCGCCATTAGGCGAAAGTGTTTGTCCAGTGAAGAAATCCGCCTGTGACGAGGCGAGAAAACAAACCACATAGGCATACTCTTCAGGCTGTGCCCAACGTTGAAGAGGTACAGTCTTCTCCATTGCTTTGATAAACTCTTCACCCCGGCTTTGCAGCACCATATCCGACCATACTCCACCAGGCGCCACAGCATTAACGTGAATGTTCCAGGGCGCAAATTCCAGTGCCCAGGACTTGGTTAAACCTAACAACGCTGACTTACATGCGATGTAGTGAGGGGCTTCAGCAGCACCAGTCATAGCCCACCGCGATGAGATATTGATGATCTTGCCTCGGCGTTGCGCTTTCATGTGAGGTAAAACGAACTGCGTGAGAAAGAAATGACCTGTGAGATGCACCGAAATCATGCGCGTAAAAAGTGTTTCATCAATCTCTTCGAACTTAGCTCCTTTGCCACCAAGGCCAGCATTATTGACCAGGATATCAACGCCTCCAAGTTCCTGACCAATGGTTTTAATCGCCTGCCTCGATTGCTCCACGTCGGCAATGTCATAACATAGCGCTAATGCTCGGCGACCACAGTCTCTGACCATTTGTGCGGTCTCTTCAGCGGTATTTGCATCGATGTCCTGTACGACGATATCTGCACCATGCTCGGCCATCATCACGGCATGCGCGCGACCCATACCACTACCGCTTCCAGTAATCATCGCGACCCGACCATCAAGACGGGCGGCGGCGGTGTTTGACTCTACGCTCATATTCTCTCTCCGGTACCATAATAAGGGGTGTGTTAATTTGTTGTGTTGTTCTCCACTACCAGCAAATATACTCCGAAATTTAGTCATCACCACAGAATTAAGGTGACTCAGGGGTTAAACTTTGCGTAATTCTCTTTCCCTTCAATGTTGTTAACAAAGGTTATTATCATTGTATTTTTTAGTCAAAATTCAGCTCCCGTAATTCCACAGTTTCGGTAGTCAGTTGATCGCTTCCAGTGGCCGTTATGACATGTACGTCCTCCCATAACATATCCAGAGCGACCTCAGGTTCTGTACTGATAACCATGCCTACTTCAAGAACGGTATGGTCATCTGGCGTAATGCTGGGTGGTTCGGTGAATTGAATGCCTTGTCCATGACCGATGCGCCCAGAAGGTGGGATTTCATAGCCTGCATTTTCTATCATCTGATGACCAATGTGATGTAGCTCCGCGCAAGTTACGCCGGGAGCGAGCGCGCTGGTCATGGCTGCATTGGCTTCCAGCAATGCGGCATGGGCCTGCTTATGTTCGTCGCTGGCTGGTCCCAAGGTCGCAAAGCGCGCGTAATCAATGGTGTGGTAACGCACATAAGCGCCCGCATCCACATACAATAAACTGCCTTTCACCAGTGGGCGATCCAGGTGGTGTTGTGAATGGGCGGCTGGGAATCCGGAGATAAGATGTATGAACGAGGTACGATCACCACCCTCTTCAAGAATAAACTGGCGAAGTAAGCGCGCCACTTCCCGTTCTGTCATACCGGGGTGAATCTCATCGAACATGCGTTGACGCGCCCGACCTGTAATATCAGCGGCCTGTCGCATATAGGCGACTTCTTCAGCAGTTTTAATCATTCGCAGTTTGATGAGTTGCGGTGCGGCATCGATAAAAGTCCTATCTGAAAGCGTGTCAACAATACTTAGGTAATCACCCACCGGCATGCCCATACGCTGCTCCTGACCCAGCTCAGCACCGATACGATTAGCCCCCAACTCACGTAGAGCATCGACCACCCGTTCGAAAGGAAAACGTACGACATCCTGATAGCCCTCTACTTGTTCGACATGGCTGGTCATTTTGAATGAGTCGACCAGCAATTCGCCGACAACAGCAATAGGATCGCCTGTAATTGGCAACATAAATACGGCGGGCCGGGTTACTGAGTAATGCAATCCCAGGGTCGATGAGGTTCCGGTAAAATATTGGAAGTTTTCTTCATTGCATATCAACAATGTGTCGAGCCCCGCCTGATCCATTAGCTTGCGGGCTCGGGCCCAACGGCTCTGAATATCGGCCTTGGTAAAAACTGCCCAGGCACCGGAAAATCCGGCGGCACGATCATCTTTACTCATTGGGTTTCTCCTAATATTGTCTGATATCGGTGATTAATCAAAATCTTCACAGGCTAAATGGTGTTTTCCATATTATAAGTAAAGATTTTCATGTTTGGTATTCTGTGCGGCAGATAACTATAATTGTCCGCACACTTATATAAGGTTAATAACTATGCTTGAAGTCATAAAACTAGCTGAAAAACGCGAATCTCTGGTCAAGCTGGTAAATCGCGGACCTGATACACCAGAATCCGAAGTAGAAGCTGCCTTTAGCACCCTTGGAGTTGGAGACTTTCGTGATTGCGGTGTGTTTTTGGGCAGCTTTGATGGCAACGCCGGTTGGGAGCGTCATCTTAAAGGGGATGAGCTCGTACATGTTTTGGGCGGAGAAACCGAGTTCGATTATATTATTGACGACAAGCGCGAAACCGTAACGCTTTCAGAAGGAATGCTGGTTGTTGTCCCTCAGGGATGTTGGCATCGATTTAGATCGACTGAGGGGATTACAGTACTAACTGCAACGCCACGCCATGATGAAGAGCATACTTTCGTGGATGATCCTAGAAAGCTATAAACAGCGTTACCAAAGTTAGTTTGGCCAGATCCTGTGTGTCCTCAAAAAGCTTGTCATTGTTTTTTCTCATCAATGGCAAAGATTGCCAATAAACACTATAATTGCATCCAATATAAAAGTCCTTTGGAGTCGTTGCATGGCAACAATGAACATATCCCTTCCTGACCCAATGCGTGAATGGGTTGAATCCAGGTCCCAACAAGGCGCTTATGCAAACCACAGCGATTACGTACGTGATTTAATTCGTAAGGACCAACTTCAAGTACAGAAGCTTAAGATTATGCAAGAAGCAATCACCAAAGGCCTTGAAAGTGGCGATGCAACAGCTTTTGATAAAGATTTATTCAAAAAACGCATGCAGGATAGTCTATAAGTGGGTAGTTTCAGATTACTACCCGAAGCAGAAAATGATCTGGAGTCTGTTTGGAAATATACCGTAAAGAACTGGGGTATAGACCAGGCGCATGCTTACTTTGATGGTCTTGTAGATATTTTTGAGCTCTTATCCGAAAACCCGCTTATGTGTCGTGAACGAAAAGAGTTCACGCCGCCTGTTTATATTCACCATCACGCACGTCATTTGGTTGTCTTTATACTGTCTGAATCCGGAATCGATATTGTGCGTGTTTTACATGAATCAATGGACGTCGATACGCAACTAGGGGTGACAGAATTAAAAGACCCAGCAAAGAGAGATGATGATTAATATGTATAAAATTATAAAATAGTTACTGACCCCTATTTCGCTATTTCAAGATTAACCTATTGGATAATATGTCTTGTGCTTGAGTCCGATCAAGGGAAATCGATTGTGACAAATTGATGCAATCCGGTGACTTTAATCTTATGATGCTATTCTTTTGAAAAACCGAGGAATTGATTGACGTCCGTGGAAACGCTTGCGCAACTCATTACCAGACAAGCCTCTGAAAGACCTGATGAAGTCTTCCTGATGTTCGAGGATGAAACGTTCAATTTTGCAGACCTCGAACAGCGGGTTAGGCGGTATGCTTCATCATTAAGTGAATTCGGCATAAGGAGAGGGGACCGGATAGGACTAATGATGAGAAATCATCCGGATCATATTTTCCTGTATCTTGCTTTGTCCTGGCTTGGCGCCACTAATGTTGAATATAGTATTCATCTCAAACAGGCTGGTCTGGAAATTCAGCTCGAGGATGCAGAGCCCAGATTTATTTTTGCCGACTCGGTCTTCGCCAACGAACTAGACCTGGCAGCTAAAATACTACCAACGCTTGAAAATATCATCTGGTTCGGGGATGGATACCCAGCTTCGTCTCTTGCGGTATCGTCAAACACCATTTTAGATAACCTTCCCGTTACCGATGCAGTCAGTATCCATGACTTCGATCGGATCCAGACCATATCTTATACCTCTGGAACCACTGGCAAACCAAAGGGGGTGATGCTAAGCGAACGTTGGTTTCAAATTGGTGCGAAGAATGCGGGGCTACTCGCCGACATTCGGCAAGACGATGTTATTTTTCTGTGGGAGCCGTTTTTCCATATCGCCGGTTGGATGAGCGTGTTGATGAGTCTTCAACATGGCGTTCCAATTGCGATGGTCGCCCAGTTTAGTGGTTCGAAATGTTGGGATCAAATCCGTCGATATCGAGCCACGCTTCTACACTATCTGGGCGGCGCCATGAACATCCTGCTCAAGCAACCTGCTCGGCCAGACGATCGGGACAACCCTGTGCGTGTGGCCTGGGGCGCTGCCGCGCCAAGCCAAAGTTGGTGCGAATTCGAACACCGGTTTGGCCTTACTGTTCACGAGGGGTACGGAATTTCTGAAGCGCAGAATTTGACTCATATTAATATAGGCGGACCGGTAGGTTCAATTGGAAAACCCGTAACAGAATTTGATTGTCTGATCGAAGCAGAAGACGCTTCACTTCAACCGCCTGGAAAAATTGGTGAAATTGTTCTCAAACCCAGTCAGCCAAACATCATCATGGCTGGTTATTTCCGTGACGAAAAACGAACAGCAGAAACTCTTCAAAATGGATGTGTTTACACTGGTGATATAGGCTATCAGGATGATGACGGCTATTTTTACTTTTCAGGCAGGCAAAAAGATAGCCTCCGACACCGCGGCGAGAATGTTTCTGCATGGGAAGTCGAACGAGTTGTCAACGCACATCCAGCAGTGGAGGAATCAGCGGTAATTGGTGTTCCATCACCAATGGGCGAGCAAGATATCAAAGTTTTCCTGAAGCTTGTTGATAATAAATCATTGAACCCAATTGAACTGATCAAATGGTGCGAGCAGCAACTTGCATACTACCAGGTGCCTAGATTTATCGAGTTTGTTGCCGATTTCCCTCGTGGACCTACTCAGCGTATCAGGAAGTCTGAACTCCCCACTTCCGTCCACGGAAATTGGGACCTCGAGCAATCCGGTCACAAAATCCGGAACAACAACACTTAAGCGCAATATTGCGGAGCCAATCATGTCTAACCAGGTTATTACTCAACATTCTGAAGGTGTCTTGACACTGCGACTCAATCGTCCTGCTAGTTACAATGCCTGGACGACGGCCATGCGGGATGAATTGACAGGTTTGTTAGAGAAGTCGAATACCGATGATTCAATCAAGGCCGTGATATTAACCGGTACTGGAAATGATGCATTCTGCGCTGGACAAGATCTTGCAGAAACCCAAAAGTTTTCGGGCTATGACAATGTAAGAGAGTGGCTCGACCATCTACGCCGATTTTATGATGCCATTCGAGGGATGGAAAAACCTTTAGTGGCCGCCTTAAACGGCCTCGCTGCTGGATCGGGATTTCAAGTTACGCTTATGTCAGACGTTGTTGTTGCGCACCAGGATGTAAAGATGGGTCAAACCGAAGTAAATTCTGGGATCCCGAGTATTTTTGGACCCTGGTTGATGACCGAATATCTGGGACGCGCCCGTGCGGTTGAACTATCAGTGACCGGCAGATTAATGGATGCTGATGAGTGTTTCCGCCTCGGTGTGATTCAACAGATGGTGAAACCTGAAGAGGTGCTCTCGACCGCACATTCTATTGCTTTGGACCTTGCTAGCAAACCACCAGTAGCGATGAGGCTCACCAAGAAGTATCTTAAACTGGCCAACGAGGCCGAATATGATAACGCGTTCCGAATGGCCGAGCATGGTGAAAGAGAAGCCTATCTCACAGGAGAGCCCCAAGTGGTAATGGAAGAGTTCTTTGCGATTCGTAAAGCCCGCAAATCAACGTAAGTTAAATAAATCGGACACGCTTACTTCATAACTTAAGGGTGAGGCGTCGACTTCGTTACAATGATATTAGTACAAGTGGGAAGAAGAGTGAGGGCATTACCAAGTAAACTGCCAGGATTTAACAGAATCGGTAAATGAACACGTATAAACGACATAGATTTCCACTCGATATCATCAGCCATGCGGTTTGGCTGTATCATAGATTCAACTTGAGCCACTGTAATGATTGGCGTAGTGTCGTTGCATGATTCAAAGAAGTTGAATACTTCTGACACTAAGAAGTTAACTTGTCGATACTATTACCAGAGCTTAATTAGATAAATTGCAGTCCGGTTCATCCTAACCATATGCGAAACTAAAACATCGGGGTCCACTGCATCATGTATTCAAGGCGGAGCCTTTTTTCGTCTTCGCTTTCATAGACTTCGCTTTGATCCATTGACTCGCTCCAATCACGAATTATGCCCACTAGACTCTTTTTACTGGGACTCATTTTCGTCACCATATCGTTCATTTGGCGCAAGCGCTT
>JBLHGU010000073.1:0-23433 GCA_047615875.1 Parasphingorhabdus sp.
GAGCGGTCGATCAGGACGGCGAAGTGGTTGATGTATATCTACAGGCCAAACGAGATGGAACTGCGGCAAAACGGTTTTTCAAGCGCCTGCTCAGGTCACATGGCGGTGAGCCGAGGAAGATCGTGACTGACAAACTGAGGAGTTATGATATAGCTCATCGGGAACTGGTTCCTGAGAGCATTCCTGAGAAATCACAGTATGCGAATAATCGCGCGGAACTATCGCATCAACCTACACGGGTACGAGAACGCGGAATGAGGCGGTTCAAATCATCAAAGCAGGCGCAACGATTTCTGGGTGCTCACGCTGCAGTCTACAATCTATTCAACTTAGGAAGACACCTGGTCAGTGCCGAGCATTATCGAAACCTCAGGACCGGTGCATTCAATGATTGGCACAGGGTCGTTGCATGATATATCGAGGATGGGATTCTCTGATTTCAAGGAGCTAACTTGGCGATACCTATCGATGGCAAAGCTGTTGGCTTTGTGCCGTATATCAGCAGATTTCCACAATACCGAGAGAATAGCGAGGAGGTCGTGTCCAACGGTTATCAAGGCTCCCATATGGTCTGATATCGCACGCGACGATATCTTCACTGTCGTTGGGCGTCAGCCAATGGCACTCTCATTCTATTCGTTTCCCATGGCAATTATCTAAGCCACCGAGAATACTAAGTGATGTTGCTCTATCCTTGGCACCAGACTTCCTCACATCAGAATCCAGCCTCGAAATTCCTGCGCACACAGCTTGCACGTACGAAGTTGATCATCGTAGTAAAATCGAATACCGGTCTTTGAATTTCGTCCTGAAGCGCTTTTGCGTAAGGCGGCAAGTTTGAGCATTCGAACAAGACGGCCCCGATGGATGGGTTCTGAGCAACTAGTTCCTTTCCAACGGTGACGACCTCTTGTCTGATTGCATTTGGATCGAGAGAGCCTTTTTCATCCAGAATTGCGTGACGAAATTCAGGTTGGTCTTCCATGCCAGCTACGAACAACCGACGGTCTTGGGCGGGAAAGGCCTTGCTCAGCATGTCAGCGGTAAGGCTTTTCGACTTGGCGCAGATAATGCCGATAGATTGTGAGGCTGGCAGAAATGCCGATATCAAAGGCAACTGCAGCAAGCTTGACATCATCACTGGAACATCGACGGCTTCCCGCACCACGTCTTGAAAATGAATCATGTAGCCGCAATCGCTCGTTATAGCTTTCACGCCCTGCCTCTGAAGGTAACGGGCTGCGTCCACGATGTTCTGCGACAAGGTGAGATCACCTTCGTCGACAAGTCGCTTAATCGTCACTTCCGGGATAAGGTGAAATAGCACTGGGAAGTCATAGGTATAGGCATTGCCCACATCTCCCGGAATAAACGGGTTGTGGCAATCGATCATCAGAATTCCAATGTCGTGACCGTAGCTAATTTGACCTTTCTTCCCCCAAACACGTTCCATCTTCTCGTCCTCTATTTTGATCCTGAAACGCCAATTCATTGTCGATGGCCTTAGGCCACCTGCTGAATATGGTCCGCCATCTTTTCCGCAATCATCATTGTGGAAAGGTTCGTCGTTGCACAGGGAATGGACGGCATGACCGACGCGTCAATGATCGAAAGATTTTTGACGCCGTAAACTTTTCCATGAGGACTCACGACCGCTGCCCTGTCTTCAAAGCTTCCCATGCGACATGTCCCACAAGCATGCCAGTCACCCTGCGCACCTGTCTGTATCCAATCTTCAAGGACCTGATCGTCACTAAAAACCTTGTCAAGTGTAAAGCGATTATCAATGGCTTTACCAAGGACGAAGCTTCTCCCGACGCCACCCATATCTAGGAAACTGGCAGCGATGCGGGTTTTAACATCGTTGATCCAATTTTGGGTGGCGAGATTTCTGAGCGAGTCCGCATAGATTCCAGGCCAATAGCTTCTGACGTACGCGTTCGCCGGCGCACTGGAGAGAATTCCACTGACCCACCGCGCTGTCGCCTTCATCCGGTCAAGGTCACGATTGTCCGACAAATAGTTGAATGCAACCAGTGGATGACTATGCGGATCTTTATCGCGAAGCTGCACAAAACCTTTCGAGTAAGCTTTGTTCGGGCCGAAGTTGACCATGGCGAGACGCTTGCCAACCTCACTCCATGCGAAGCGGCCGGAAATCGTAAGCTTCATGTCCGATGGGGGGCAGCCTTCGTGCCCTGAGCTCCACCGCATGTGCATTAAAAGACTATTCTTAACATAGTCGCTCATCATCCCCTCTGGGTTTAAATAAACCGCGAAGCCGATCAGAGGGTGATCTTGCAAATTTTGTCCAACCCCCGGCCTGTCAGCCACCACCTTGATGCCAAGCTTCTGCAGGTGATGGGCAGGCCCTATACCTGCTCTCAGTAGTAGTGCCGGAGAGTGAAGCGCTCCAGCAGATAGAATGACCTCATCTGCATGGATCGTTTCAACTCGCCCTTTCGCGCGCACGACGACGCCAGTTGCAACATTGTCATTCAGAACAATGGATTCGACATGGGTTTCCGGAAGAATAGTCAAATTCTCTCTGCGGCGGGTTGCTTCATCGAGATAACCAGCGGCGGACGAGACACGCTGATCGTAAACGTTGTTGCGCGCAAAGGGAAAGCAACTGTCTATTGGCTCCGCATGGCAGTTATCGACGTATGGAATGCCTTTCTTAGCGACACTGTCGCGCATCGAAAGAGCAAATTTGCTCCAGTGCTGCGGGAAAGTTCTTCTAATAGGGATACGGCCACCTCCCTCACCAGGGAAATCGACATCAATTTCCATCTTGCGGAAATAGGGAAGGCAGTCCTCATAGGACCAACCCTTTGCGCCTAGCTTTTCCCATTCATCGTAATCCGCAGGTAGGCCTCGAATGGCGACCTGGCCATTTACTGTTGATCCGCCACCCATCACACGCGCCTGCTCATAACGGCGAGGTTTCATGCCCGCTTCGATCTGATCCGGCGAGCGATTCCCGATCGGGTCTGCGTAGACGGTTAGCTCTGTCCAGTATCGGTTGGGCTGAAAGTAGTCGGGCAGGAATGCGTCACCATAGATCGAACGAGACACATCTTCAGGTGGTGTATCTGGACCAGCTTCAACAAGACAAACCTCATGTTTGCCAGATTGAGAAAGGCGATTTGCCAGAACGCACCCGGCTGAGCCGCCGCCGACGATCACATACTTGTATTTCATATCCGATCCAGCCGTTATCATATCTCTCGGACTGCACTTATGGGTTATGACTATCTTTGAGTTTACACCAGAGAGCCTTGAAAAGCTTCAAGTGGGAAACCATCGCAAAGATCGATGTGCCACTCCCGCTTTCGGAAAATGCGGCATTCGCCACATCACGCTGATCTGTCACAAAGAGCCAATTGAAAAAAAACATCGGTCGATGTTTGACATCGGCGGTAAGGCAGATTTCTTCTCTTGCCAGCGGATAAATGATCATGACGATGCATCCCCATAAGGATACTCTCCGCGCAAGGCCACCAGACATTCCATGCCTGCGCCCGCGTAATTGACTGTGACGAATGAAAATGGGCGAAAACCGTGGAGAACGATGAATACATGCCAGACTAAGCGATGATGAGCACCGCTGCTAGGCAGTACCTTGAAGCGAACCTAATCGACCCCCCGTTACCTACTCCGACGCCAGAGACAATCGAACAGGCTCGGGCCGAAACGACTACCAGGTTTACAGCCCGCACCGAGCGAAAACTCGGGCGCCTTTCCCTGGCGCCGAAGCCTGTCACCTTCGGAGGTATATCGTGCCTGGAGATTACCCTCGATTACGTCCGAACCGACCACACGATCCTCTACCTTTACGGAGGCGGATATATCATGGGCAGTGCCTTTGAAGATCAAATCATCAGTGCCGAGCAGGTATAGGAAGTATAAGGCGCATGTTAATGGAAAACGAGGGAGGGAATGAAGAGAATAAAAAGCCTGTTTGCAGCCGCAAAAATTAGTGTAGTGCATCCGATTTATCCTTGAGTCCTGGAAATTCGATCATTTCCTCCTGCCAATTGACCACTTATATCCTTGACGTCACAATGAAGGCGAGCGCGCGCCTGCTGCGTCATTGAAATACGCTGTAATCCCTTACATACCAGCGTCAGTGCTAGAGAGCCTGGATTATTTGACCCAAGAATTCAATACACTGTGATATGAACTTGGATTCTGTGATGCTTCAAACGTCCTGTGCGCTGTGGGGATTTGGTGGGGATCAGTTGTGCACGGTTATGCATGGTTATGTAGTTGAGGCAACGGGACTTCCCGGTAAGTTTTTGATAAATATAGCTATTAAGATCTACTGATCGTTCTGAAAATCCCCGTGTCGGCAGTTGCTCGTATCATCCTGATACTCATCCCTGCGGGGTTTCCTTTGGTCACGAAAATCTTCTCCCGACAGATTTTTCGACTCTGTCCTAGGCCACCATTTAAATCAAACACTTGTGTGACTTTCTTATTGTGAGCCATTTCCTGGTTCACTAATAGTTCACTTTTGAAACGCACTTTTTTCCTTATTGGCTTGGACTTAGGGTTTAGTGACTAGCCAATAAACCGACACTAGTGATTTATTGGTGACTTTAACCCCAATAATTTGTTTCCAATACAGGCCGCCTTGGGTGGATTGTAAATCGAGAATAACCCCAGGTGTATCCCCCTGGGACCCACACTAAGCTTTTTAACTTTTCCACGTCACTTAGCATTATCTGAATCTCGAATATACTAACAACTACAGACAGATTGATTTTGAACAGCATCTAACCGTTGAAAGCCATCGTAATGTGAACTAGCTCACAATTCATCTTTACCTAATGTCGGCTAGTTCGCAGACTCTACATCCAGGCATCGGCATAATTGATCCCACACTAACAGCCAAGGCCAGAACGATGAACTACTCAGAATACGCAACCCGGACTACTTTCAGTATCACTGACGCTGTTTCTGGAAGCATCGTTATCGTCGCCTTCTTCATCGCCCTGGTTGCTATGTGATTTCCTGAAAAAACTCTCCTCCAAGAATTGCCGCCTTCGGGCGGTATTTTTTTACCCATTGCACCTCACAGCTTCTGATATAAAAAAGGTACATCTGCCTGGCAGTATTACCGAGTCGCTTATATGGCAGCACAGTGATGGTAATTGCCAGCAACTAGGGTCCCATCGTCATCAACGAAATACTCGACCACCTGAAGGATAAGGGTGAATGCCAGGATGCGATCCAGTTAGCCGCGAGTCGCGCACCACCGCAGGCCGATCCCTTTACTAACCAATTCACTGGGTACTGACAAGTTAACTTGAAGGCATGGGCTGGGATTACACAAACTTGCCTTTAGCTTCCGAAATCAGCTCACTGTCTCCACATGGGAAAAGCTTTCTGAGATTACAATTAGGCATATCACCACTTTTTCGAGTAGAAAAAGTTAACTTGTCAGTACCGATGGTCGCGTTTAGCTGCAAGTGTCGTGGTTTCTGCCCCAGTTGCGGGGTAGGAGGATAGCAGCGCCGCGCATCTGGTCGACGATGTCTTGCCCGAGGTGCTGATTCGCTAGTGGGTTTTGAGTTTTCCGTATCCCTTGCGAATCCTGTTTGCCGCCTAACCCAGAATCATAGCCCTGATGCTGGGGATTGCCTGCCTCGTGATCTCTACGCACCTGATTGTCATAGATGAATGGAATCAGTTTTGCACTCTGCTCTCCGACTGCTTAAGATTGTATAAAGCTTCCCTGGGACCTGCATTCATTGCGCACATCGGTACGCTCCGCCACTCCCCAGCTACTTTTATTTCGCCACGAAAAGAGCAGGCATTCAGACGATCAATAACCACCGGGGTACGACTTTGTACCTGTTCAGCACTCATAAAGTTGTGCATTACTATATTTATGCCGCGCGCTTTAGCGCGCAATACTGAGCCCATAAACCCTATTGTTAAACCTTGCCTGGCGAACAAAAAGAAAATAAATTTTATAAAGTGCAGAACAAAAACTGGTCGGCGAATCACCAAATATATCTGAAGAATCAATGACGAAATGTTATTTTCACCACGAGCACAAATACCACTGAAAGTATTTAGTAACTGTTCATAAAATGTACGATAGTGGTCATCACCACCACTCAGCAAAACAACCCGACGATCCCGCGGGCGCACTAGCAGAGTTGCTGTACTACTGCAGTCTGGATGCCCAAACAACAAATTGTCACGCACAATTCGCTTTCCAGTAGCCTTGCAAATTTCCTGCCATACCTGCCCTGGAGACACACCATCGATAATAGTCTGGGTGCGTCCCACCTGTGCTTCCGTTTGGAAACTTATTGTTCTGGTCACATCAAGATTTTCCGGTCGTTCCATCAGCCAATGAAGTATTTCACCAATGTGGTTAACATTTTTTTCAGTTACGGTGACCGTTTGAGCGGCAGTGACCTCTAGACCAGTATCTTTTCGCACCTTCAATATTGCGCTTACCAGCTTGTCCCGAAGCGGATTCAAAGATGCTTCATCAAGCTGATATTTGATCGGAAACCCAGGTCGACCAGCCTGGGTAATGTCGATGTGACAACTGATTTTTCTTAGTCCTCCCTCAACCACGAGTCGATGAAGATAATCAGGGAATTCTATAAGTTTCTGACCATGGGTCATCAACATCGGCACCAGACCGCTGTCAACAGCAAACCGGATGACTGCAACTAATTCCTCTGCGCGATCTTCGCGCCAATAAGCATCAATTACATCACCACCAGTAATTTGTAGACCGCCGCCAGCACCAAGTGCCTTGCGTGCCGCCTGAATTTGTTCCTTCATTGCCTCTAAGCCAACCAACGGAACTCGATTCGAGTTTCGGGGCAGGTAACAATGCGTGCACCCGAATGAACAATATGACGGTCCCATGGTGTATCCACATTGCACCCAGTGTTTTCCAACAACCTGGTTGGGCACCTGTAAATGGGCAGGTAATGATTTCCATCGGGTCTTCAGTAAGCGACGACTTTCTTTTAGATGGCTGAAAATAGTTGTCATTATGATTTTCTTCTATCTGAAGTTGAGCGTATGCAACTTAGTGTTAATTTTCCAGTCTCAATAAGAGTGCCCTTTATCGCCAAAATTACAACCTGTCTCCCAGTGCCAGAATTTCGTCCTGGGAAATGTCTATTCATCATCTGTATATTTATGATGATGTCATCATTTTCTGCATTTGCAAGCACCGTCTTTGATCATAGTGATTGGGATTCTATTCTTAAGGAGTATGTTGATGATGCCGGTCTGGTCAATTACCAGAAAATAATTCTCACGCGGGCAAAGCTGGATGGCTATGTCGAGCGGATCAAGCAGCACGGTCCACTGACACAGCCGCAACTATTTCCTACAGAAAATCACCGTTTGGCGTACTACATTAATGCTTACAACGCACTGGTATTTCATGGGGTATTGTCTCGCGGGCCGGAGCCTGTCAGCGTATGGAGTGGTCTCATTTCCGGATTGAATTTCTTCGTGTTGACTAGATTCACTCTGGACCAGAAACAGATCAGCCTAAAGACGCTAGAAGATAAATATATTCGCAGACAATTCAAAGATCCAAGAATTCATGCGGCACTGAACTGTGCATCGATGAGTTGTCCCAGATTGCAGAAGTTTGCCTTTGACGGCGATAAGCTGGATTATGAGTTGACAGCAGCCATGCAGGAGTTCGTTGGTAACCCCGCACATGTAAAAATAGATCGTGCTCGAGGAATCGTTCTTATATCGAAAATATTTGATTGGTTTGATGTTGATTTCATTGAGTTTGAACGATCGAAGCTCAATCCACAGCCAAATTTAATCGACTACATCAATCGATATAGAACACCTTCTAGTCAAATTAACAGGAATTTTCGAATAAAATTTGAGTCATATAATAAAAATATTAACTCGATAGATTTTCCTACTGTGTCTGGATAGTGAACTCGGAATCGGGTCTATCTCCATACTATATGTGATTTCAATAAATTAACTTGGTAATGCCCTTAGAATCAGTGCGTTCTCGTAAATGGAGCAGAGTGGTTGACCGAGAGTTAAGGTCAGCATAACTTCGTCTTAAAAAATTATCTTGCCCACACCCGGTGTCATTTTGTGGCAGGTTGCGTGAGACGGGTTTCCGCACGAATATTCAGTATATTCGCCGCTAGAATTATCAACGCTCCAATGAAGACGGAATACAACAAAGGTTCGCCGTATAACCAAAACCCTACCACCGCCATCAAGGGCACCCTTAGAAACTCAAGGGGCATAACTACAGTAGCGGGTGCAATTGCCAATGCGTTAGTGATGCAGAAATGAGCAGCTACCCCAGTTAGGCCAACCAATATGGCCCAGGGTAAAGTCTCAAGAGTCAGTAGGGTAATATGCCCATCGTAGAGCGTAAAAATGATACCCAAAACAGACTGCATGGCAACAAGCCAGAATAAGATGCAGGTTACGGATTCAGTACTTGAAAGTCGTTTCGTGGCCAGCGTCGCACCCGCGAACCCCAGCGCACATAATACAGCAGCAAGGGTAGCTGAGTTAATTTCAGAAGTGTCTGGCCGAGCAACAATTAGAATGCCAAGGAATCCGATGCCACAAGCTAAGACTCGGGTAGTAGTCCAGCGTTCTCCTAACACCAATGGTGCAAATACGGCCACCCACAATGGCGTGGTGAACTCAAAGGCAACTAACTGCGATAGCGGAATCAGGGCGACCGCATAAAACCATAGATTCTGGCCGGTGAAGTGAGACAGATTTCTAATCAGATGCAAACCCAGTCGATTACCTGTGATTTGAGATAATGTACCCGCCTGCCAGGCCACACCAACCACAACGATAAATCCCAGTAGTGAGCGATACAGCATGATCTCGAAGGTATCCAGTTGGTCTGCCAGTTCTCTGCCACCAACTGCCATGAGTGTAAAGCTGAGCATTGCGCCGACCATCCAGATTGCTGCACGAATAGGGTTATTGGTTTGGGTCATATAGGTTTATTTCTTTTCACACGGTTTTCTTTTGGGCGGCATTGTCGCATCTATTTAAAAGCAATGCAGGCTGGAAATTACTCTGCTAAGTTTCTGAATGCAGCATCTGCTTCTATTTGCTGACTGGTGTAAACTGACCTATTGCTATTTTTCTTTTCAGGAATAATCCATGACTAATACAAGCACCTGGCGAACTCCGCTTATCGTGCTAATTGCTGGTTGTACCATCGCCACGCTAGGCTTCGGTGTTCGAGCAGTATTCGGATTATTTCTTGACCCAATGACCATCGATCGTGGTTGGAGTCGGGAAACTTTTGCCCTGGCCCTGGCTATCCAGAATTTACTCTGGGGAATTGGTTTACCCTTCGCTGGTGCCATTGCCGATAAAAAAGGACCTGTGCCAGTACTCATTGTTGGTGCGTTAATGTATGCCGCGGGCATATACGGGATGAATAGTGCAGAAACTGCATTCTCATTACAGCTTATGGCCGGTGTGGTTACCGGTATAGGCGTCGCGTTCACCGCATTTTCACTTGTTATGGCTTCTATGGTTCGGGTGGTTGGTGCTGATAAGCGTTCCTTGGTGTTGGGTCTGGGTACTGCGGCTGGTTCACTGGGTCAGGTCTTGTTCTCCCCGTTAACCCAGGGTTTAATTGAGTCGTGGGGTTGGAGCTCAAGCTTATTGTTTTTAAGTGTGGCAACTCTATTTATAGTGCCTCTGGCGCTTATATTGCCCAATAACTCTGGGCTTTCCAAAGATCCTGGTTCTGAGCAAACCCTGCGTGCAGCGCTTAGTGAGGCACTCGCTCACAGAGGATTTGTACTATTAACTTTCGGGTTTTTCGTTTGTGGGTTTCATGTCGCTTTCATTGGCGTACATTTTCCTGCCTATGTTAAAGACTTAGGCATGGATCCAAGTGTGGGGGCCTATGCTATAGCGTTGGTTGGGTTGCTGAATATATTCGGATCCCTTGCGTCTGGTGTATTTGGCCAGAAACATAGTAAGAAGCTTGGGCTTAGTTGGATTTATTTTTTGCGCGCTTTGGCTATACTTTTTCTTTTGTTATCGCCAAAAACAGAATTAACTATCTATCTGTTTGCCGGTTTCATGGGTATTTTATGGTTGTCTACAGTGCCATTAACTACCGGCATCGTGGCCCAGGTATTTGGTGTTCGATATATGGCAACTTTATTCGGAATTGTATTTTTTAGTCATCAAATTGGCAGTTTTACGGGTATTTGGCTAGGTGGCAAACTGTATGACAGCACGGGTAGTTACGATGGTATGTGGTGGGCCGGGGTTGTAGTGGGTGTGATCGCTGCTATTATTCATATTCCAATAAATGAGAAACCCCTGGCAAGACTGTCGCCATCGCCGGGATAAGTTTTGTGTTTAGATAAGAGCAAGGAGATCTACTGTATTACTCATTGAGGTTCGACAACACTATCAGGAGCGCCTGCTATGAATGAAATTTCTTCCTATGCCAGTGGTCATTGTCTGTGTGGCAAAATTCAACTTAAAGTCACGGCCCCATTGCGCAAAATACTAGTTTGCCATTGTAGTCAATGCCAACGTTGGCACGGCCAGGCAGCCTACTATACTCGTGCTGCCAGGGCCGACATTGAGCTAATCGGCGAAGCGCATTTACATTGGTTTCAATCTTCTGCTTCAGCGAGGCGCGGGTTCTGTGGTCTTTGCGGAAGTAATATGTTCTGGGCACCGACCGGTGATGAATTCTGGTCCATTGCCGCGGGCTTGCTTTATCCAGGGGAAGGCTTAAGCGTGGCGGCACATATTTATTGTGATTATGGCACTTTATATGAACCAGCAAACCCTAAGCGACCCTGCTTTGGCGAAACTGCCGACGGCGTAATGAATAACTAATAAAGTATGTAAATTTTATGAAAATAGCAGTAATGGGTGCCGGTGGCATAGGTGGATATGTCGGTGGTCGACTAGCTGAAGCCGGCGAAGAAGTTCATCTGGTTGCCAGAGGACGCCATCTAAAAGCGTTGCAGGCAGATGGTCTGAAAATAGAAAGTCCTTATGGCGATGTGCACCTGCCAAATATTCACGCGACCGGTGATCCCGCAACCATTGGTGTAGTCGATATAGTGCTGTTTACGGTTAAGTTGGTGGACGCGCTAAGCGCCGCAGAACAAATGTTACCACTGATTGGAGAGCACACCCGAATCGTCACACTACAAAATGGCATCGACAGTAAATCAATGATAGGCCAGTTCGTCGATGAATCTAAAATTGCTGCAGGAAGCATTTATATGGCGGCATATATCAAAGAGCCTGGGGTAATTGTCAATCCCGGTGGTGCTTATAAGTTAACCATTGATAGCCTCGCCGGCGATGCAACGATGCAACGTTTCTTCGCTGCCTGTGATCGTGCCGATGTCATCGATGTAACACCAACAACCGAAGGAGAATACACAGTCTGGCATAAGTTTATAGCTCTGGCGGCCTTTGCCGGTGTTACCGCAGTATCCAGATTGCCGATTGGTGCGGTTTATGAGCGACCTGAAACATTATGGCTAATGCGTGAGTTGTTAAAGGAGAATGTGTCTATAGCGAGTGCCATGGGCCAGCCCTTTGATGAAAGCCATGTTGAATACACCGTGGATTTATTTGCCAATCAACCCTACGAGCAAAAGTCTTCGCTGTTGGTTGATCTTGAAGCCAGTAAGCCTAATGAGATAGCCTGGTTATCCGGGCGCATTCATGAATTGGGCAAACAGCTCGGAATTTCAACACCACACAATTCAACTGTTTGGGCGGCACTGGCACCCTATCGGGACGGACCCCCGATACTACACGCAGGCCTCGGCGATTAGGTGGCAGAATGATTAAAATTGGACTAATTGGAGATCGAGACGATACGGTAATTGCCCATCAGGCTATCCCGCAGTCCCTGCAGCTTGCAGGCCAGTCTCTAGGTGTAGAAACTATGGTCAATTGGCTTGCGACTGATAGCATCGAATCAAGTAAGGCATGGCAAAATTATGATGGACTCTGGTGTGTTCCGGCAAGTTCTTACTGCAAAATGCAGGGCGCCCTAACGGCTATTCAATTTGCCAGGGAGAGTTCTCTGCCCTTTTTAGGTACCTGCGGCGGCTTTCAGCATGCCGTGCTGGAGTATGCCCGTAATGTGCTTGGATGGCGTAATGCCGAGCATGGGGAGACAGCTCCCGATGCTGCTATGCAACTTGTCGCACCCCTGCAATGTTCTCTGGTTGAGGTGACTGAATTGGTCCAATTTTTAGAAGGGTCAAAGTTACAATCGGCCTATGGACGTGCCGATAGTTCTGAAGGTTATCATTGTAGCTATGGTCTTAATCCTGAATTTCAGGAACAACTGTTAAACGCCGAATGGCAGATTTCGGCGAGGGACTCTAATCAAAATATAAGAGGCCTGGAACTCACTGGGCATCCATTTTTTGTATTGACACTTTTTCAGCCAGAGCGTGCAGCATTGCGCAATGAGGTTCCACCTATTGTCCAGGCCTTTCTGCAAGCTTGTGTTGTTAGTCATTGATAATTTCATAGTGTTGTAAAATGGAAGTTAATATCGCATTCTTTTATGGACTGTTCATGGACGCGGATTTGCTGCGGGAAAAAGACCTAAACCCCTGTCAAACAAGATTAGCCTTTGTCGATGGCTTTGGTCTCCGCATAGGAGACCGCGCAACTCTTGCAAGAAGTAATCAAGAACGCTCTTACGGAACAATAATCCAGCTTCAGCATTCTGAACTCGATCAACTCTATGGAGTTGATGGCTTGCGAGATTATTTGCCTGAGTCCATTGAGGCATTTAGTATTGCGGATAATCAATCAATACCGGCAACTACTTATCTGTTACCTGTGGAAAAATTGTCCGGAACAAATCATGCCTATGCAACTAGCCTGGCAACCATTGCGCGAAAATTAGGTATACCTGAGGACTATGTCAAGGAAATAGAAGATTGGGGTAATGCGTAGTCTCGAGCCTTCTGGTTTTATGATCAAGCACCAAAATGAAACTCGCTGAAGTTTTTCCCTGGGGAAGATCTCTGAGTGATTATGAAGCTATGTTCGCTCTGACTTCTGATGATTTGAACAAGCGTATTCTGGGTTGTTCTGATGGTCCGGCCAGCTTCAATGCGCAACTAAGCTCAGAAGGTGGAAGCGTTTTGTCTGTTGATCCGATTTATCAGTTCAGCAAAGAGCAAATCAACGCAAGGATAGATGAAGCCTTTCCACAAATAATTCAGCAACTTACGACAAATCAGCATAGCTATGTCTGGAACCAGCATGGGAATATTGAATCCCTTAGCCGCGATCGAATGGATTCTATGCGGCTATTTCTAGAAGATTATGAGCCAGGAAGGTTGGTTGGTAGATATTGCCCAGGCTCCTTACCCGACCTGCCATTCATGCCCAAACAATTTGAGCTGGCCTTGTGTTCACACTTTCTGTTTTTGTACTCGGAGTTGATAGATCTGGAGCAACATATTCTGGCTATGCAGGAACTGTGTAGGGTCGCTGAGGAGGTAAGAGTTTATCCACTGTTGTCGTTGGATTGCAGTGTATCAAATCATCTTCATCCAACAATTAGTCAGTTGGCCCAGGCTGGCATAGAGGTTGATATATTGCCGGTCGGTTATGAGTTTCAAAAGGGCGCTACACAGATGTTAGTAGCCAGGGCGGAGTGAAAATCTATAGTTTTTCAAACTTGATTTCATAGGACGAATTATCAGACCTCATTCTCTTTTATCGAGAGCCGCGTTGGCTTTTCTAATGACGGATTTTTGCCTGGTTGTCCAACTACTCATGGAACGAAAATAGGGATCAATGGAATGGCAGAGTAACGTCAGTTTGGTGAGAGACGAAGCTGGGAATAAACTCGACAAGTTACCGTCTTGTGATTTCTACACAGGATTGTTGAATTAGCACCCTCGCCCCTCAGCACTTACAGAAGACTTTTCCGCTTGGCAGTATCGTTGGATAGCCAGTCTCTGGCTGCGCTGATATCACATTTCTTGCAGTTTAGTTCAGTGCCTTTCATAGCCTGTCGGCTTGGCGCTGTAAGTACCCAAGGACGATTAATGAAGGGCGGACTATGACGTACGTGCTGGTTGTGTCCGCACTCAAGTTTGGCAACCCAATGCGACTCTTCGTCCTGATGATAACCAACTATAGGCCTTTTCATACCTTACTCTTATAGTTTATTTGGTAGCAGTTGAAATTTTATGTGTAGTTAGGTTGTGGCAAACTCGACCATAGATCCTATTAAGCATTGAGTTCAAATTGACAACGTTTCTGGAGTGATTTATGAATAGTTTAGCCTACATCCTGGCAGCAGTCTGTATTGGTGCTGCGTTATCATTACAACCACCTATCAATGCCACTATGGCACGCACTCTGGGCAATCCCTTATTGGCTGCCACTATTTCTATTTCCATTAGTTTGATAGTAGTTACGGTGTTGTGGTTAGCCTGGGGCAAGGGCGCTGGAGAGCTGGTGAAGTTCAGAGACTTACCCTGGTGGGTATTCGTTGGCGGTATTATAGGCGTGGTGTTTGTGACCGGAAGTATTGTTGTTGCTCCGGTGTTAGGTGTGGCAGTATTTTTTGTTTGTGTGGTGGCGGGCCAGTTGATGGGCTCCATGCTGGTTGATCATCTGGGTGCATTTGGCCTGGCAATTAAACCGATCAGCGCCATCAAGTTAATTGGTCTGGGGCTGGTTCTGGCAGGTGCCACACTAGTGCAAGGTAGTAATTCCTAGTTCTGGTTTTGTAATCCACCTTCCAGCAATGCTTGAAACGCGAAGTAGGAAGGCATCTTGCGTAACTGTCCGGAACGATGGTCTACCAGACCATAACCCGGATTGATTAATTGCCACCAGTACACTCGTTCGACCATGCCCGACTGCCAGGCAATCTTGTAATAGTCAGTCAGGTAGTTAGCCTGAGTAGCTTCATCGACAGTTGATCGTGGATGGCCAGAATTGGGTGTCCAGGGTTTGCTGTCAAGTAACGGCCAGTTAGTTTCCGATATCCACAATCTGCGCGGGCACTTGTTGGAAAGACTCAGGATGGCATAGTTAAGTCGAATTTTTCTTTGCAAGTCGAAAAAACCGTATTGCTTTCCTTGCGGTGAGCCACGGCGGTTTACGTACAACAATGATGCGCAATATTGAAAACTATGCGGATGTCTGTTTAAAAGAGTTCTGATCTGTAATAGGGGTTCGAAATCGATCACCGAACTACCGGCAAGTTTTACGCCCTGATATCTTCTGGCGCAGTCCGTGGCGATATTCATTAGGTCCAGATAATCACCGGTATGGCGACAACCCCATTTGCTACGGTTGATCGCATTACCAATCTGGTACTCCCATACTCGACCCTGAAGTGCGTCGAAGATGTTGTTGAGCTGGGCTCTCCAGGTTTCCGGTCTCGCCACGCTATCGCGGCTTTGCAAAATGTTAACCACGAACTCGTTGGCGGGGAAACGCTGCAGGAAGTCTGTGTACATCTCCAGGTTATCTGCCTCCCACGCAGGTATTCGAAGTAGTAGTCTGCGTACACCCAAATCTTCTACCATGTCGGCAATCGCGCCGTTATAGTTGCTGTCAGGAGTGACGCTAAGGCCTATAAAGTCAAGTGCGCTGGAGGGGGGAGCGACAGGCAGCGGAGGGGCGAGATAACGCAACAAAATTAGCGGCGACAACCCAATGGCGGTTGCTGCCACTTTTAGGTATTCAGTGAGATTCTCTAAGCCCAGTCGCGGTTTCTGTTCAGATGGAATTTTGTAAGGTTGACTTGAATGTGGGTCCCACCACTCAGGCATTAAGTCTGGGTTCAATGGAGTTCGACACCTTCAATAGTAATTCGATGCATAACGCGACGTTTACCATGGTAATCGTTCAGGGCGTAATGCCAGGTAGCACGATTGTCCCAGAATGCGATGGTGTTGTTACGCCACTGAAAGCGACAGGTATTTTGTGGCAGAGAAGCTTGCTCAAAAAGGTAATTCATTAAGGGCAAAGACTCCTCTCGACTCCAGCCCTCAAAATGCAGAGTAAAGTCCGGGTTGATGTACAGAGATTTTCGACCACTTAACGGGTGGGTAATAATTACCGGATGAATGGAATCCTGAGTGGCGTTCTCGGCATTCTGAAATCGCCCTGCAACTGAGGCATCCTTTGATATGGCTTCTGCGCCAAAGGTGTGCCTACTTGAATGAACTGCGTTTAATCCGTGAAGCATTTCTTTTAGACCATCTGAAAGTCCCTCGTAGGCCAAATACATGCTGGCAAAAAGCGTATCACCACCAATTTCGGGTACCTCGCGGGCATATAAAATAGAGCCAAGTGCAGGTATCTGATCATAGGAGTGGTCGGTGTGCCAGCCGCCACCGATATTCATTTTAGCCTCTGGTTCCTTGCGGACTTCAGCAATCATGGGGTAATCAGCAAGAGGGGTAAAAAACCTGTTAACGTTGATATCACCCCATCGTTCGGCAAATTGGATGTGCTCTTCAGGGGTAAAAGACTGATCCCGAAAGAAGATAACTCCGTGGTCTGCAAAAGCTTGTTTAACTTCTGCAAATTGATCTTCATTAACCTGGCGAAGGTCAATGCCTCCAATCTCTGCTCCCACAGCTGCGGAAGCAGGGCTAACGGTAATGTGTTTATAGTTGCGTTGTAACATTATCTTTAATCTGTTGAGAGGGAGAATTCCACTGCAGCTTGTGCATGTAAGGCGGTTGTGTCAAAACAAGGTACCTGAAAATCTGTCTCTTTAACTAACAGACCAACTTCCGTGCAGCCAAATATTATGCTATCAAGGTTGTTGGCTCTAGCCACAATGTCAAGATACTCCTGTTTTGATTCAGCGGATACAATGCCCTGGCAAAGTTCACTATAGATAATATCGTGAACCTTATCGCGATCAGTGGAGGATGGGATGGTTACATTTATGCCGTGTTTGTCGCGCAGCCAGCCCTTATAAAAATCCTCTTCCATGGTGTATCGAGTTGCTAATAGCAAGGGGTTGGTGCAGCCAGTGGCTTGTATTGTCGCTGCAGTAGCATCAGCTATATGCAGCAATGGTATATCCACCGCGTCCCGAACCTGGGGTGCCATTTTGTGCATGGTATTGGTACAAATCAGTATGCACTCTGCACCGCCTTTCTCCAGACTTATAGCAGCATCACAGAGTGCCTGTGTGGCTGCATCCCAGTCCCCATTAGCCTGCATAGATTCAATTTCTGCAAAATCAAAAGACCACAGTAAAAGTTGCGCCGAATGTAATCCACCCAGTTTTTCACGTACTATGCGATTTAACAGCTGGTAGTAGGTAACCGTACTCTCCCAGCTCATACCGCCAATCATGCCGATAGTTTTCATAGCGGGCATTGTAGTGGATGATCGGCGTTCCGAACAATTACCTTAAACTAATCAATTATGTTGCTGGATCCAGTTTTTTTACTCTGTGCGGTACCTGCGGTGTTGATATTTGGCATCTCTAAAGGAGGTTTTGGTGGCAGCATTGCCGTGTTATCTGTGCCATTGATGACATTTATCATGACGCCCACCCGGGCCGCCGCCGTTCTGTTGCCGATTTTGTGTGTAATGGACCTGGTAGTAATCTGGAGTTACCGAAAATCTTTTGATGTTGCAACGCTGAAAGTTCTTTTGCCCGGCGCGATGCTAGGCATTCTGTTGGGGTACCTGACCGCTGACTACATGAACGATGATGCTATGCGGTTAATGATCGGGACGATTTCCATCGCTTTTGTGCTGCAGGCCTGGCTTGGTAGTCACTTGGGTGCAGGAGCAGGGCAGCGCAGGGGTATTGGAACTATTCTGGGTGCTGCATCGGGTTTCACCAGCTTTACCATTCATGCCGGTGGTCCACCATTCAGCATGTACGTCCTACCCAAGCGTATGCAGCCGACCTTGTATGCTGGCACAGCCGGGGTATTTTTCTTCGTGCTGAACTACGTTAAGTTGGTGCCTTATTATGCTCTGGGTCAGCTAAACGCCGATAATTTACTTATTTCTCTGGCCTTGATGCCACTTGCTCCAATCGGTGTGTTAATAGGCGTGTGGTTGGTCAAACATACTGAGACCAAACTGTTTTACCGGATCTGCTATTTCTTTCTTCTGGTTGTTGGTATTAAACTGTTGCTGGAAGGCCTGCACATCTCACTGTTCTGATCATTTATGAATCTGACCCTAAGTCCGCAACAAAAGCAGCAATTTTCCGGCGATGGATTCGTATTGTTGGAGAAAATTCTCGAACAGCAAACCGTATTAAATCTGCGCGATAGTTTCAGCCGTATTTTTAACGGAAATTTTGAAACCGGTACCTTGCCAGATGAAGTTAACTGGCAAGAGGGTAAGTCGGATCCTGAACTAACACGGCAGATATGTAACAGCTGGAAGGCGGACCGAATGATCGCCGCAAGCCTGTTTCGCGAAGACCTTGGCGCAGCGGTTGCAGATCTCATGGGGTGGTCCGGCACCCGCGTGATGATAGACAATGCCATCTGGAAACCTGTGGGTGCCAAGTCGCTTGGATTCCATCAGGATGACGCTTATCTGAGCTGGTTTGATCCAGGGCAGCTTTGTACCGTCTGGATGGCGCTAGATGACGTGCAATCGCAAAATGGTGCTATGGAGTTGGTGCGGGGTTCACACTGTTGGGGGCTTAGCGATCCCGAAGGTAAGTTTCATGCCCCTGAAGATTACCAGAAACCCATGCGAGCGCTAGCGTCGCAGCAAGGCGTAGAGCCCGAAATAGTTCCAGTTGCCGTTCCATGCGGTGGTGGTTCTATACATCACGGTAGAACCTGGCATGGTTCCGGAGCCAATACCGGTAGCAGTCCACGACGTTCACTGGTGTTACATGCTATGCCGGCCGAGGTAAGGTTTCGTCGAGAAAACTTTCATGCGGGCATCGGTCCAATCTACAGTCGTTATGCGAAATTTGGCTCGGACGAGCTGGATGAAAGCTACTTCCCCATCATTTGGCGACAGGATGGCTATCGCACACCGGGTTTGACCGGTTATATAAATTCGAGCCCTATTGTTTGAGCATAATAATATCCCACACCCCGTGGCCCAATCGTTGGCCGCGTCGCTCATATTTTGTCAGAGGCCGGGTTTCAGGCCTGGGTGAATATATGCTGTCTTCTGCAAGGCTCTTCAGCATAGGGACTGATGCCAAAGTTTCAGCTACTACCTCAGCATAGTCTTGCCAGTCTGTGGCAATGTGTAGCTCGCCACCGACTTTCAATTTTTGCGTTAACAGCTGAATAAAATCTAGTTGCAATAGTCGACGTTTATGATGCTTCTTCTTCGGCCAGGGATCTGGAAAAAATACCATAATGCGCTGCAGAGAATCGTCGGCTATTCGTGATGAAATAATCTCCACAGCATCTGCATCAAATACCCGCACATTGCTGCTCTGGTTTCTGCTCAGTGCATTTAGAAGATTGCCAACGCCAGGGCGATACACTTCAATACCAATAAAATTATGCTCTGGTCGAAGCACGGCCATTTCCGTCATAGCGGCACCGTCTCCGCAACCAATTTCCAGCTCAACGGGTTGTGAGTTTCCGAAAACCTGTTGTGAATCAAGCACCGTCCCAGGGTGATTAATGCCAAATTTCGGCCAATACTCCGACAGCGATCGTTCCTGACCGGGTGTGATTCTGCCTTCTCGGCGGACGAAACTGCGGATCGGTCGAAGGTTGGGTGTAGTAGGGGAGTCAGTCACGGGGTTGGCTTGTCGGTACAAAAGCGCGATTGTATTAGTTGTTGGAGTTTTATGCTCATCGGAATTCAAACAAAGTATTTTTTCCTGATCGAACAGATCGGTCGGTGTACAATTCCTGCCCCCAAAACCACCAAAAATTTTGCAGGCAATGCAACAATCCCCCGAAGAACACGCCCAGGAATTAATCGACACTTTTGACATTCTTGGAGAATGGGACGAGCGCTATCGTTTTCTCATCGACCTCGGTCGTGAGTTACCAGCTATGGACGAACTGGACAAAACTGATGTCAGCAAAGTGAAGGGCTGCCTGAGCAGCGTTTGGCTGGTTGCTGGTGTTACAGAGCTGGACGGTGAAAAAGTTATTGAATTTATCGCCGACAGCGACTCAGCAATCGTCAAAGGCCTAGTGGCCATGCTGCGTAAGATCTATTCCGGTCAATCACCTCGCGACATCGTAGCCTTCGATATTGAAGCCATGTTTCAGCAGCTGGACCTGGGCCAGCATCTGTCGATGGGTCGACGCAATGGATTATCCGAAATGGTTCAACGTGTCAAAGTACTGGCTACGCAACTAGCCCAATCGACTCCTGAATAACCATGCCCAGACTTTTACTGGTATCCCATGCACCGTCGCCCAACACTACGCTTTTAGCTGAAGCTGTTTTGCAAGGTGCTCGACATCCCGAAATATCCGGTATAGATATTAACTGGCTGCCACCATTGCAGGCCAACCCAGATGATGTACTACAGGCAGATGCCATTATTTTAGGTACCACAGAGAACTTTGGCTATATGAGTGGTGCCATGAAAGATTTCTTTGATCGCATTTATTACCCTTGCCTGGAACACACTGAAGCCTTGCCTTATGCGCTCTATGTGAAAGGTGGTCTGGACGGCACAGGTGCACGCAATAGCGTAGAACGCATCGTGTCAGGGCTTAAATGGCGCGCGGTACAGGAACCCATTGTTATGACAGGAGAGTATCAGTCAGTGTGGCTTGGGCCACTTGAAGAGCTTGGCATGGCAATGGCTGCGGGTCTGGAGGGCGGCATTTTCTAGCTGTCTGGAAAATGCACGAATGGCTATTCTATAGTCCCCCGGCTAGACTAGTGATCCATGTGGTAAATCAGAAAGATCACCCCAGGTTGTAATTTTATGCCCAAAAGCTTGTTCATGCCGTCTTTCGATTCTCTACCCGAGAATCTGCCGGTATTCCCCTTACCAGGCGCTATCCTGATGCCGGAAACCCAATTGCCGCTAAATATATTTGAACCCAGATATCTCAATATGGTGAATAACGTACTGGGCAGTAATCGGTTAATCGGCATGGTGCAACCTCGCGGAAAAGATGGCGAGGGGGTGTACAGTATTGGTTGTGCAGGCAGAGTGACATCTTTCAATGAAACCGACGATGGCCGCATGATTATTTTATTGACGGGTTTATGTAGATTCGACTTGATTGATGAAATAGATATCGACGGTGGCTATCGACGGTTTAACGTAGATTGGCAGCGCTTTGAACAGGACTATGATGGTGAACAGAGTCTCGCCGACCCCAGTCGAGAGCAGTTGGTAGAACTCTTGCGAGATTATTCAGGGCATCGCAAAGCCGAAATCGATTGGGATGGCTTAAAGAAGCTCAATGATATCCAGTTGGTTAATGTGATGGTCTGTTCTTTAAAACTAGAAGCGCAGTCTGTACAGGCATTGATTGAATCAGCCGGTTTTGGACCACGGGCTCAGCTGTTACAAGGACTACTTGAAATAGAACTGCATGCAGATGTCGATGCCGGATTACAACAACACTGAGCTTCTAGAGCTACTACACAACTAATGACTAAGTACAGTTTTCTTGATGACTATAGTGAAGGCTGTCATCCAGCCATCCTGAAGGCTCTGACCAGTACGAATCTGGTGCAACAAACCGCCTATGGAAATGACGAATATTGTGAGTTAGCCAAAAACCGAATACAAAGCCATCTGAGTGATAAGCAGACGCCAGTGTTTTTTGTTGCTGGCGGAACACTTGCTAATATAATTATTACGTCGAGTGTGCTTAGATCACATGAAGCGGTAATCTCAGCACATAGTGGGCATATGGTTGTCAGGGAAACAGGTGCCATTGAGGCGGTAGGACATAAAATCATAACCGTGCCTTCAGACGATGGTAAGTTAACCAGTGACGACATTAGTAATGCATTGGAGAACAATGCCCACTATCCACACATGGCTAAACCTCGTCTGGTTTATATATCCAATGCCACCGAGCTTGGTACGGTATATACCAAAGCAGAGTTAATCGCCTTATCTGAAGTTTGTCGAGCAAATGGGTTGTTATTGATGATGGATGGTGCTCGTCTGGGCACCGCTTTAACTTCCGATATCAGCACCTTAACCTTACAGTATATTGCCGAACTGACGGATATTTTCTGGATCGGCGGAACTAAAGCTGGAGCATTGATAGGCGAGGCGATCGTAATTCCTAATATATCGCTTGCGAATGACTTTTCTTTTCATATTAAACAACGTGGTGCTTTGTTAGCTAAAGGTCGTTTACTCGGTATTCAGTTTGCACAATTATTTAAAGATGATCTTTTCTTTCGGTCCAGTCAGTTCGCAAACAGGATGGCGAGAAAACTATCCAAGGGTATTGTTGAAAATGGCCATGATTTAGCTTCGATCACTGAAAGCAACCAGATATTCCCTATATTGCCAAACCCATTAATCGAAAAACTACAGGAAAACTTTGCCTTCTATCAGTGGCAAAAACTTAAAGATAATCATTCTGTTATTCGCCTGGTAACTTCCTGGGCGACGGATGAACAACGAGTTGATGAATTTGTAGAGAAAATTAGTTAAACCTGAGCTGGTAACGCCCTGATATATGTATTTTTGATCAGCTTCAGGAGACATTGTCTAGTAGAGGAAGAGCATGATTAGTAAATGGTATCCAATAAAATTCGAACCAGAAGTAGAACGCCTTTATGCTATGCACTTGCTGGATCGATTCATTCCGCTAATCCGATTAGCATCCGGTATCGGTATCGTTGCTTTTATTGGTTTCATGTTTTGGGACTTACTGCTTGATCCTACTGCCTTAAGCAAAACAGGCCCTATCCGTTTGATCGCAGTTTTGCATTTTACTATCGGCATTGGACTATCATTTCTGCCTGTCATTCGATACAACCCCAAGTATTGGTTGCCTGTAATAGTATATACCTATTGTGGCTATATTATTTTGCTGACTATTATTTTCTCATTATTGCCGGGCGGGTTTGTTGCTGGTGTTGGCGGTTTTATATTGGGGATGATTTTTGTACCAGCAATTACTAACGGCGCTCGTCAGGCGTTCATTGTTTTGACATCCCAGTTATCAATCGCTTTGTTCCTGATGGCCTATCTGGGTGGTTCAGAATTTGAACTAATCAATGCACTCGCCTGGGTGGGTGGTGGTCTCGGCTTTGTAGTTGGATTTGCCTATCTTCTGGACGTCATCAACCGGCACGCATTTCAATTGGAAAGAATGCTCGAAGATGAAAAAAATAAGTCAGAGGCACTTCTCCTGAATATTCTGCCGGCAGAAATAGCTGCCCGGCTAAAAGCCCGTGAAGAACCTTTGGCAGATACCCACGAGAACGTATCAGTTTTATTCGCAGACC
>JBLHGU010000074.1:0-23203 GCA_047615875.1 Parasphingorhabdus sp.
GATTATGCTGGCGCATTTTGCTGTGAACTTTCTAGATTTTTCTGGCGTGTTACCAAAATCAATCTTCCAGCTTGCGCGGTAGTCAATTCCACCAGTCACGGTACGGTCCTATGACTGCTTAGGGCAAATAGCGCCCATTCGTTGACTTTTCAATCTGGCCGTAGAATACTCATTTCGATCGTTAAAAGCACAACCACTTTTAGGTTTAAAGGGGCGTAAATATAAATGCAAACAGTAAACAGCTGGTTTTTTTGGGCAGTGTTTTCTGCCATATTTGCTGCGCTAACGGCTATCTTTGCCAAAATTGGCATCCGTGATGTAGATTCAGATTACGCGACTCTCATTAGAACAGCAATTATTTTCGTCGTTCTTATCAGCTTTGTATGGACTACTGGCAAATGGAGTAATCCACTTAATCTATCTTCAAGAACTTGGTTTTTTCTTACTCTTTCCGGTCTGGCTACTGGCGCTTCGTGGGTTTGCTATTTCCGCGCACTTCAACTAGGTGAAGCATCTAAAGTAGCACCCATTGATAAGCTCAGTTTGGTTCTAGTTGCTGTTTTTGCAGTATTATTTCTTGGAGAACAACCTTCGATTCGGGATTGGGGCGGAATATTTCTGGTTGCGAGCGGCGTAATAGTTCTGGCATTCAAGTGAGAATTGCTGGCTTCATGGAACATGACGACTGTCTCTTCAGGGCTACTTTGAGTCATAGACAGTGATTTTCAATTAGGCTACAGCCTTGGTTTCGATTTGACTAGAGACTTTACTTTTTCATCGGTCGCAAACATACTCAAAGCCGCCAGTCAGGAAGATAAAAACGGCTAAATATGACGATTGCAAACCCCATGGTTTTTGCAATCAATGAAATATACAAAAATCGACAGCTTGCGGACAAATTCATGCCTGACCACCTTTTACATAGCTACCAATTTGATGGCAAAGGCGGCTGCGTTCAAGTTTCCAATATTAACTTCCAAGACGATTCTAACTCTCATAATCCAATTTGGATTCATTTGGAAGCAGATCACCCAGAGACAAAGAGCTGGTTCGAATCTAATGCTCCGTTCCTCGATAGTTTCGTTGTAGATGCATTGCTAGCCGAAGAAACTCGACCAAGGATGGTTCAAATTGACGATGCCATATTATTGAATTTAAGGGGCGTCAACTTAAATGATATAGATGATCCGCAAGATATGGTTTCGATACGCCTTTGGATGGATGAGGGAAGAATTATCAGCGTACGCAGACGTAAGCTAAAAGCAGTCCAAGAAGTTGTTGATAAATTGGGAAACGGGATAGGCCCAAAGAGCTCTAGCGAGTTTCTTTGCACTCTGGTTTCATTGTTGTTTGATCGTATGAGCGTAACGATTTCTGCACTAGATGACCGAACGGATAATATTGAATCCGAACTACTCGAAGCATCAACTAGTCAGCAGCGTGCCGATATCGTCAACATCAGAAAACAAGCAATCATGTTCAGGCGCTATATTGCGCCCCAAAGAGACGCAATATCTCAATTACGTTCGGCAGACTATATATGGATAAGTGACAGCCAAAGGACACGGTTACAGGAAAATTTAAATGAAGTAACGCGTTTTGTTGAAGACCTTGATGCAATTCGGGAACGTGCTCAAATCATCAAAGATGAGTTAGCCAACATGCTAGCTGACAAGCTCAATAGAAACATGTATGTTCTTTCAGTTATCGCAGCAATATTTTTACCACTAGGGTTTTTAACAGGATTACTCGGCATTAATGTTGGGGGTATTCCTGGTGTAGATAACAACAACGCATTCTGGATTTTTACTGGATTGCTGGTATTAGTTGTCGTGTTGCAGATTTGGATTTTTAAGAAATTCAAGTGGTTCTAATTGTTTGAATTATTGAAATTCCTAAACTTAGGCATACAGAATTGCTAAACCCTAGTGGAAAACGACTGTCGGTTTTGGGCTACTTTGAGTCATAGCCAGTGATTTTCAACTAGGCTACAACCTTGGTTTCGATTTGACTAGAGACTTTACTTTTTCATCGGTCGCAAACATACTCATAACGGTCACTCTAAAAAAATATATCTGAGTAATGGCTGAAACGCGCTCTAGTAGATCGGATATGTTTTTCCATCAAATCCACATTTTTATGTATAGCGAAATCTCATGGATATTCCGAAAATAGAATATGTCAGAAACGGGGAATTTCATATTGCGTACCAAGTGTTGGGTGAGGGCCCTATTGACCTAGTTATTGTACCGGGTTGGATTAGCCATCTTGAAGCAGCATGGGAGCAGCCGAGGCTAGTTCATTCGTTTCGCCGACTTTCAAAGATTAGTCGTCTAATCCTAATTGATAAGCGTGGAACCGGACTATCCGATCCAGTATCAACGAGTAACCTGCCAACGTTAGAAGAGCGTATGGGCGACCTGCATGCAGTATTAAAAGCCGTTGGTTCTACAAAAACCGCGCTTTACGGAATCTCTGAAGGAGGCCCAATGTGCATGCTATTTGCTGCAACTTATCCTGAGAAAACAGAAGCACTAATTGTGTATGGCTCCTGGGCAAGAGCATTCAAGGCGCCAGATCAGGACTGGGGATTCGATCCGCCAGATTTCGAGGCAGTTCTAAATTCTCTTGAGCCGCACTGGGGTGAAGGCAACGCTGTTAATATCGTGGCGCCAAGTCTCTCAAATGATGAACAATTCTGTGCTTGGTGGCGTCGTTATGAACGACTTGCAGCCAGTCCCGGCACGGCCACCGGACTTTTACGAATGGCCTTTGAAGGAGACGTGCGGCATGTGTTGTCGACAATTAATGTGCCAACGCTGGTTTTACATAGAGCGCAGGATGCCCTCGTAGACGTAAAGCACAGCAGATATATCGCAGAGCATATAGAGGGAGCGAAATATGTGGAGCTCCAAGGCATAGATCATTTCCCACTGGCCGGAGATTCAGATGCGGTAGATGATGAAATAGAAGTATTTCTAACAGGTAAAAGGCGTGCACCAGATCCAGATCGTGTACTAGCTACAGTGCTATTCACCGATGTTGTTGGTTCTACAGAGCACGTTGCAGCAATGGGAGATAAGAAATGGAAAGAAACGATAGCGGCGCACGACTACAAGATCCGACAAGAAATCGCCCGCTTTCATGGAAAGGAGATCGGCACTCGAGGAGATGGGTTCCTAGCAACTTTTGATGGTCCTGGGCGAGCGGTTCAGTGTGCTCAATCTATCTGTAACATTGTGAGATCTCTTGATTTAGAAATACGTGCAGGGTTGCACACTGGTGAGATCGAGCTTTTAGAGAATGAAGTGGCAGGTCTAGCGGTGCATATCGGTGCACGCGTAGCAGCCTGCGCTGGTCCTGGCGAGGTTTGGGTTTCCAATACGGTGAAAGATCTTGTTATCGGCTCTGGAATCGAATTTACTGGACAGGGAACACATTCACTCAAGGGTATTCCTGGTGAGTGGCAACTCTTTTCAGTAACCTAACCTCCACAGACAATCTAAATCGAGACGCAAAAGAACTGTCCACCTAAGCAAGTGGCTCTTTATTCTAAAGAATCCAGGTTTCTACCGAATGTGGTGATGCACCATTTTGGCCGTAAGGGGCAAAACTCGGCCAAATAACACTCTAAATAACTGGCCGTTCAGGATCGTTATTGTTAAGTTAATATCGCATTCATCAAAGTGACAGTGTCACTCTATTATCGATTATTTAAAACAGAGCGCCACTGACGATGTCCTTCTGAAACCAGGTGCACAAATACTTCCTTTTTCTCCTCCTGGACGAGGTATAAGACGACATTGTTCTCAAAAAAGAAGTAACGGAAATGCTTGTATGTACTCCCGCCGTTTGGGAAGGTGCTGAATGTGGTTTTGATACGTTCCTGAAGACTGTCGATAAAGTTTAAGCCTTGAGCGGGCTATTCTGAGCAATGTAGTCTACGATTTCATCAAGATCGCTATCAGCAAGCGATGTAAAACGGACTATGTATTTCATTCCTAGGCATCTTTACTCATGTATTTTTCGCGAATCATTTGGCGCTTCCGCTCAAAATATTCATCGTCGGCCAGAACCGTCTCACCATTGACTACCTGCTGCATAGATACGGCAAGGCGCTGATCCAGTCTTTTCCATCTCGGTATGGATCTTTCCACGTAGTGCTTCACGGATCACTTCACTGTTTGATTTGTAATGCCCAGTTTTAACCTGGTCTTTGATGTAGTCTTCGAGTTCCCGTGTCAGAGAGATATTCATAGTCATCGTTTGGCAATAATGGATTAATCTACGATCAGCGTATGGAAATAACACAAATTGTCAATTATTGTTATTTCCTATTTAATACGTGACAGTGTCACTATTTGTAAATTTACTCGATCTAGTGATTTATTTTCACAAAGTATAGGTCTGATGAAGTATGTTATCCGACCTATAAACTTAGGTTAAAGTTCCTATTTGTCTACTTAGTCAGGTGGCGTATAGTAGGTTTTATTAAACGCTGTTCTAGATTTGTAGAAATTGGAGATGGAAAGTTAAAAATCAGAAGTAACTGATGAATCTCAGTCGCCATTATTTATTACATATCCCGAACACTTTCCCCAAGGTGACGAATGCCCTCATCTATTTTGTCCTTGTTCGAACAGGAAAAATTTAGCCGCAAGGTATTACATTCCCGATCATCAAAATAGAATGGATCGCCCGGTACAAAGGCGACCTGTTTTTTGATCGCATGCTCAAACAGTTTCATGGAACTCATACCTTCAGGCAGAGTCATCCATAGGAACATGCCACCTTCTGGTCGGGTAAAGGAACAGTTGTCAGGGAACTCTCGTTGTAGTGCTTGCAGCATGTGTTGACACTGACTACCGTAGTTTTCACATATCAGTTTGATGTGATCATCGATAGAATTATCGCTTAGGTACTGATACAAAATTCGCTGATTGATATAGGGCGTATGCAGGTCCGTCGCCTGTTTGGCTATGAGTAACTTCTGCATGAGATCTCCTTCAGCGACCAACCAACCTAATCGAAAAGACGGCGCGACTATTTTGGAAAAAGATCCGAGTAAAATAGTTTGTTCGGGTAGCAGTTTTTTAAATGGGGCTTTTGGCTGACCAGAGAAACGTAATGCACCATAAGGATCATCCTCAATTAGATAAGTTGAGCTTCCCTCTAGTATTTTCGCGATGCTGAGCCGGTTATCTTCATCGTAGCTAATACCCGATGGATTCTGGAAGTTAGGCACACAATAAAATAATTTGGGTTTGTTACTTTGTATCACCGACTCAAAAATGGCCGTGTCCACGCCTCCTTCGGCTACTGGAACTCCATGAAAACGTGGGCGATAAATAGAGAACGCCTGAATAGCACCCAGATAGCCTGGTTCTTCAATAGCTACATTGTCACCCTCATTAAGCAATGTCTTTCCAAGCAGATCCAGCCCTTGCTGGGAGCCAGTGGTGACTAGAATATTGTCCGGATCCACCTGTAGGCCCTGACCGGCATAGCGATCTGCAATCCACTCTCTGAGTGGCAGGTAGCCTTCAGAATTGCTGTACTGCAATACCTCTGCACCGTGGTTGTCCAGCACAGAAACCGCAGCATCACGAATTTGGCGAACTGGAAATAGTGCAGGATTGGGTAGTCCTCCTGCAAAGGAAATGATATTTTCATTTACTGCTACTTTAAGAATTTCTCTGATGAATGAACGTGGCACATCATTGATACGATCTGAAAATTCTGTTTGCATGAGATTGTCCTGGTTGTTGCTACGCCAGGGCACAGCTTAATATTCAGGCGCGTTGGGAAACAGAGGCAGTTACTTGAGCATTTTTTACCAAATTGTTTGGTCTTAGTGAGTCGATCTATGCACGAAAATATTGAAGAAATGGCGCAGCAGTTGCGAGACAACTGGCAGGCAGACTCCCATATGGATAGTTTTCCTGAAGCAAGTTCTAATATCGATATCGATACTGCTTATCAGGTTCAGGATCGGTTTCGTGAATTGTTGGGAACCAAAACCTGTGGTTGGAAAATAGCTGCGACCAATGTCGCAGGGCAACGCCATATCGATGTTAGTCATCCCTTAGCAGGGAGATTGTTTGTCGATCGTGTTTACGACACGCCAGCAAAATTATTGCTAAGAAACAATCGAATGTTGGTAGCAGAAGGGGAGTTTGCGTTTCGTCTGTCTAATGACATTTCTCCAGGGAACTCTGAGTTAAGTCGTGAACAAGTAATGGATCAGGTTGATGGCTTGTTTCCGGCAATTGAAATACCTGATTCCCGCTTTATCAATTTTGCCTCGGCCGGTGCTGCCAGACTTGTCGCTGATAATGCCTGCGGCAGAGAATTTGTATTGGGCGATGAAGTCACCGGTCAATGGCGTGAGATAGCGCTGGACCGCTTCGAAGTTCGCATGATTAAGAACGGTCAGTTGTTCCTGCAAGGAACTGGTGCAGATGTTTTAGGAGACCCCCGAGACGCGCTGACCTGGCTGGTAAATATGTGTCGAAGCCGCGGTGTTTCTTTGCAGGCTGGCGAAATTATTACCACCGGTGTCGTCGGCGCACCAGTGCCTATTGCAGCCGGTGACAACGTGATCGCAGATTTCGGGGTGTTGGGGAAAGTAATAGTTAGTTTTGGTGACTAGGATGCATTCAGAAACTCAGTGCTGTCTTAAGTTCGCCTTTAAGCTCCTTATCTACTTTAAGTGGTTTGAATTCTGTGCAATCACAATAACTGGCAAACAATCTGATTTCTTTGGCCAGACACGACAGAAATGCATCAAACTGTGGTGGCTTGAAATCTAGTTTTAGCAGGCGAATTTCAAACACACCGGTTTTTCTATCTGCTTTGGCATCCATGCGCCCAACCAGCTTGTCCTGCCAGAGAATCGGCAAACAGAAGTAGCCAAACTTGCGCTTTGGTGCGGGCACATAACATTCCAGTTGATAGTCAAAGCCAAACAGTCTTTGAGCCCGATCTCTCTGTATGATCAGATTATCGAAGGGAGATAAAAGCCGCACACGTTGTCTGGTTAATCGACCCTGTAAAGTGTCTGTAAAGTTGTTTGCAACATAGTATTCATCTTGAGCCTTACCCACTCTCGCGGAAAAGAGTTTTCCCGTATCAACACCGCGCTGTAACGCTAGTTGAATGTCTGGTCCGATGCCTTTCTGTAGATAACCAAACTCAGACTTTTTGCCAATGCCATTGGCTGTTAAGAATCGTTCGATTAAAAAATCACAGAATTCTGCAGTACTAGGTGTACTCTTATCAATATGATCGGGCAACACCCGTTCGGTTAAATCGAACACTTTCTGAAAACTGTCCCGGCGTGTCACCATCAGGCTGCCCTCCATGAACAGCTGTTCCATGGCCTGCTTTATAGGCCCCCATTCCCACATACCAGTGGGTCCGTGATGATTATCAAAATCCTTTGCCTGCAAAGGTCCATCGCTTCGTACTCGCGACAATACCTGTTTCATCAATTTGGGGTCCCTTTGATACCAATGACGCTGACCGCTGGCCAGTGCTTGCATGCGTGGTAAGCAAAAGCGAAAGTGTTCTATCGGTAGATAGGCCGCGGCGTGAGCCCAGTACTCAAAGATATCCCGTTGTTCAACCAACTGATCAAGAAAATGTCGGCGATAGTGGGGTACACGATTCCACAGGGTATGGTGATGGGCCCGTTCAACAATTGAGATGGTGTCAATTTGTAAATAGCCAATTTGCCGAAAAGCCTTGCGAGCACCGTTTAGCCCACGGGGTAAATCGGATCGATTCAAGCCGTGATTAACCAGAGAAAGTTTGCGGGCTTCGGCCGGGGACAGATTTATGAGAGACATAGGCTGGCAACAGGCCGGGTAAGAATAGACAGAGGTATGATAACGTTATTGCAGCTATTGCAATAGATATGCCATTTAGTGTTATCTTCGACGAACCAAAATCAGACAAACTAATTCAGGAAATATTATGAACGAGCAACAAAAGACTGAGATTGAGGCGGCTGTATTCCGTCGATTTCGTGAGCACTTGATGGATAACAAAGATGTGCAGAATATTGATCTGATGATCCTGGCAGATTTTTGCCGTAACTGCCTGTCCAAGTGGTATCGCGCGGAGGCTGATGAACGCGGCATAGAAATGGATTATGACGCCGCCCGTGAGGTGGTCTATGGTATGCCTTATTCTGAATGGAAAGACAACCATCAGCCAAAAGCTACGGTAGAACAAATGGCGGCTTACGAGGCCCGAAAAACGACCAAAGGCTAGCAATTTCAATCTGGACTGACGGAAAATTATGAGCACTGATGAGCTTTTCAAACTAACGGCAACCGAGGCGGTTGCCGCTTTAAAGCAGGGTTCTTTATCACCGGTAGAGCTAATAGAGGCGTCGATAGCGCGAATTGAAGCCGTAGGTGATCAGGTTAATGCGTTACCCATTCGTTGCTTTGATCGAGCCTTCGAACAGGCCAGACAACTGGATCGCTCTGGGCAGGCTGGGTCTGCCCGTGGACTCGCCGGCTTGCCTATTGCAGTGAAGGACTACAACGATGTGGGTGGCGTAAACACCACTTATGGTTCACCAATATTTCAGCACAATATCGCCAGCCGGTCCGATGCTACAGTTAGCATTCTGGAACGACGTGGCGCTATCCCCATTGCTAAATCCAATGTGCCTGAGTGGGCGGGTGGTCATACCTTCAATCCGGTATTTGGTGTAACCGGTAATCCATGGGACCTGTCACGCAGTGCCGGTGGTTCTTCAGGTGGGTCAGCAGCGGCTCTGGCATCAGGTCAGGTGTGGCTTGCAACCGGTAACGACCTGGGTGGTAGTCTCCGTACTCCGGCAGGATTGAATGGCGTGGTTGGTTTGCGTCCCAGCCCCGGTGTAGTGCCCAGAGGTCAGCGTCTGCAACCCTTCGACACGTTATGGGTTGAAGGCCCCATGGCACGCAATGTCGCCGATGTGGCGTTAATGCTGGATGCCGGCGCAGGTTTCCACGCTGAGGACCCGTTGTCGTTCGATACCACCGGCGAGTTGTTTCAGGATCTGGTTAAACAGGATCTCTCTAAGCCCCGGATTGCCTATAGCGCTGATCTGGGTATCGTGCCCGTAGCAGCCGAGGTGCGTAATGTTACTGATGCTGCCGCAGCCAGATTGCAATCGCAAGGATTAGAAGTTACCGATCAGTGCCCGGATTTTACCGGCGTTCTGGAAGCATTCCAGCCGCTCCGCGCGGTATTGTTGGGGACGATGATGGGTGACATTCTCGACCAGCACAGAGCAGAAATTTCCGCAGATATAATAGGTAATGTAGAACGAGGATTTGCCGTGACACCACAGGATGTATTTGTTGCGGAACGTACTCGTTGGCAATTGTCGAAGCACATGCACGAGTTCTTCAAGCACCATGATGTGCTGATATGCCCATCGGCATCGATTGCCGCCTTTCCTACGGAATGGCGTTATGTAACCGAAATAGATGGCCAGCCTTGCGAGACCTATATCGACTGGTTCGCCATAACCTTTGCGTTAACTATGACAGCTTGCCCAGTTTTGTCGATACCCTGTGGATTCACCGCTGAAGGATTACCAGTGGGGCTACAGTTGGTTGGTAAACCCCGTGGCGAGGTTGCATTATTGCAGGTAGCCAACCAATTAGAATCAATATTCGGACTAGCAACCCTGGTGCCGATTGATCCTCGAGGACAACGAAGTAAACCACCGCACTAGATGCCTTAAGATTTTTGAGCGATCAGTAAACTCTTACCCGGGGCGTCATCGGGTGATTGCAGATGTTGTAAAACATCGAGTCCGCTAAATAGTGTCAGCAGTTCGTCCGGTTTTAATACAAAATCTGGGTTAAAGCTCGGTCTACCTTGCAGAAAATCTTCGTTGAATGTTTTAGCCACGAGCACGCCTCCTGGCTTCAGGTGCGTGGGTATTTGCCTGAACAAATCGCGATTCAAATAATGCAGTACGATAATCAAATCGAAACTTCCGATTAGCTGGTAATTATCCAGATCGGTAACAATTCTGTTAATTGCAACACCACAGTTATCTGCCAGACCCTCTGCGAGTTGCATGCCAGTCTCGCTGCCGTCAATGGCGGTGACATTCAGGCCCTTTTGGGCCAGATAAATGGCATTCTGACCAGAGCCACTGGCAATATCCAGCGCGTCACCTATGCCGGGTAGGTAGAGGTTATCAATCAGGCAGTCATCCGGGTCTGGTGCTGTCGAGATTTCCCTACCAGCAAACTTCTTATTCCAACGTTGAATATCTTCGTGCATTTTATCTATAGGAGCCTTTGAGAAACATATTTTCCAATTGCCAGTGAGCTGGTCAGACCGGGACTTTCTATGCCATATAGTGAGACTAAATTGGCAACACCATGATGTGATTCATCGTGGATGGCGAAGTCAGCAACAGGTTCATCTTGTCGATATATCTTGGGGCGGATGCCGGTGTAGTCGGCAACCAGATTATCCTCATTTAAGTCTGGGAAGTAGCGGCGTATTTCGTCGGCGAAACGCTGTTTTCTTGCACCATTTTGATAATCAAATTTATAGTCAATGCTGTCCACCCATTCGATGTCTGGGCCAAACTTTGCTTTACCCTGAGTATCCAACGTCAGGTGGGTGCCGAGCCAGGCTCCGTCGGGCATGGGGTATATCAGGTGAGAAAATGGTGACGTACCCTGATATTGAAAATAGTGTCCCTTGGCAGGCCAGGTGCGTGGCACCTGATAGCCGCTATTCGAATTTATACAGTCACCCAGGCGCGTTGCGCCATGGCCTGCCGCGTTTACCAACTTTCTGCAGGTTAAAAAATCAGTATCGCCCTGACTAAGAAACTGGACTTTGAAACTCCCAGGGTTTGACTGAATATGAGTGACTTCGGTATTCAGCACGATCTCACCGTTATTCGCGGCTATGTGTCCTTCCAGGGCCTGCATATAGCCATGACTGTCTACTACACCGGTGCCAGGTGACAAACAGGCGGCAACGCAGTTCAGAGCGGGCTCAAGAGCCATGGCCTTGGCTTGAGTGAGGAACAACAGATCATTAACACCATTGCTTATGGCGTTTGTTTTGATCTTCTGTAGCCGTTCCTTTTCGGCCTCGCTAGTGGCGACCAATAACTTGCCGCAATGCTTTACGTCTACGGCGTTTTCATCACAAAAGGTATAGAGTAATTGTTTGCCTTCGACACAAAATATGGCTCGCAGGCTACCGAGAGGATAATAAAGTCCAGCATGAATGACTTCGCTGTTACGTGCACTAGTTTCACTGCCGACGCGATCATGACACTCCAGAACCATAACTTGTTGGCCCTGGCGTGACAATTCATAAGCTATAGCCAGGCCAACAGCGCCGGCACCAACCACTATAGTTTCTATATCTGGCACGGCAATAGGCCGCTAGATCAAACCGGCAAATGGTTCAACAGTGACCCAATCGCCAGCTTCCACCGATCCCTGCTCGGCATCTAGTACGATAAAGCAATTGGAAACACTCATAGAACTAAGAATTCCTGAACCTTGGTCACCCGTGTTTTCAACTTCTAGCTCTCCAGCAGAGTTTTGACGTAAGTGGCCGCGTTGAAATTCGGCCCGTCCTGGTCGCTTCCTAACACGAGTGATGGTGCGGGCTTGAAACTTCAGTCGGCTGTCAATTTGTTCGCCAGAGAGCTTCTGCAACGCGGGGCGAACAAACTGATAGAACGTCACCATTACAGACACTGGATTGCCAGGCAGCCCAAAAAATGGTGTGCCACTGACATTACCAAAGGCCAGAGGGCGACCCGGTTTCATAGCCATTTTCCAGAAGGTTACCTGACCGATTTCATTTAATGTGGATTGCACAAAGTCCGCATCACCGACCGAGGCACCGGCGGAGGTTATTAACATGTCAGCAGCTCGTGCTCCACTAATAAAAGCTTCTCGCGTGGCGTCGGCATCATCTGGCACAACACCCATATCAACTGGCTCACAACCCATGCGTGTCAACATGCCAAACAGGGTATAGCGGTTGCTATCGTAAACGTCCCCTAACTCCAGCTGTTGACCGACAGATTTAAGCTCATCTCCGGTTGAGAAAAACGCCACCCGGGGTCGTCGCAGACAGTTAACTTCGCCTACACCAACCGATGCTAACAGCCCGAGGTCGGCTGGAGATATGCGATGCCCGGCCCGTAAAGCTATACTTCCGGCTGGTAAATCTTCACCGGCATAACGCACGTTATTACCTTTACGATGCCCGCCAGGTACTTTGATGGTGTCACCACTAACACTGGCCTGTTCCTGCATAATGACCGTGTCAGTATCGGGTGGTACCACCGCACCGGTCATAATACGCACACATTGGCCGGGCTTAACACTGCCTTTAAAGGCCTTGCCGGCCCAGGAGATACCGACCACTTCGAGTGTTACATTGCCGTCCACTGGTAAGCAATCTGCGGCCACCGCATAGCCGTCCATTGCGCTGTTGGTATGCATGGGCACATCATTGGGAGAGAAAATATCTTCTGCCAATACATGGCCAAGGGCGGATCGAACATTAAGTCGGACGCGATCGGTTAATGGCTCAATAGCGGCAACAATGCGTTGCATGGCCTCATCTATTGGTAGCAGGCGCTCTGGCAGATCATCACAGTTAGGGGCGGGGAGTTGATCACTCATGATCATTCTCACGTATCCAGTGACCGGACTTGCCACCGACTTTTTCCAGCAGTCGAATGTCGGAAATCACCATGCCGCGGTCCACCGCCTTGCACATATCATAAATCGTCGCGAGTGCCGCCTGTAGGGCAACAATAGCTTCCATCTCAACACCGGTGCGCTCCCTGGTTTCTGTTGTAACCTTACAGGTTACCCGGTTTTTTACGGTATCGGTTGCAAAATCCACAGCGACTTTAGTTAACATCAGTGGATGGCATAACGGGATCAGATCAGGGGTTTTCTTCGATGCCATGATGCCAGCGAGTCGAGCGATACCCAGCACATCGCCCTTTTTGTGATTACCCTCGATGATCATTTGCAGAGTTTCTGCCTGCATGGTTATAGAACCACCGGCGACTGCACGTCGGGCTGTAATGGCTTTTTTTCCCACATCTACCATATGGGCTTCGCCCTGGGTGTTAAAGTGGGTTAGTGTCTTTTCGGTCATAGTTGTGGCCTGTTGAGTGTGCATCCAACACGGATGCAGGGTCTTTTTAGTACAATCAGCGTATTCAATCAATCCCGATCTATCAAGGAGCTTCAATTGGCCCACGAATCCACTATGCTTGCACTGGGTACCAGCGCACCTGGTTTTACTCTTTCAAATACCAACAGAAGCTTCGGAAATTCCTTGGTATCGTTGGAAGATGTTAGCGAAAACGAAGCGCTTTTGGTGGCATTTATCTGTAATCATTGTCCCTATGTAGTGCACCTAAAACAACATTTCGCCGAGTTTGCTAAGGAATTTCAGAATCAGGGTCTAAGTGTAGTCGCAATCAGCGCTAACGATGCAGATGGTTATCCACAGGATGGACCGGATGCCATGGCAGCCGATTGTGAGAAATATGCTTATAGTTTTCCATACCTTTATGACGAGGACCAGCATGTCGCCAAAGCTTATGGGGCGGCCTGTACACCGGATTTCTATCTATTTGATAAAAGCTTGAGCCTGGTGTATCGCGGTCAGTACGATGCCAGTCGTCCCGGCAGTGCAATGCCAGTATCAGGTGCAGATGTACGTTCTGCAGTAGATGCGGTTTTGGCAGGGCAGACTGTGAATCCAAATCAGATCACGAGTATGGGCTGCAGTATTAAGTGGAAAGCTGGTCAGGAACCTGAATATTACTTTAGTTAGTCGCACTCTTAAAGACTCGTGTCACGGCAGTTTTCTAGCTATTGCGTGCACACAATTAGCTTACTCCCAAGAAATTTTCCGAATTCCCTGAAACACTATGCAAAGCGACGACCTGATATTTTCCATCTTCCTGATATTTTTTGGTGCGGCGTTGTTCGCCACACTGGCCCTGTATGCCCGACAGGCAATGCTGGTGGCCTATATTGCGCTAGGTGCTTTAATCGGCCCATCTGGCTTTGCTCTGGTAAATGATGCGACCTTAATTGAACGCATTTCCCATGTAGGGATTATTTTTCTGTTGTTCCTGTTGGGATTAAACCTCTATCCACAAAAGCTGATTCAGCTTTTTAAAGAGACCACTCTGATTACGCTGGTAAGCTCTCTGGTCTTCTTCACCATGGGCTATGGCGTAGCGATTACTTTTGGTTTAACTCACAGCGATTCCATAATAGTTGGCATCGCTACGATGTTTTCTTCCACAATTATTGGCCTCAAGCTATTGCCTACAACAGTTTTGCATCATCGTAGAACCGGCGAGATTATTATCAGCGTACTGTTACTACAGGATCTAATAGCCATTTTCGCTATGATGATTATGCAGTCCATGGCAGGTGGCGAAGTTTCCATTAGTGAGACAGTAATCACACTGTTAGCTTTACCGGTGCTGGCAGTGGTGGCATATGTTGGTGAGCGCTACATATTGCTCAAACTCTTTATTAAGTTTGATCGTATTCAGGAATACGTTTTTCTGCTGGCCCTCGGTTGGTGTCTGGGCATCGCCCAGGCCGGACATGCCATGGGTTTGTCTTACGAGATTGGTGCTTTTATCGCCGGGGTGGCAGTGGCGAGTAGCCCGATCGCACGGCACATTGCTGAGAGCTTAAAGCCGCTAAGAGACTTTTTTCTGGTGATGTTTTTCTTCGCTCTTGGAGCGGGCTTCGATATGTCTTCCGTTCACAGCATGTGGTTGCCAGCTGTGATACTGGCAGCTCTGGCAGTTGCTGTTAAGCCAGTAGTTTACAAACTGTTGTTAACTCGCCTCGCAGAAACACCTAAGCTTGCCTGGGAAACCGGCAGCAGGCTAGGCCAGCTAAGTGAGTTTTCCCTGTTATTTGTTTTCGTTGCGCTGGAATCCGGTGTGGTCAGTAAAGATGCTGCATCGTTGGTACAGTTTGCGACGATTCTAACCTTTGTGGCTTCTTCCTATATGATTGTGCTGCGTTATCCCACACCGATTGCGATCTCTGACAAACTCCGACGCGACTAAATTGCCTTAATCTGATATGTATGAGAGAAGTCTATAAACAGGTTTGTCGATGCACCTATAGCTACAGATAAATGATAAACCGAATGGGTATATTAGAGGCACTATGCTGTATCAATTTTGTTTCGTTGAATGCAACCCGATAAGAAAAGTTACTAAGGGCCATTTTCTCTATGTTACTAAAACAATGTGGAGTTCTGTCGTCGCAAATAAACAGTGCACCTGCTTGTTCTAGTTCTAGCTTTCCTATCCATGGGGTAAGTTCAAAACTATAGCGTTGTACAACATCGGGTTTCGAGTCTAACTAGAAGGTGGCGCCATTTGCAAAATCTCTAGAACCACCAACGTACTTAAGGGGTTGGCCTGTATTTGAATTTCACACAGCCTGACCGATTTGTAGAGCTTGTTGTATTGGTAGTTGCTCGCGTTTCTCAATCATGGTCGAGCCCACCAGAATTAAGGCAAAGATTATTGTAAACATGGTTGCGACATAGGGTACCGATAGCCCAAGTGGGCGAGATCCCAACAACAGAATAAGTACTACGCCCCAGCTAAAACCAACCGGAATTAGCCAGGTAGTATGAGCAATGATTTGAGTCGATAGAACGTAGAGAAGTGTTAATGCGAATGGTCCGATGCAAACCCACAATAGTGCGCGGCAGTGTTCAAACTGTGTGATGAGTTTTAGCCGGGTTAAAATACTTACTGTAGATTGACCGAAAAGATTCGATTTATAACAAATATAGATCAACAGCCATGGGCCAAGAATTACTACGACTGGGTAAAGCGCGAAGAGTAGTAGGTTTCTTGAGAATAAATCAATGTTATCTCGGCCTATATCAATGCGTTCGGATACAAACGAAAAAACAGCAAAGTCGGTTTCTATTAACCAATGAAAGTGTGCCCCGATTGCTAGTAGGAAAACTGTTATCATTACATACAGAGATTTCTCACTTATACTGCGGACGGCTGAGTCTGTTATTGAATGTCCGAGCAGAGAGGCCAGCAAGAATATGGAGTAGTACTTGGTTAACATAGCTATGGCAGCAGCTACACCTAAATAGATAGCACTGGAATAGTTTCTTCTTTCCAGAAACACAAGGTAACGATAGAAAACAAATGGCCAAATGGCTAGCAGGGCAATATTCGCATTATATTTGTAGGCCTGAAAAAGATAGAAGGGAGTGATCATAAGGACTGCCGTAGCAAGCAATGCCCAGGCATCCGTCAGGTATATTTTTGCAATAACATAAACTAAAACAAGTGCGAGGCAGGAGTTGGTTGAGGCAAGCAGAAAATAGGCCCAATGTGTTCTCGGAAATAGTTCGAACCATATTGCGGTAACCCAGGCAAAGAATGGCGGGTGCTGGAAATACCCCGCTTGCCAGCCTACGCCCCAGGCAAGATTCTCAAGTAGGTCGCCATTCAATGACGCATCTCCCTGTCGAATCATGTGAAGCGATAGAAAAGTTACAAAGAAACTCCCCAGTAAAAATAACTCCAGGTAGTAATTACGAATCTTAAGCATAGGGAACGTTAATCTACCAATATGTTGTACCGCAGAGCCTACTAGAACATATCCATAGGTCTATTAAAGCAAGTGGACAAATTGTATGTTGGTTCTCTTAATTTCAAATTAAGAATGTGGGAATAGACTGCTGGGCATGATAAACATACTGTATTTATATCCATGTCTTTTTATCTGATTATCAATGCGGATGATTATGGCTACTATCCCAATGTAAGCAAAGGAATTATTCATGCCATTCAGCACGGTCTTGTTACGGCAACCGGGGTGATAACTAATGGTGAGAATTATAATACACAGTTGACATGGCTATTGCCGCACAAATTGCAAGTAGATATCGGCGTTCATCTTAATTTAACAGAGGGATATGCGGTATCTGAGGTTATGCACCAAAGGCTTATTCACCGCAGGGGAAAGTTCTGTAGTGTTAAAGAGTTGCTGTTATTAATGGCCGCAAAAAAGCTAAGCGGGCAGGACATACTTTGCGAGTTTCGAGCACAGATTGATCGATTAATTGATGCTGGAGTCAAACCGGTATTTGTCAATTCTCACGAACACATACAATTGTTGCCCAGCATTGAAGAACAGGTAAGAAAAGTGCGGGATGAGTTCGAAATTAAACATGTAAGGCGTGTTTCAGTTGACAGCATTATGCCCGCCACAGGCAACTCCATTGTGCGCAATCTTACATTGGGGTTGTTAGCAAAAGTATTTGATCAGAAATCTTTACCAAAATCTCCACAGCTACTTGGGCTGACTGCCAGTGGGAAATTAACTATGGATTATTTTAAGCGTTACATTGACAAGATTGTTGGTGGGAAAACCTACGAACTGATGTGCCATCCAGGATTTGACGAAGACGGTTCCCGGGTGGCTAGAAAAGCTAGTGGTTATCATCATTGGGGTGTTGAGCTCGTCGACGACGGAAGTAGAGACAATACTTTTACCGCACTGGAAGCTATGACAACCGTAAGACTTCGATTAGCGGGTATAAAGTTGAGTCGAAACTTTGGCAAGGAGGCCGCGCTACTCGCGGGTCTTAAAGCGGCCAAAGGGGATGCAGTTATAACCATGGATGCGGACCATCAGCATCCGCCAGATTGTATTCCAGCTATGCTCAAGCTTTGGCAACAAGGCAATATGGTAGTTAATGGACGAAAGCAGGACTACCAACGGAAGAACGCTGTTGTTCAGGCAGGTTCACGCATATTCAACAGTTTTCTCAATCGGGGCAGTAGTTTTTGTTTTACCAATGCATCGGATTTCAAGCTACTTGACCGATCTATCGTCGAAATACTTTGTCAGGACATCGGTGAATTTAGTCGTTTTTATCGGGGCCTGGTTTGCTGGGTGGGCTATAGGCAAATCGATCTGGAATATTCTGTGTCTAGCCGACATAGCGGTGATAGTCAGTGGAGTCTGCTGGCAATGGCTGAGCTTGCCATTACGGCAATCACCTCATTTACGAATCGTCCGCTCAGACTAATTACAATGTTCGGAGTATTCATGTTGTTATTCGCGGTACTGGTTTCCATAGATGCGTTAATTTTTTGGTCCACCAATCACCCTGTTTCCGGGTTTGCGACAACCATAATGACCCTGCTGATTGTTGGTAGCTTAACGCTCATATCGCTAGGAATTATTGGCGAGTACATCGCCAAAATATATGAAGAGGTCAAATCAAGACCGATGTATCTTATCTAGTCCTCCTTTGGTGTCGACCAGTTTCCACCCAATGCAAACAAGTAAAGATTACTGGAGTTTCTAGCAGCAACCAGACCAGGATGATCCGCGACTGATTTGTGAAACAAAATTTATTAGCTTTCGAATAACCCAACTGCTAAGGCCGCACTCAGATTAGGCCATATTGGATTATGGCTGTGGGCTTGGTTTGCTTAGTGCGACTTTCGCAGACAATGGTAGAAGTGTCGACTTATGGGACAGCAGTGCAATCGCGCGAAGCAAAGCAATCCAGCTACATAGTCATGCTGGCTCAATTAGTGTATTGCATCGTTTGCCCGATAGAAAAAATATAATCTGATAATAGTATCCAGCGTTTCTCAATACATGGACGATAACGCACTGATAGAAGCCAGCAGGTGTTGGCAGAATTGCCTGTTGCCAGGAGGCATAATACTTGTTTCCGACATAATTACCAAACAACGCTAGACTCTTAGGGAGTTGCTCACATTGCTTAAGTTTGTTTTCACCAACGGCCTAATGACTCGCATCATTGTTAGCTTGCCACGGGCCTTGATTGGCTATTACCTCAAATCTAAATCCGCGCCACTTGTTTATAGAGATATAGCAGATTTGAAGAAGCTTTTTTCACATCAGAACTTTGCTTCCACCGAGGTGAAAAACCCAAATATGTTCCCCACCAGGAAAGCACTCGTTCTACGCCGATTCGGCGGGTAATAGACGGGATAAAGCTATGCTTTTTTATCGGAATAGGAACCAAAAATCACTTATCAAAGAACGCAATCCAGACTTGCTCGAAATGTTAGCCTGGTCAATCTGGTTGCTGTTTTTGCTTTATTTGGTGTTAAACAGGCTGGACAACGGACATGGTGAAGCAGAGGTTTTCAAAATATATCTTGATGCAGCCAATCGGTGGTTAGATGCTAAACCACTTTATAACGGTAACGGTACCGACTTTATTTATTTCCCCCAGGCGGCGATATTTTTCATTCCATTTACCTATATAGAGCCAGAGTATTCCGGCATATTGTGGCGTATTCTAAATACAGGAATTTATGCTTTAGGTGTTTATCGTTTAAGCCAGGTTGCCAGACAATATTCTCGTCTGGATCAGTTTCTGTTAATTTCGGTCGTCAGTATCCTGATGGGGGCAAGCGCCGCTAAGCTCGGCCAGCTAACCCTGCTAGTTACCGGCTTGATGATGCTGACTGTTTATGCACTACATTATCAACGTACTGCACAGGCCGCCTGGTTGATTATGCTTGGTCTGTTTCTAAAGCCTTTGGCGCTACCCTTTGCGTTACTGGTAATGGTGTTTTATCCCACAACAGCAAAGTCTATATTGCTCGCAGTAGTGGTATTCCTGCTAATACCTTTTCTTACACAATCCGCTGAATATGTCGTTCAGGAAGTCGAAAATGGCTTTACAACTATGCGCTATGTTGCAGAATTTGGCAGATATAATCCTACGGGGCATGCCTTCGCGCAGCTATTCTGGATGCTCGACTTTATGGGTTTGAGCATACCGATATTCTGGCAAATACCGATTACCCTGCTGCTGGCGATGGCAACACTTTACGTTTGCCACTGGATCAGGATGCAGGCTGATGAAAATGTTTTTCTGATTTGTATCCTCACACTTGCCGCCTGTTTTATCCTGTTGTTCAACCCCAGAACCGAAGGTAATACTTATGTTCTGATGGCGCCGCCATTAGCAGTTTTCCTCGGTTGGTGCTGGATTAAACATACTAATTACCTTCGCTACGTTTTGGTTGTCGTATTGCTAGGATTTCTTTCAAGTCACAGTATTGGTCATTGGCTTATTGACGGGCCCACAGTGTGGATTAAGCCTTTATTGTGTATTTTCTTCCTGGCTAGTGTTTTTGCCTTCTACCGGAGAACAGTCATCAATAATATTTAGTTTTTCAACTTCTACGAATTCTTCAAAAAAGTACCTGTAAATTCAATTAAAAGGAATTAGTTATCAATAAATTGACATTATAGTCAATTGTTGTCAAAATTTCTGTCCTTGAAATTTTCCTGTCACTTACATGCCCAGTGTTAAAAACCTAAATCCCCTCCAGGGAGCAATCAGTTCATCCCGAGGCGCTAATAAATCATCGCCATCAGATGAACTGAACAGGCAAATTATTGCCATGTTGCAGGAGGATGGCAGGCTACCTTATAAAGATATCGCATCAAAACTCGGTGTTTCAGAGGGTACGATCAGAAATCGCGTGCAATGGATGAAGGATGCCGGCATGTTGCGAATTTGTGCGTTAGCCGACCCCATGGCCATACGCTATCAGTCCGACGCTATGGTGGGTATCAAAGTCGCGAGTAACAGTAGTCCGCGGCAGGTAGCGGAGCGCCTATCCGGTCATTCAGAAGTGGTGTATGTGGTTTGGGTATCTGGCAGATTTGATTTGTTGATAGAGGTGGTGTGTGAAACCACGAAAAATTTTCAGTCATTTCTTGAGCACGAGGTTTTCAATCAAGCTGACATTGCCCATGTAGAGGTTATGACAGCCATTGATATGTTTAAAAATCAGTTTTTGTTGAAACGCCAGGCAGTTTGAAACTGACCCTGGTTTAAAGATTACTGTTTAAAGATTACTACTAAGAGGAGAAAATTATGAGTTCTGAGTATTTCGAAAATTTCGCAGACGCCCTGCCAGATCCAGCCAGGCTGAAAGAAGAGAAAGAACGCCTTGAAGCGGCCGGTATTAAGTACTTATTCGCCTGCTGGATTGACATGTTTGGTACACCAAAAACCAAGCCAGTGCCGATGAGTGACTTTGAACTACTGTTTATGGGCAAAGGCCCACAGTTTGCGGTGCATTCAATCTCTTTCGTGCCAGAACTTGGTCCGGCAGACTCAGATCAGGTTCCCCTGCCAGATATTGACAGCATTGTTATCTGCCCCTGGGATCGAACGATTGCCTGGGTATTCTCTGATCTTTGGTGGGAAGGCAAACCCTATAATCTTTGCCCTCGTCAGGCACTAAAGCGGGCCGTTCACGAAGCCAAAGAACAGGGCTATGCTATGTATGCCGGTGTTGAGCCGGAGTTTATTGCCATGAAGTGGGATGACCAGGGTTTGCCTGTGAAAGCATTCGACAACGACCCGGTTAACGGTGTTCGACCCCGTCGTCAAGCTTTTGGTTATGATGTGGAATACTCGCTGGACTCCATGGGTTTTCTAGGAGAGATGATCGATATTCTAGAGGAGATGGGTTGGAATTTACACGATGTAGTTGCAGAGGGTGGTTATTCCCAGTTCGAGTTGGACTTCCATTACACCGATGTTCTAACCATGGCCGATCGCCTGGTATTCCTGCGAGTTTTGCTGAAAGAAGTTGCTAAAAAGCACGGCATGTTTATTACCTTTATGCCTAAGCCAACTACTGGCGACTGGCGTTCAGGTGCGCACATGAATACCTCAATGCAGAGAATCGACAATCCCGGCGTAAATATATACGAGGGTGAAGACGGTCAGTGGAGCGAGCAAGTATTTCATGCATTGGGTGGAATTCTTAAACATGGCGGTGCTATTACGGCAGTTGCCTGTCCAACAGTCAACTCCTACAACGGTTTAGTACCTAAGGTCGGCGGTTTTGAAGGTGGTACCTATACTTGGGCACCAACCCACATGGCCTATGGACGCAACAATCGTTCTGCCATGTTGAGATTGCCTCAGAGTCGTTTTGCTATCGAGAATCGCGCAGCAGACATGTGTATGAATCCCTACATGGGTCTTGGCATGATGCTAAGCGCCTCTATAGATGGTTTGGTGAATAAAATGGATCCGGGTCCGTCTCTAGATGAGGATCTGTATGTAATGGACGCAGCTGAGAAGGCCGAACGCGCCATAACGCCGTTGCCACGTAACCTGCTCGAAGCAACCGAGATTCTGGCTAAAAGTGATCTGGCTAAACACGTTATGGGTCCAGTGCTACACAATTCATTTTTAACCTACAAAGTGGATGAGTGGGAACGCTATCACCAAACAGTTACTGATTGGGAAGTACGGGAATATCTCAGGCTGTATTAATGGACTATGACCTATTCCATTTAGGCGACGTCACCCTGCAGTCTGGCAGGGTGCTACCCGATGCGAAGCTGGCTTATAAGACTTATGGAACGCTGAATGCGGCAAGGGATAATACGGTTGTTTTACCAACCTTTTATACTGGCTCGCATATTCGTAACGAAGGTTTCTTTGGCGCAGGTCGCGCCATTGATCCTGCTCGCCACTTTATTGTTTCCATTAATCTGTTTGGCAACGGATATTCTTCGTCGCCAAGCAATACCAGTGGACCTGCCGATGGTGGCAACTTTCCTCTGGTAACGCTGCACGACAATATCCATTGTCAGCAGCGTTTGCTTGAGGAACAGTTTGGTATTGAAGAAGTGCTGTTGGTCACCGGTTGGTCTATGGCGGGTTGTCAGTCATTTCAATGGGCCGCGCAGTTTCCGGATCGTGTGAAGAACATTGTGCCGTTTTGTGCATCAGCGAAAACTTCTCCACATAACTATGTGTTTCTGGAAGGCGCTAAGGCCGCTCTGCAGGCGGATGCCGCCTACAGGGGTGGCTTTTATGATAGCCCGCCGCAGACCGGTCTAAAGGCATTCGGTCGGGTGTATGCCGGTTGGGCTTACTCACAGACCTGGTACCGGGATAAGTTACATCGTCACTTTGGGTTGGATAGCGCAGAAGATGTGTTGCTCGACTGGGAGCAGGACCATCTTGCCTGGGATGCTAATAATCTGCTGGCAAAACTGGCGTCCTGGCAGGCTAGTGATATCAGCAATAACACGCTCTATCAGGGTAATTTTGAAGC
>JBLHGU010000075.1:0-22444 GCA_047615875.1 Parasphingorhabdus sp.
CGCAAGATGCCAGTAGATTTGGTTACGATTCTTACCGGGTGATTAAACTCCAGCAATACCTCGAGAATTCTCCTGCTAATTCCCAATTGACGTTCGGCCGGTTGCCAGGCATCCGTATTAGTACCAATACCTATGGGTTGGCACTGATAATTTTTCTTACCAAGTTGCTCACGAAGAATCTCGGCAGCATCTTGTTTGTATAGTATGCGTGTTTCGAAATCCAGACCGGGAGACATATCGAGCCAGGCATGGGTCGGCCTGGCATAACAATAAATACAGCCGTGCTCGCAACCCCGATAGGGGTTTATAGAACGATCAAAGGGCACATCCGGCGACTGGTTTCTGGTTAGAACAGAGCGAGAGTGGTCGCGAATAAGTTCGGTTCTGACTGTGGCTTCTTGCTCGGGGAGATCCCAGCCATCATCAATCCATTCTCCGTGAAGCTGCTGAAATCTGTTCACTATTGAGGAATCAGTGCCCCGGCCCTTCAGTATCGCAGGAGGTTTGGGGACAAATCCCTCGGAATTACTCATCCCCCCAAAGGCATAGCTTCCAGAGCCTGAGCCAAATCATTTTTCAAATCATCTATGTGCTCGATACCCGTGGAAAGCCTCAATAAATCCCGCGGTGTTGGCGAGCCAGGGCTCTCAACAAGAGCACGATGCTCAATTAGGCTTTCTACACCGCCTAACGAGGTAGCCGGTCGAAAAACATGAGTATGAGTCGCCACATGTGCCGCAGCAGGCTCCCCGCCTGATACCCGAAATGACAGCATACCGCCGAAACCACCTTGCATCTGCTTCTTGGCAATATCGTGCCCGGGATGGCTTTCTAGACCTGGATAAAGAACGTGGGATACACCTGGTATTTGTTGCAGAAAACGGGCCAACTCAAGGGCGCTGGAACAACTACGCTGCAACCTGACATCGAGGGTTCGCAATCCACGCAATAACAGCCAGGCTTCAAAGGTTCCTATAACAGCACCACCGCCAGTTCTTTGATCGCGTATTTGCTGCCAGCGCTGGTCTTCCTGGGAACAAACCAACACTCCACCCAAAATATCACTATGTCCATTTAAATACTTGGTAGCCGAATGCATTACATAATCTGCACCATAATCCAGCGCACGAGTTATTAGCGGAGTGACAACCGTCGAATCGACGAAACATAAGGCGTTTGCAGCATGAGCAATATCACTCGCAGCCTGTATATCTGTCACTTCCCAGGTTGGATTGGCAGGCGTCTCCACCCAGACAATACGGGTAGCCCCTGGCCGTATCTTTGATTGCAGTGAGTCCAGATCGCCTACCTGATACTGGTCCAGATCGACGCCCCAACGTCCACAAAACCCGGTCACCCAGTCTCTCATGCCATGATACATCGCAGAAGGAATGACGACATGATCACCGGGATTTAACGTATGAAAAATCGTCGTCGCCGCGGAGAGGCCAGAGGAAAATAACAATGCATCGGCGCCGCCCTCCAAATCCCGCATGAGGCATTCAACCTGACGCCAATTAGATGTCCCCGCACGACTATAAGATAAACTTTCGTCCTTAAGCGAATAATCTGACTCGCGCACGAAAGTGGTCGCCGGAGATATGGCTGGGACGATACCACCTGTAGACTCTTCATACATTCCTCCAGCATGGGCAATTGTTGTTGCCGCATGCTGGTTAAACTTTTTTGAATCCGACATTTATCTCTCACAACTCCAAGTCATTCTAACCATATTTAACTACAGCCGGATAATAACTGTATATATATTCAGTTTCAATGAATATTTCTATGCATCAATTCTTTTATATCTAACGCGTTGCGGCCTATCTGCCAGATCACCCAGTCGGCGCTTACGGTCTTCCTCATACTCTTGATAGTTACCCTCAAACCATACGACGCTAGAATCGCCTTCGAAAGCAAGAATATGGGTGGCGACACGATCCAGAAACCAGCGATCATGACTAATTACTGCTGCACAGCCGGGATAAACCAAGATGGCCTCTTCCAAAGCTCTTAGCGTTTCCACATCCAGGTCATTAGTGGGCTCATCAAGCAGCAATACATTGCCACCGGATTTTAATAATTTGGAGAGGTGCACGCGGTTGCGTTCACCACCTGATAAATCGCCAACACGTTTCTGTTGATCGGAACCTTTAAAATTGAATCGGCCAACATAAGCCCTGGAAGACATTTCAAACCGCCCCACTGTAATCAAATCCAGGCCATCAGTTATCTCTTCCCAGACAGATTTACTGTCGTCCAGACTATCCCGGCTCTGGTCCACATAGGCCAGTTCGACCTTCGGACCTGTTCTAAGCTCACCACCATCTGGTGACTCCTGACCACTCATAATGCGGAACAACGTTGTTTTACCCGCACCATTACCACCAATAATTCCGACTATCCCGCCTTTGGGTAGATTGAAGCTCAGGTCCTGGAACAGGACTTTCTCACCAAAGGACTTGGAAATATTCTGCGCTTCGATAACCAGATCTCCCAATCGCTCACCCGGTGGAATATAGATCTCATTGGTCTCATTGCGTTTCTGAAAATCCGCGCCCTGTAGTTCGTCGAATCGCTTAAGACGGGCCTTGGCCTTGGCCTGACGCCCCTTAGGATTTGACCGAACCCACTCTAATTCCTGCTTGATAACGCGAGACCGGGAGGATTCCTGCTTTTGCTCCTGAGCCAAACGAGCATCTTTCTGCTCTAACCAGGAAGAGTAGTTACCCTGCCACGGAATACCATGGCCACGATCTAGCTCCAAAATCCAGCCTGCAACATTGTCCAGGAAATACCGATCATGGGTCACGGCGATAACCGTACCGGGATAATCATGCAAAAATCGCTCCAACCAGGCCACGGATTCTGCATCCAGATGATTAGTTGGTTCATCAAGTAGTAGCATATCTGGGCTTGAAATAAGCAATTTGCACAACGCGACCCGGCGTCGTTCACCACCAGACAATTTAGTTACGTCCGCATCCCATGGCGGTAATCTTAATGCGTCTGCAGCAACCTCCATCTTTCGATCAATATTATGACCATCCGATGTTTGTATAACAGCTTCAAGCTCGCTTTGGCGTTTGGCCAGTGCATCGAAGTCCGCATCAGGTTCCGCATAGGCTGAGTAAATACCCTCTAATTCATCCAGTGCGGATTTAATCTCTGCCAGCGCTTCCTCAACATTGCCGCGCACATCTTTATCCGGGTCCAGGGCCGGCTCCTGGGATAAGTAGCCGATAGAAATTCCCGGTTGCGGCCTGGCTTCACCTTCAATAGCGGTATCCTGGCCTGCCATAATGCGCAATAGTGTAGATTTACCCGAACCGTTTAAACCCAGCACACCAATCTTTGCACCAGGGAAAAAAGACAGGGAAATATCTCGCAGTATTTGTCGCTTGGGCGGGACAGTCTTGCCCACTCCGATCATCGTATAAATATATTCAGCCATGGTATGTCGATCCGGAAAAATTCAGCGACGAAGTTTACCGCAAATAAGGTCTGAATTTACGTCCGGAATCTTCGATTATCTCTGGCATAGCACATTCCGTTGGCTGTAAACTAATTCTGGAAATTTTCCCTTTACCTAAAACGACTCTAAATAATGACTGCAATAAAAATACAACCGCTGCATAAAGATTTTGGTGCGCGCCTGACTGGAATGGATTTATCCGTTGCCCTTAACAGCGAAACACTGGCAGAACTACACCAGGCCATTGATGAGTACTCTCTGATTTGTTTACCCAACCAAAATATGTCTGATGATATCCAGCTTAGCTTCACCAGACAATTAGGCGAGCCTGAAGCTGACCACATTACCTTTGGCAAGACTGGTCAGAATAAGTATGTAACGACCGTCGGCAATATTGATGAATCAGGGCAAAAAAGCGGCAATGCTCATCAAAACACGAAGTTCCAGAAAGGTAATAACCTGTGGCATTCGGACTCTTCTTTTCGACAAACCCCGAGTTATGTGTCGATCATGTTCCCGCATGAGGTGCCCGATGAGGGTGGCATAACTGAATTTGTAAGTCAGCGGGTAGCCTATAATCGGCTCTCTTCGACCGAGCAATCAGAGTGTCAGCCGTATAGCGCCATACATGACTATGTCTTTTCTCGCACCCAGATAGCGCCTGTAGACTTCAATCATGCGGCTTCTTTGCCGCCGGTCAAACATCCTCTGGTAAGAACAAACGATGCGAACCAGCAGAAGAATTTGTATATTGGCGCCCACGCTCGATCAGTGGTTGGGCTGAATGGAATTCAAAGCAGGATACTGTTAGATAGTTTGTTGGAAAAAACCACTACTGAAGAATCAATCTTTCCTCATCAATGGCAGGCTGGTGAAGTGGTGATCTGGGACAATCGATGTTTATTACATCGGGGCACTGGCTACGATGCTGACCGCTGGCGTCGACGTATGCGGCAGAGCCGGGTCGTCGGATCCCATAGCGGAATTATTTAAACTGGAAGTATGTTTTTCAGGTGCCCGGTTTTAATCCAGACTGTTGCACCGTCGCTGCCAGTGAATGTACGCATAGTATATCCAACGGGCAGCCGCAACCAGGAATCTTTGGAAAACCGCTCGTTTTCCTCTATAAACTCGCCGTCCAACACGAAGATCTCAACACCGCCCACCTCTTCAAAGAATATTTCGCTGTTTGGTGCCCATCGCTCAAGTTGCACTACCTCTCTAACATCAGAATGCAGATGCGCGCAGCTAACTCCCCTGCGGTCAGTATCATCCTGCCAATGGATGTCACTGGACTGCAATCGAACATCGGTACGATCATCTGGATCAAATTGCCAGAGTTTTACTAAAATCTTACAGCCTGGCTCTGAGCCGGGCGTGTGAGATGACTGCGGAGGATTACGAATATAGCTGCCGGCAGGATAGTCACCATGCTCATCCTGAAACACACCATCCAATACCAGAAACTCCTCCCCTCCGCTATGCACGTGGGGTGAGAACGCACTACCTGGAGCATAGCGAACAATAGTCGTTGCACGAGCCACTTCGTCGCCAATACGGTCCAACATCTTACGTTCTACGCCTGGCATCGGTGACAGTGACCAGGGCATAGCTTCCGCGTGGGCACTGGCGCGTTTACCAAAATCTGCGTTTAGCTCCATAAGAGTTACCTACGCTTCAGCGGGGGGAATATAGTTTGGATCATTGGGATTTAGAAAAACAAACTGTTGCTGATCATTTTCCATAGCAACATAGTCCAAAATGGCACCACTTAACAAGTCAATGCTGTGCGGTGCCACTACCAATAGTAGCCCATCATATTCTCGGGTTGTGTCGGCGTCATTTTCTTCATCAAAGCCCATAGCATATTCGATGCTGCCATCAGCTGAGCGTTTGGCAGCGATACGAATTGGAATATTCTGCATACCGCCATCAACTGCAGATTGTTTGATTTGTGCTACAGCAGTTTCAGTCAACTTAATTGACATCTTTCTCTCCAGAACCAGATTGTTGTACAAAATTCAGAAATCGACTGACCCACGGATTGCTTGCCGTATGTCTCTGATGTAAGTAATTAGCAAGAATATTGCCGACCACAAGCCCATCGTGCTTGCCATCAAAACCATGCCCGCGCTCTACCTTATAGGCAAATTGACTATCGGGTGCAAATGCTCTCGCATATGAGTAGTGAAATTCGTGAGCTCGAATCTCGTCAGGCTCTGCTGGCCAGGGGTGTCGCCCGGTGGGACAGACCCGAACATAGCCACGACCACATGGCTTGTCTTTCATTGTCACATCTAGATCAAGCACGCCAGCTTGTTCGTAACTACCAGCGTTTGTCGTAATGCTTCGCGACAAATACATTAGTCCACCGCACTCAGCGTACATAGGCTTATCTAGCTGACAAAAACGACGCACCTGTTGCAGCATAGCCGTATTTTGTGAAAGCTCTTTTGCAAAACTCTCTGGAAACCCGCCACCGATAAAAAGCGCGTCTGCATCAGGCAGTTTGGTATCATGAATAGGGCTGAAAAAGCGTAGCTTGGCACCCAGTTTCTCGAACTGATCAAGGTCATCGGCATAGTAAAATCCAAATGCTTCATCTCTGGCTATTGCGATAGTTAAACTGCCTATTGCCGTCTTCTCTACTGTAGGTTCACGCAGCTCGACCGGCGACGGTCTACCGGTCTCACTTAACAATAAATCAAGATCGACATTTTTCTCGACATGCTGGCAAATGTCATCGCGTACCCGATCTCTTTCGTGATGCTCGTTACTGGGCATCAGTCCTAAATGTCGTTCTTTTATTTCCATCAACGGATCAAACGGTACTGCACCTAGCACTTTAAAACTGGTGTAGTGTTCAATAGCTTTGCGCAGTTTTGACTCATGCCTGGAGCCACCAACCATATTAAGAATAACACCAGCGAAGTCTACAGATTCGAATCCAGCATAGCCTTGAAGCAATGGTGCGATGCCCCGGGTTATGCCCCGGCAATCGATCACTAAAACAACTGGAGCTATTAGCAGCCTCGCCATAGCAGCATTACTGTTGGAACCATCTAGTTCTGTACCGTCATATAAGCCCTTGCTGCCCTCTATGAGAGCAACGTTAGCATCAGATGCTCGGCTTAATGTCTGCCTTATTTCATCATTAGACTGAACATTAAAATCCAGATTGAAACAGGGTTTTGCCGATGCGTGAGCTAACCACATTGGATCAATATAATCAGGACCTTTCTTAAAGCACTGAACAGATTCACCGCGTCGTTTTAATGCCGCCGCAAGACCTATACTCACAGTAGTCTTTCCTGAAGACTTGTGGGCGGCAGAAATATAGAAACGTGACTGCACTAGTTAATATCCCTTAAAGAAAAAAAGCCGGATGACACCGGCCTTCCTCTAACGCACTGCAGAAGTCTTTCACGAGGCAGAATACTTATCGGAGAGATGAAATTTTTCCGGTAGGAATGGAAGTATTCTTACGCCGATGGTGATAACCAGCAAAGCCAGGGATATTCCACCTAGTCCTAACATCAACTCAGGAAACGAAGGCGCGTAATGGGCAATCTCACCATCCTGGAATGAGCTAGCTATCACGTCCAATCCGGGAAATATATCTAACGGATATGATTGCCCACCGATGATCAATACATATAGCTGAGCAAAGCCACCCAGAATAACCAGAACGCATCCAGCCATAGCCCATTTGCGGTGATTGAATGCAGGCGCATAAAACAATACAAGAGGCAATATGCTGCCAAGAGCTATCTGCCCTAGCCAAAATAATACTGTAATTACACCACCGTTAGCCAGAACATAATATTCGACTCCATGATGTTCTGTTGCATACAAGTTGGTCAAATTAAACACCAGAACAAAATAAAGGACCGCCATTACAAATAATGCCAACAGACGTTTGACTCGATTCACCGTAGCATCCTCAAGTTCTCTATGAGTACACTTTGCTACTATGTTCAGCACAATCAAAAATACAGCGGTTCCAAGCGATAACGACATCAATATAAACATCGGAGCCATAATGGCCGCATCATAAGCCTGCCTGGCAACGAGAAACCCGAAGATAGAACCGGTGCCCGTCGTGAGCATAAATCGCCAGGCAAAAGCGAATTTACCTACCGAAGATGAGTAGCGATTCATACGCGGCTCAAACATCATCCACAGATAAACTGCAACAATACCCAGAAAGCCGGTGTAGAGAAATATATTCCAGGCAAAGATCGACTTGAAATTGTAAGTTGTCATCGCAACAATCAAACGATCCGGGCGACCCAGGTCTAGCACCAGGATGGTTAATCCGCCAAGCAGTAAAGCAATGGCTACCAGCCCTGATAGACGGCCCATCGTCTTGTATTCTTGCTGACCGAACACTGAACCCATAGAAGCTATATTTAGTGCTCCGGAAGCGGCAACGATCAGAAAGATTGCAAAGACATGAGGCATGCCCCATACCACCTGATTATTCATTCCCGTCACTACATGTCCATGACTTTCCATGTAGTGGGCAGCATAGGCACCTGCCAATGTTACTATAGTGAGCACCAGTAAAAATATATAGTAGCCTTTTGACTGTCCGCTAATGGTCAGGAATCTTGGTGCAACTTTATTCATAGCAGTCACAACCCCTGGTAGCGAACGCCGGTATTGAGATTTAGATCCGCGCGCAACTGTTTGCTAGGCAATTGTTTTGATTGTCTTGAAATCTCGCTATCAGGATCATTCAAATCACCAAACAGCATGGCCTGATGGCCGGCTTCATCACAGGCTTCAACACAAGCAGGTGTTTCATCTCGATCAACTCGATGAACACACAACGTACAACTTTCGACCGTGCCCTTGCCTCTTGGCGCCCAGGGCTTTTGATTGCTTAGGCCTTCATGAATAAACGATCGGGCTTTGTATGGACAGGCCATCATGCAATAACGACAGCCAATGCAGGTGTGTTTATTTACCAATACGATGCCATCAGCGCGCTTAAAGGAAGCACCGGTAGGACAAACATCCACGCAGGGCGGGTTTTCGCAATGTTGGCATAGCAATGGCAACGAAAGTACCCGACCTGTCTGGCGGTCTTTAAGATCGACTTTGCGAATCCACTGTGCGTCTGTTTCCGGTCTGCCGAAACCAGTTAGACCATGTTCATCATTACAGGCGTCTACACAGGACGAGCAACCTTCTGCACACTTGCCAGAATCAATTAGCATTCCCCAACGCACTTGATCGGTTACAGCATCGTCATCAGACTTAGCCTGTGTCAGTTCAATTAACTGACCCCCACTGCCCAATACACCAGCAGCCGCACCGATACCCAAAGCAGCAAGAAATCTACGCCGATACTTATCTGTCAATTGCTGTTTATTATTCTCTTTAATCTCGGACATAGCTACTCCGCAGGAACCGTTGCGTGGCATTGAAAGCAATCGACCTTCACTGCAGCATAACTATGACAACTCTGGCAAAACTGTCCTTCTGCATTGACTGGAATATAATCACCAGTAGAGTTTTTATCTGCATGGCAACTTATACAACCTACCAGGCTGTGTTTATCAGACCTGACACCATGTATTACCGTGTTATCGCGCTGATGCATAAGAATATCCATGTGATAACGACGCATAAATTCCGTTGGTTCAACACACTTCTCGCCTTTAACAATATTAGGCTTCGGCACATTTACATCCGCTGAAACCACTACTCCAGCAATAGACAAAAGCAGCATCACCCCTGTAAGCAATTTGCAGATGTAACGCAACATTTGTGTACTAACCACCCATGCCCATGTCGATGTAGCCAGTAGGGCAAACATCAGAGCAGATGTGACAACCAATACATTTGTCATAGTCAGTATCTACATAACGACCCGTTGTCGATTTATCTTTCTTGACTCTAAAGACCGCATCCACCGGGCAATAGATTACACAGTTATCACACTCAAAACACATCCCACAACTCATGCAGCGCTCTGCCTCCTGGGCAGCCTGTTGGCGATCCAGGCCTTGATGGCGTTCTTCAAAATGGCCCAATACGGCACTCGCATCAGGACCAATAATGTCGCGCTTATTTCTTGGCGTGTACTCGAAGTGAGCCAGAAAGAGTTCTGTAGAGGGTATGATTTCCTGAGCAGACCGATCTTCATAGTTATGCACCGCATAATCCGAATCTGATGTTCCCCAGTTTACGCTGTGATCATATTCCGATGGATTCAAACCAGACTCATTTAACTTCGACAACAAATTGAAGTGATGTACATCCACTTTGGGACGTTTCTGCGGATCTTTTTCTGCGAGATAATGAATGATGGAATCAACAGCGATAGAAGCCTGGCCAATTGCAGTAGTTAACAAGTGTGGTCGAATAATATCTCCAGCAACAAAATGCCCGGGTCGATCAGGCACCTGATAAAACTTGTCTGAGTTAATCAAGTTGCGGCCATTATTTAACTCATCAAGCCCGCTTAAATCGCCACCCTGCCCTATGGCAGATACAATCAAATCGCACTCAACAATAAATTCGCTGCCTTCTACTGCTGAGGGAACTCCACGATCATCCATTGTGCACTTGGCCAGCTTCATGGCCGTGGCTCTACCATTCTCATCCTTGATTACATCGACAGGCATAACACCATTAAGAATAGTAACGCCTTCCCGCAAAGCATCATCTACTTCTTCCTCGGTAGCGGTCATTGCCTCTCGTTCAAATAGAGCAGTTAAGGTAACTTTGGCACCTGTGCGAAGTGCTGCAAAAGCAGAATCATGTGCAATGTAGCCACCAATTACCTCTTCCGGGCGATCCTTTGGATTGATCTTATCCACCTTACCTAGACGACGTGCTACAGATACAACGTCGATTGATGTATCACCACCACCGACACAGATAACACGGTCGGCGGTCACCTTCAGAGTGCCTTTGTTAAAAGCATCCAGAAAGCCGACCCCACTGACACAGTTGGGGGCCTCGCTATTGGGGATAGGTAAATCTCGTCCGCTTTGGCAACCTATCGACCATAAAACTGCATCGAATTCTTTATCTAGCTCTTCTAGACTGACATCCTTTCCCACACGGGTGTTGTTGCGAACTTCAATATCGCCTAAATCAAGGATGCGCTGTATCTCATGCCCTAACAGATCCCTGGGTGTACGGTAGTTTGGAATGCCATACCACATCATGCCACCCAACTTGTCCTGAGATTCGAAAATGGTTGATGCAAAGCCCTTTCTTCTCAGCTGATATGCAGCAGCCAGACCAGCGGGTCCACCACCAATTATGGCAATTTTCTTGTCGGCAACTGCACCAGGCACTTCAAACTTAAAACCTTGCTCAAAGGCACTATCACCAATGAATTGTTCAACAGAGTTAATACCAACAAAGTCTTCCACGTTATTGCGATTACAACCATCTTCACAGGGCGCAGGGCAAACACGTCCCATCATTGATGGAAATGGATTAGCGTCAGTAGAGCGTCGAAAGGCATATTCTTCCATTGAAATGCCTTCGGGTGGCTTTTCAATGCCACGAACAATCTGCAGCCAGCCACGAATATCTTCTCCCGAAGGACAGCTACCCTGACAAGGTGGCGTTCGATGCACGTAGACCGGACATTTATTGGAATGATCGGCCTCGAAGATCATACTCTGCATATCGTCTTCGACATAGTCACCGTCGTTGTAGTACCTGAATGTCAAGGTCTTTTTTATATCGTCTGCGGAAGTTGCCATCTAAACACCCCTAACTAAAATAAAATATCGTCACAGAGTTAATTCTGCTCGTGACCGTTAATTCTTGACATCGAAAACCAGCGCATCACCAACTAACTGATGCACGCTGATTATCATGTCCATGCCCATGCCGTAAAAGGGTAAAACCTTGCTGAATTGTGACTTACAAATGGCACAGATAGCGGCCATATGGGTTACGCCGTGATCGTCAATCACCTGACTGAGCGCACTCATTCTGGGTAAGGCTCCCTTTACCCGTAGTTCCAATAAATCGTCGGTCAATAAGCCGCCTCCACCGCCACAACAAAAGGTCCCTTCATGAATGGTTTCTGGTGCCATATCAACAAAATGATTACAGGAGGCCTTGATAATTTCACGGGGGATTACAAACTGACCACCGGGCATATCACCCATTCTCGATGCGCGAGAAACATTACATGAATCATGGAAAGTTAAAATTTTATCGTCGTTGGCTTCCTTATCTAACTTAAGCGCACCACGTTGTAGTAAATCGTAAGTGAATTCGCAGACGTGTTGAGGCACCGGATAATTCTTATCAAGAAAGTCCCAGGGCCCAACTAAAGTATTCCAGTAACTATAGGCAACGCGCCAGGCATGGCCGCACTCGCCAACAATTATGCGTTTAACACCTAGCTCCAGTGCGGCTTCTCGAATACGCATAGCGACTTTTTGCATGTTGTCGTAACTGCCGATAAACAAGCCAAAATTTGCCGCCTCTGATGCGTGGGAGCTTAGCGTCCAACTTATACCTGCCTGATGAAAAACCTTGGCGTAGCCGATCAGACCGTCAACATGAGGTTCTGCAAAAAAGTCAGCCGATGGTGTTACCAGCAGAACATCAGCACCGTGCTGATCAAGGGGAAACTTGACTGGCACTTCAATATCTTCTTCGACTTCTTCTTCAAGACCTTCGAGGGTATCCAACAGTGCTGGTTTCGGTAGGCCAAGGTTGTTACCTATTTTGAAAACCTTACCAATAATTTCATTGGAATACTTCTGGCCTTTGCCAATTGCCGCCAGTATTTCCCGCCCGGCCATGGTGACCTCTGCAGTATCGATACCATAGGGGCAATAAACCGAACAGCGTCGACACTCGGAACATTGGTGATAATACTTGTACCAGTCATCAACAACTTCCTCGGTTAAATCAACTGCTCCCACCAGTTTGGGAAAGTGCTTGCCGGCGAAGGTAAAATAGCGTCTATATACATTACGCAACAGATCCTGTCGGGCCACAGGCATATTCTTAGGATCGCCCGTACCGAGAAAATAATGACACTTATCAGCACAACTACCGCACTTAACACAGGTATCCATAAAAACCTGTAGCGAGCGGTATTTACCTAGCAACTCTTCCATTTTAGCCAGAGCAACTTCCTTCCAGTTCTCCACCAATTCCCCAGGGTAGCCGAGGGCTTCCTGATGGGCCGGTTTTGCAAGAAAGGGCTGGCTATGCTGCATCGCACCGATTTTTATCGGTGGGATGACCGGGATTTTTTTAATCTCCGGTGTCTCAAAATTTACTTTTATAGCCATTGATAAATATCCCGGTTGTCAGGACTTGCTGGTCGGAAACTTATCTGCCCAGGCAGCCACATGACGCTGTTCTCGAGGATTGTCCTTCATATTTCGAGTCGGGCTAAAAAATACACCAGGCGCATGCATCAACTTACTAAAAGGAAAAACAATCATTAGCGCTATAACCAAAGCAAGGTGCACTAAAAGCAGTGGATCAGCGGGCAACGGCTGCCAGTCGAAAGACATTACGCCAAGCATAAAAGCTTTCAAAGCAACCACATCGGTATGCCAGACATACTTCATAGCTATACCACTTAATGCAATGGCCAAAATTAGTGCCAGCATTAAGTGGTCGGACGGGGCAGAAATATATCGCACCCGGTCAACCAGAAAACGTCGCGCCCATAAACCCACCAGGCCGACTGACATCGCAAAACCTGCATATATGCCGATCCATTGAACCATTTCCACCCAGAACCAGACGGGATCGGTGAAGTAACGCAAATGCCGCAACAACACCAGCACCATACCGAAGTGAAACAAATAACTAAATATCCAGGTCCACTTACTACCCTTAAACAGGCTCTCGAAAAAAACCACTTCACGAGCCATGCGCGCGACCACACCAGCGGTTGTGATGGGTGCCGGTGTAGTCGGAATAACCAACGGTGCAGGGATTTTGTGATAACGCCATAGTTTTGCAAATACACCAGCTAACAAAACACATGTAGCCAGGTAGAACAAAAGGGCATAAATAGCTGTTAGCACAAAACTTCCCGCTGCATCGACATCACCTGAAACTATAGATAGCGAGCCTTATACACAGCCTGTAGGTTTCGGTAGACCCGCATACTTACATGCCTGCTTGGCAGGTCCGTAAGGAAATAGCTGATACAGATACTTGCTGTTGCCTTTGTCTTTGCCTAGCTTTTTGCCAATGGCCTTAGTTAGCACGCGTACTGCAGGGGCAATTTGATATTCTTCGTAATACTCACGAAGAAAATTAATAACTTGCCAGTGACTCTCATCCAGATCGCAATCATCTTCTTCTGCCATTGCCTTGGCAATTTTCTCGTCCCACTGAGTCAAGTCTTCCAGATAACCCTCTTCGTCTGTCTCGTATGTCTTGCCATCTATTTCAATTGCCATCTCGGTGTTCTCCGTTAAATTCAGAATTTTTTTACAGGTGAATAACTACTTATAACCAGGACTGAACCCGGTCATTATTTGCGGCCAGCTCTACAAAATCGCTGTAGCCAACCACTTTCACTCCATCGATAAGTTTATCTTCTTCAATACCTCGAGCCTTCAGGTCCGGACCCAATGCATAAAAACTTTTGCTTGTCATGGCAGCCTCGATTGAACCTGCTATGGCATTACCTTGTATGGCGCCATAAACGCCGTCTTCAAGTAACAAGATATCGCTACCGTCGAGCGATAATGATAGGCAAGTCTGTAAGCTATTCTTTTCGAATGGTGATTTATTTACGGTATGCAACATGCTCGATTATCCACTCATTAAAAGTTAAGCAGGACATCCTGCTCGTTCATTAGCTGTGCCATAGCGGCGCGTTTAACAATATGTATCGATGGCTTTTCTGCGTAGTCATCATCTTCGTCTTCCCAGACTAATTCCATCAGATCGCCTTCACAGAGTCCACGCTCGTGCAATGACTCTTGCTCGACATAGAGTTTATTAACTTCGTAGTCGCCTAGAGCTCTATATGTAGGAGAAAAATTCTTCATTCCACTGTCGCTGGTGTCCTGACCCTTTTTAAGCTGAAACACGCCGTCGCCAATGAATGCCATGCTGACATCCTGATCAAATGCAGCGCCTACTAAAACGACTTCTAGACCTTCAAGCGCGTAGATGCTGCCGTAGGGAGCACGACGATTGATATACATGAATTTCTTAATTTTTGACATAATTAAATCCTAATCACCGAATTCCATTATTCGATCGGCTTGAATACCCGCTTCAATAAGCTGCCCCAAACCCGAAATACGAAACCCTTCGGCGATATTGTCACCATCCTTACCATTTCTACGTGCCTCGTCAGCATCAAGAATGCCACGCCGTTGGGCTGCAGCCACACATATCACCAGATCCAACTCGTGCTGCTTTGCTAACTCGCTCCAGCGACTGACGATATTTCGATCGTCCTGTGGTGGTGTGGTCATACGAGTACCGTTGTTAACACCGTCATGATAAAAGAATATCCGATAGATGCTGTGGCCAGCATCTATCGCCGCCTTGGTAAAGTTATACGCGGAGTCCGCCGCCTGGTGGGTATACGGACCCTCGTTCACCATAATTGAAAAAATCATAGCTGTTTAGAAACGAATATGGGTAGACGAATTAAGAGTCTTGCGACTGCCACGCCAGTTATCGATATGGTATTTGGTAAAGGGTAAACCAGTAAGCTCGAAGAAACGCGGCCAGCCAATGCGATCTACCCAATCATTTAATCGTTCCCAGTCACGGGCGTCTTCTTTATAGACGGCCAGAATTTTCTTCACAATAGCGGTTGCTTCCGGCCAACGAGGAGGATTATTCGGAATACCAGAGGCGACTAGCTTTTGAAAACTGGGTTTGGATCGGGCATTAGAGTGATTGCCTCCAACCCAGATTGCCAGCTTGGAATGTTCAGGGTCGTTGATTTGCATGGGCGGACAAGGCGGATAGCACGCGCCACAACAGATACACTTTTTCTCATCAACTTCCAGTGTCGGCTTGCCATTTACCATGGCTGGTCGAATAGCTGCTACCGGGCAGCGAGCAACAACTGATGGTCTTTCACATACATTAGCGACCAGATCGTGATTAATCTTTGGCGGCTTGGTGTGTTGAACATTAATGGCTATATCGCCCTGACCACCGCAGTTAATCTGACAACAGGAAGTTGTGATATGAACCCGGTTGGGCATGTTACAACTTTTGAACTCGTCAATGAGTTCATCCATCATGGCCTTAACTACACCAGAAGCATCAGTTCCAGGAATATCGCAGTGTAACCAACCCTGGGTGTGCGAGATCATAGCGACAGAATTACCAGTGCCACCAACGACAAACCCCGCGCCCTCCAAAGCTTCAATTAGGGGATCAACTTTCGTCTCATCCGTGACCATATATTCAATATTGCTGCGTATGGTAAAACGAACAAAACCATCAGCAAATTGATCGCCGATATCACACAGCTTACGCAGCGTGAACACATCAAGTATTCGTTGTGTACCAGCCTTAACGGTCCAGACTTCATCACCGCTATGGGCGGCATGGCGTAAAACGCCAGGTCGTGGATGATCATGCCATTTCCACTGACCAAAATTTTTCACCATGGTGGGATGCATATACTGAAACCCATCGGGACAACCGGACTCGATAGCCTCGCGCATTTGTTTTGCCATGCTCTACTCCAAACTGTTGTTACAGTATCGATGCCTTAGCATCAATACGAAAATTATTTCGATAAAGGACAGATTTATTCGGTTAGCCCACTGCCGCCAGCTTTTCTTCCGCTTTACGCTCAAACCACTTAATGGCTTCATCGTCCCAGCCGTCCATTCGAACGTAGGACGACTCGCGAGGATTAGCAATCATGTTCGGATCTACATCAAGGCCAATGCCTTCGAGAAAATTAACTAGCCCAATACGTTCAATCATCTCACCACAACGCTCGTGCTCCAGTCCATTTTCAGCCCAAAAATCGATGGTCTCCTCGGCAATCTCTACAATACGTTCATAGTCTTCTTCAGTATCCAGCTTCAAAAATGGAACGACTACCGTGCCCATTAAATCGCCGATTTTCAACGTGCGCTTACCGCCGATTAGAATCGTTACGCCTTTGTCATCGCCAGTAGAAAGAGCCTTTGGCACCACATTCAGGCAATGCATACAGCGAACGCAGTTTCGATTATCAACTTCCAGCGTGTCGTCATCTTTCAAAGACAGGCACTGTGTTGGACAACGAGTAATTATATTGTCAATTACGTGTTGTCGGCCCTTCGCATCAACGTAATTTTTCCATTCTTCCTGATCGACTTTCATGTCGTCACGCCAGGTTCCAATGACGGCCATATCGGCACGTTCGATGGAATTCATACAGTCGTTAGGGCAACCCGACACCTTAAATTTAAATTTATAGGGCAAAGCCGGGCGATGCACATCATCGGTAAAGTTATTCACCAACGAACGGTGAATTTTATGTTCATTGGCACAGGATTGCTCGCAACGGGCAGCTCCTACACAGGACATCGCGGTTCGAACGCAGGGGCCAGCTCCGCCCAGGTCCCAGCCATAGTCATTTATTTCATCAAAAAAGTGCTGCGTGTTCTCGGTAGTAGAGCCGATAAACATGATGTTTCCGGTCTGACCGTGAAAGGTAACGAGTCCAGAACCCCACTTCTCCCAGCTGTTGCCAAGCTGGCGCAGCATATCAGTGGTGTAATAATTACCTGCTGGCGGCTGCACCCTCAGGGTGTGAAATTCTTTAGATTCAGGAAATTGTTTACCCACTTCAGAAAACCGCGGGATGATACCCCCACCATACCCATAAACACTGACGGTACCGCCCTTCCAGTAACCTTTGCGGGTCTCATAGGAATGTTCTAATTGCCCCAGCAAACTATTGGCCACGCCATTAATGCGCGGATCTTCGTGATCATCACGAAGGCGTTTAAAACCGGAAATAAAACTAGGCCAGGGACCATTCTCCAGTTCATCGAGCATTGGAGTTGGGTGTTTGTTGTCCGCCATGTTGTCACTCTCCTCGAGCGTTAGCTGGTTCTTACCGAGCATGATCCTGCAGTAATACAAGGATCGCATTTGATGGTCTGGCATTCTATGCGGCTTTAAACTCTTAATCACTCATCCGTTAGGGGGGATAGGCGGCTATTGGTATTATCCCATTTGGTATAAGAGAATTTGTGCACTGCACAAATTTAGATAACTTAATGTCAGCCCTTCATCCCATATTACATATATATTTCAAATGCTTAAGAATTTTCCCTGACGATTTTATTATCTACAGAAGTTACCGCCCAAAATTTGACCTACCACCGTGGCAACAGATATACCCCTTAGGGCTTGTTTGCTGGCGGGGATGAACTGCTTAAAATCACGCCCCGTGAACCAACCAAATCTTAGTCAGCGCCTGTTTCCTGGTCTTGTCGAGCATTCCAACGACAAGCAGATACCTGCGTCCCAAGACTATGCTAGTAGACTTAAAACCTGTTTCGACGCTCGGGCATTCAAGCTTTGGTTGGATCAGAAACTGAACTCAAATGCCGGCGCAATGAATAAACAAGCTGTAGAGTTGAAAAATCTGGCCTGTGTGAGTGAAGTCGAACACCAGCTTATGCTGGAAAATTTGAATCGACATAACTTTTCTCTTTATCGCTGCGAAGGTCAAATTAGCCCCTCACAGGTGGCCCGACTCGGCCGACAATTTAGTCTGCAGAACGCCGAACAAAATCTTTGTGCCGATGAAAGTTCCATCAGCACAATCTCTGTTAGCAACAATGCTGAAAAGAGCCGCTACATACCTTATACGGATCGTGCATTAGGTTGGCATACCGATGGCTACTACAACCCAATCGGAAAAACCATTAATGCATTCATTCTGCACTGCTCCAACAATTCGGTAAGCGGTGGTGAAAATAAGTTACTGGATCACGAACTTATTTTTGGCTGGCTGGTAGAAAAATTCTCATGCGACGCATTCGAACTATTTGCGCCAGACGTAATGACCGTGCCTGCCAATAGGAGTGAAGATGTCGAACTAAGAGCAGAAACATCCTGCCCGATGTTTTATTTCAATCAATCTGGCGGATTGCAGATGCGCTATTCGGCTCGACAGAGAAATATAGAATGGAAAAGCACACAGTTCATTCGACAGGCTTTAGCAGAAATTGCCGATCGCTGTAAAGATCTGTCCAGCGTGAATTCTGTGAAACTTGTTAAAGGTATGGGCATTCTCTCGCGTAATGCCCTACATTGCCGAACCGCGTTCAACGATATTCCGACGAACCCACGCCTGCTTTACAGAGTTCGTTATTACGATCATATCCCCTACTCACTGGAGAATACATTTCATGCTGTGGCTTAGTGAAATTCTTTTAGAGCACCATGAAATGGAAAGTTTCGATGAACTTATCTCAGCTGTAAGGAATGCCGCCAGAGCGGGGGAGCTATTCTTCCGCATGGATGTAAAACCACCATTTCACGACACCCCACAAAATTGGGAAGATTGTCTGGAATCTGTATTCACTGAAGTTCTGGACCACCGATAATATGAAGCTACTCGACACAGGTATCAAACTAGGCGCCGAATCTGGTGAAGATGCGATGGTTTCTACTGCCTCATTGGAATCCCGACTGGTCGCACTTAGGGATCAACGACGTGACACCATTGCACAGCTAACAGATGCCAAATTAACCCGCCTGGCGCTAGATGAAGCGGGTATTTTGATTGAACTGGAACGAGGCGATGAAGCCTGGTCTATAACCCGCCCTCTTTTTGATTCGCTAATCAAACGCAAGCAATGGGAAGAGGCCGCTGAAGCCTGCCAGCTGATGTTTTTAAGCGGTGAAGAGGATGCCCTGGCAGCTCTCGGCCAGGGCGTCTGGTTAGCAGTCACCTTTCCTATTGATCCTGAACTCAGCCTGTCGATGCTCCAGCACATTATCGAGGAAACGCCAGATAATTCCGACGGCGCCGCAGTAGCTGCTGCCACTGCAGCCTATATAGTGGATCTACGTTGCGAAGGAAAGCAACATAACGATCTACAGTTCTTCTCTATGCAAATGCTAGGCAATGTCGCACGTCGTCACAGTAATATAGAAGATCAGTCTCAGTTTAACAGCTGGATCGCCAGGCTGGAGCTCGATGATCCTGCCAAGTTCCTCGTGCGTTTACGAAATGTAGTGGATGTTCTGGCCCAGGATCTGTGGTGGTTTGATCGAGACCTTGTGCAACAGGAACTACCGGTGCATTAATGTTCTGGAATGAATCCGACGCAGAGCAGCAACCAACTGTTCCTAAAGATGTGGTAGATGTGGTTTTTCGCATTGATTGCCGACGTCTTCCGATGGATCATGCCTGGTCTCTCAGCACTGCCGTGCAGGAGCATCTACCCTGGATAAAGGATCTGGATAAGTGCGGCATCCATCTAATTCATGGTGCAGAATCAGGTAACGGCTGGCAGCGACCTGAAAACGAGTCTCACCTTATTTTATCAAAACGCACTCGGTTCACCATTCGTGTGCCTGCATCGATGCAGAAAAAGACACAGGCTCTTTCTGGTAAGACACTTAGCATTGATGATTGCGAAATGATCATTGGCAAAGCCAGTATTAAAACTTTAAGTGATAGCAAAATTTTATTCTGTCGCCATTTACATTGCGATGATGCCGACACGACGGAAGAAGAGTTTTTAACCGCCAGTCACGGTGCTCTGCAAGAACTGCGGATTCGTCCTGGAAAAATGATGTGTGGTCGAATGCATAAATTTAATACGCCAGATGCCATGCTGCATTCCAGAAGCTTAATGTTGGCAGGCCTTAAGCTGGATGCGGCTGTAAAATTACAGGAACAGGGTCTGGGCAAATATAGAGCACGGGGCTTCGGTTTATTTATACCTCACCGCGGTATAGATGCGGTTTATAAAAAACCGGATGAATAAACCCCAGTTAACGAAATAACTTATTACTTTGAATATATGGAGCTAGCAATGGCTATAGAAATTGACGGTAGAACTATAGAAACTACAGAAAGTGGTTATCTAACGAATCATGATGAGTGGACTAAAGATGTAGCCATTCAATTGGCTCAGACAGAAGATATTGAGCTGCAGGACAAACACTGGGATGTTATCCACTATCTGCGTGAAGAGTATTTCAATAATAATGAAAACCAACCGAATAACCGTTTAATGCTAAAAGCCATGTCTGACAAATGGGGTAGCAAGGTAACTAGCAAAGACTTGTACAACCTGTTTCCTGGCAATCCCAGCAAACAGGCTGGATTGATCGGCGGGTTACCGGAAAGCCGCAGAAAGGGCGGCTATTAAAATCCATTAAGTTAACGACATTTGAGGCAAGAACAATGAGCGAAAAACAGGAAATCATTCAGAAAATGATAGCGATGCAGAAAACTTTCATCGAATATGAGAATAAAAACGGCGTTACTCAGGAAGAGTATTTTCAACCCGAGTCAGGTCATACTCTGGACGGCTATCGTCAGGCCTATCAGGAATTAGCTAGCCGGCTGGGTGATCTTGCTCATGAAGAAAAGGGTTCCAAAAGCTAATTGCCATCTCATATTAGGCCGCGTTGTTCCAGCCTTAGGATGAGTTTGGAGTTGGGAATCTGCTAAGCAGGGCTTCTGCCTGTTGACTAATTTTCTGCAAAATATCAGCGGCTGGCTCAATACTATTGATCAGCCCAGTCGCTTCGCCAACGAATGTGTTGGCAGTTGTCACATCTCCTTCCACCCAGGCCTGCTTCCATCGAGCAGCTTCGGTCGCCTGACTTTGCATTAATTCATTCTGGGCATGGTGCCATTGCCCGGTAAAATCGTTCTTCAGCACCCGTGCTGTGTATCGTTTTGGCCATTCCAATAATCTGGCAATATCCATAACACTTGAACGGATTGTGACATCTCCATCCGCCTCAAGCGCTGCGTCGAGCATATTAGGATGAACCAATGCTTCTGCAGTGGCCCAAAATCGGGAACCAATCAATACACCATCTGCACCCAACATTAATGCTGCGGCAAGTCCACGACCATCAGCTATCCCGCCGGCTGCACATAAAAGTGTTTCCGATGATTTCTTTGCGATGAGATCTGCAACTTCCGGAACTAGAGTCATGGTGGCTCTACTCTCACCATGACCACCTGCCTCAGCACCCTGGGCTACAACGACATCAGCACCTACTTCAATAGCATGGCGGGCATCTTTTACCGTTTGTACCTGACAAATTAGAGGCGTGTTGGAATCTCTTATTTGCTGGACGAAAGGTGCAGGATCTCCGAAGGAAAGAAACAATGCGCTGGGCTGCCTGGAAAGCACCAACTCCAGCAACTCAGGCTGCTTTGCCAACGACCAGGTAATTAGCCCGCAACCAACCTGCTGACTTCCAGCCAGATCAAACTGTTCGGTGAGCCATTCAGAAACGCCATAAGCTCCACCAATCAAACCCAGGCCACCGGCCCGAGATATCGAAGACGCCAAAGCACCGCCCGCTGCCAACGCCATGGGCGCTTGAATTATGGGGTGATCCAGATTAAATCTTTCTGTTAGTCGTGTCTTTATCATTAAATTTCGAAACAGGTTGCGCCAAGAATATCATAGTTCGGTTCAACTCCTAGTCCGGGTTTATCCGACATAAACATTTTTCCGTCTTCTATCGTTGGCCCGCCCTCGGCAATGGCGACATTGTGGTACTCATGAAAAGCTGATGACTGAAAATGAAAATTGTCCGGCGTAGAATGTGCCAAATGGGCAATGGCAGCGGTGGCTATCTCTCCACCCCATGAATCTTCTATCGTCATAACAATTCCCAGGGACACACACAGGTCTCTGAATTGTTTCGCTCGGGTAAGGCCACCTATGCGATTTATTTTCAGGTTCACCAGGTCCATCGCCCGGTCCTGATAGCCACGAATCAGTTGTTCGAGACTATCCATGCACT
>JBLHGU010000076.1:0-22442 GCA_047615875.1 Parasphingorhabdus sp.
TGGATTTGTTGAGTCAGCGCAGTCAGGAAATCCAGAGCTGGGCTGACCAGCTTGAAGATAAAGTAGCTGAGCGAACTGACGAGCTACAACGCAAAAACCGTGACCTGCAACGTACGATCATTGCGCTCAGGCAAACCAGGCAGCAGTTGGTTGTTGCGGAAAAACTCGCCGCACTGGGGGAGTTAACTGCCGGCGTCGCACACGAAATCAACAACCCCACTCAGGTTATGCTAGGCAACCTCGACCTGGTCGTAAGTGAATTAGGAGATGCAGCAATTCCAGTGCAACCGGAAATCGATTTGGTCGTAGATCAAATTTACCGAATTCAGGAAATAATTAATAATCTCTTACAATACGCCAGACCAGAAGAATATGCCGGATATATTGCAGAAGTAGATGTCAATGATGTTATCGGGGAGACTATAAAATTAGTCCAGCATCTAAGAAAGCAGGTTAAATTTGATTTGCAATTGACGCTACAGTCCAAATGCATCGTACGAATCAGTCAGCATGAGTTGCAACAGGTGCTGGTTAACCTACTTGTCAATGCTATTCATTCCCTACCTGAAATTGGCGGTGTTATTAAGTTAAGCACCGAAGACTGGGAGGATAAGGGTATTTCCATAGCAGTGGGAGACAATGGGGCTGGTATGGACGCTGATCAACTAAGCAAGATCTTCAACCCATTCTTTACCACCAAGAATCAGGGCAAAGGCACCGGACTTGGACTATCGGTTAGCTATGGTCTGATACGCCGTTATGGTGGACTTATCAGGGCAGAATCTACTCTTAATGAAGGTTCTCGATTCGTGGTTTATCTGCTATCGGAGCCAAGTATGATCGAAGATGATGAAGCTATTGCTGAACAGCTCAAGCAACTAGAAGATAATGCAGTCGATGCCAGCTCAGGCATAACAATCTAATACTCAATCAAACAAACAGATATGGGGGTAGTGAACCATGCAATCAGAATCACCCAGACGAAGTTTTCTTGCCCACTGCGGATCACTGTTAGGATTACTCACTTTAGGCAAGAATGAAATTTCTCTTGCCAACACCTCGATTACGCCATTTCATCGCTGTCAGCTGGTAGACAATAATCATCAGCCTTTAAATCTCGAACATTTGAAGCCAAATCAAGATTATTTGTTCCACTATCCCTATGTCACAACGCCGTGTTTTCTGATCAATCTGGACAAACCGGCAAAAGCCGTTAGCGATCTTTCCACAAGCACCGGCAAACGATATAAATGGTCAGGAGGTATTGGCCTCAATCAATCCCTGGTTGCATTCTCAGCAATCTGCGCTCATCGAATGAGCCATCCCACCAGGACGGTAAGTTTTATTGGTTATCGCAGCAAACAAACCGGTTTTTATAATAAATCTCAACACTACGAACGACGCGGGGGTATCATACAATGCTGTTCAGAGCAGAGCGTTTATGATCCTGCTGAAGGTGGCAGAGTGCTTGGCGGTCCTGCCCCACAACCCCTGGCAGCCATCGCGTTGGAGACAGACTCCGAGCAAAATATTTATGCCGTAGGTGTAACCGGCGGTATGATGTTTGATCAATACTTCGAGCGTTTCGGTAAGCGTCTCCTGATTGAGTATGAACGCATGGATATCGACAGTCCTGTCGGTGATCAGTCCAGGGTTATAACCATGCAGGACTACACGGGCCGAACCATGGAGTGTGGCTAAAACGGACAGTCAGATTGCACGGAACGGCGTAATTGCGCCCAATGAAGTAGCTCCTGGCTGTTTTGCGCCACACCCCATAACATACGTGTCACAACACAATCATCACTCATGAGCGCTAACTGAATAACCGTTTCACCACGACTATTATTGATACTGAGATCAATAGCATCGGTCGACAATAACACCGCGATACTTTCAAGCTTACCGTTTACGACAGCTCTCATTAATGCACTATAGCCAAATATATCCTGCGCGTTCACATCTGCCTGGAAATCCAGTAATTGTCGGACAATGGCGCCATAGCCCTTTGCTGCGGCCAACTGAATGGCAGTCCAGCCGTTATCGGCTCGCTGATTTATTTCCGCACCAGCATCTGCCAGCATTGTCACGACGTTATAGTTACCCCTGGCTGCCGCGTACATCAGGGCACTGCCACCGCGATGATTCGATTGATTAACATTCGCACCAAATTGCAGTAGCTGTCTTACCAGACGTGCATCGCCGGCTGCTGCTGCTGCCATCAGGATGGTTTTTCCCTCCGCAGTGGCGCGATTTTCTGCGCCCTTATGTAGCAATATAGAGCGTAGAAACTCAATATCATTTGCCTTTATTGCTCGCGCCCAGTCATTGGTTAACCCGCCTTGTGCGCTCACCAACGACGACAACAGCATCTGAATAATCAAAACACCGATTAGAAGCGACCACCGGTTTTTGCAAAGTGTAATAATCACGTTTAGAGTCCAATAAACAGCTACCGATCACCCCACAACAATTGCCCACAGGGTGCAAAATCATATCCACCGAGGCGTTCGGCAAACTGCACTGAAGCCTTGTTGGTCATAATCTCAAGTAACATTTGAAACAGTCGGCGAAACCAGATATCGCGATGCATTACCATATCGATTTGTTCCCAGCCCAGCGGCTTAAAGGCCAGTCCGAATTGATTTGCGGTAGCTCGTGATGCAGGAGCAATGTCCGCCACCCCACCCGCTACGGCGGCGGCCGCATCTCGCTCGGTAGATACCTCAAGGGAAATTGAAAGCTGTACTGAATCAAAACCTGCCTGTATGGCAGCATCCTGAAAAAACCTCCAGACTCCATCCGTGACAGGCCTTCGTACCCAACGCAAATCAGGATCAGCCCAGTTGCTAATGGCCAATTCTGTTTCTATTGACCCGGCTTTGCGAGAAACCAGACCCAGTTCTCGTTTAATGCCACCGACCAATATCCAGTCAGTTCGTTTTCGATGTAATTCCAACAAAGCGGGATGTCGAACCGAACTTTCTTCTTCAGGACCCCAATGTAATAGCGCCACATCGAGTCGACCAGAGGCCAGTAAATCCAGAGCGGATCTTGTGTCCCGATTTACATAGCCGACCAAAGCGTGGTTTGAATTTTGTTGTCCGGCTAGTTCAGCAAAAAACAGAAACAACGGATCATCTGGCCCGCCAATCAGCAATCGATCCAGCAACATCCCACCATGACTTGATTCAAGCAACCATTGGTCGATTAGCTCGCGTGGAAACATCCACTTTCCTGTAACCTTGGTGGCCGGCAATCGTTGCTCACCCACCAGGGCATATATCTTTTTCTCGTTTAGCTGAAGATATTCTGCAACCTGATGCACAGTCATAAAACTGGGAAAATAGCCGTCGTTGGGCTTCATGAGTTTCACTCGATAATAGGTGATGTATCTCATCTACCTGCAATAATCATTCCAAACCAAGATTCATAGATAAAAAGGAAATAATTGGGACAATTTGTCTCAACTCGAATCACCCTCTGGTCATATATGACCAGAATAGGTCCAGATCTTTGCGCAACTTAGATTCATTAAAATTGTTAGATAGTAATTAAAAATCACTTTAAATATCCTGATCAAACTAACTAACACCAAAATCGACTAACGAACTAAAGGTTTTACGCCCTCATATCAACTCTGGCACGCAAATTGCTCACTTATTAGTGGCATGAATGATGAAATACCACTTATCGACTTCGATCAACGATTGCCAGACAGCTTGCTGGTAACTGTTATTCTTGAGTCCAAACCTGGCGTTACCCGTTGGGCGACCCTGCAATGGGATGCTCTAGCAGTGGTGGTGGGTGAACGAACGACAGAGCCACATGATGCAGACGAAGACTCTGCCCGACGATACTTTAATGGCCTAAAAATTGCCTTATATGTCGACGAAGCTGAAAGTTATTACCATAACCTGATGTCACCAAAACCCAGTTGTTATGTCGTCGCCAGAATAGATGAAGAAGACATGGATGATCAAATGCCTGTACCGGTATTAGTCACTCTGAGTTTTGATCAGGCCCATGCGTACCTTGAAGGCGATGACACTGTGTTCGCGGTTCCTTTAGCACCTGAGCTTTATCGATGGACCGAGGCCTATGTGTTACAGCACTATGCGCCAGAAAAAAAATTCAAACGCAAACTGGTTAACTGGAAAGGGGCGCAAAAACACTAATGCGCAAACCCAGTTCGGATCAAGACACTGAACCAGGACTTGCGGACGGTGAAGAACGTTTTTTAAGCCGTTGGTCTAGACGCAAGCTCGATCCACAGCCCCTTGAGGTTAGCGAAGAGAATCCGCCTGAAGATAACCTGCTCGAAGAACAGATCATTGCAGAGCCCGTGCTCACAGATGCAGATATGCCGGCTCTCGACACGATTACCGAAGATTCTAATGTGTCAGCTTTTTTATCTAGCGGGGTTAGCCAGGAGCTTCGCAATAAAGCGCTGCGCAAGATGTTTGTATCAGCCGCCTTCAATGTGAGAGATGGACTAGATGAATATGACGACGACTTCACAAAATTCGAAAAACTCGGCGATATCGTTACCGCAGATATGCGACACCAAATGGAGATGGAACAGGAACGCCTCGAACGAAAAGCCCGCGAACTAGCAGAACAGGACCTTGAAGAAAATAACCAATCAGATACTGAAACCCCATCTGATATGGCTGATTCGATGGCCGAGACCGACGAGACTCCTGAGACTGATAATAAGTCTGAGGATCAAGAAGAAGATCAAACACTCCCCGCTAACCTACCTGACCAGGAACAGCCCGCATGACCCAGGACGTATCTGTCAACGCTACCGCCAGAGCAGCAGCAGCTAAAGCAGTTGATACACTAAAATTTACTGCGACAGCATTAATTGAATACCAGTCCCATGGCAGAGTGCTGATTATTGGACCACACGAAACAGCCACAGCAGCTCTAGCGTGTCTGGCCGAAAATTTAAACGGCACGATACTGCAGACTGATTACGCTGAAGACCCTGATCACGTCACCATTCCGCTGGCGGAAAGAAACATCGCCATTAGTGGGCATCTAGGCGCCTTCGTAATTACTCTGGGTGAAAAGGGAAGCCTGACTTTTGAAACATTGAGCGCCGATATGATTCTTGATCTCTGCGCCATACCTCTACTAGATATGCCAATTAAGCCACCGGGTTATCTGGCCTCTGGCAATGACTTCTTCAGTATCGAGGTCAATGCCTCAGAACTGGCTGACATGACTGGTAGTTTTGACAAACCACGGTATTTTGAATATGACAGCCAGATATGTGCCCATAGCCGTTCTGGTCAGCCGGGTTGCAGTCGGTGCCTGGATTCCTGCCCCACCGGGGCCATCCAGTCACTAGGCGAAATGATCGAGGTAGATCCTTACCTTTGTCAGGGTGGCGGTGTTTGCGCAACAGTATGCCCGACAGGTGCAATTCGTTATGTTTACCCAGACCTTAAGGATCAGTTAACCCGACTGAGATTGTTGATCCATACCTATCTCGATCACCACGGTGAAAAACCCTGTGTAATATTTATTAGTGAGGCCGAAGCTGAGCAATTTGAACTTGTAGCGGACAATGTGTTGCTCATGCCCGTGGAAGAACTCGCCAGTGTGGGATTGGAAACCTGGCTTTCCGCGTTGGCCTATGGCGCAAATCAAGTGGTACTTGCCGGCGCTAGCGTACCAGAAACTGTTTCCGGATGGCTCGATCAGCAGATAGATATAGCCTGGGCCATTCTGTCTACTTTTGACATACCCGAACAAGCTATTCGACGGATACCGGATGTGAGCCGACACAACGCCCCGGGGATAGAATGGCAGCCAGCTAATCGGGCCAGTTATGCGGGATTGAACGATAAACGCAATATGCTATACGCAGCTATTGATGCTTTAGCCAACGGGCAGCGAAACAAGATTACTGAACTACCGGAGGGAGCACCGTTAGGTCGAATCCACGTCGACGGTGACCTGTGCACCTTATGTATGGCTTGCACGTCGGTTTGCCCCTCCCATGCGATTGTTGCTGGTGGTGAAAAGCCCGCCTTGCTGTTTCATGAAGTCAATTGCGTGCAATGCGGCATTTGCGAGCAGGCCTGCCCGGAGAGTGCCATCACATTACAACCACGACTCAATCTGGATATCGACGAGCGCCGGCGTGGCATAGTCGTAAACGAACAAAAACCTTTCAATTGTGTTGTTTGCGGCAAGCCCTTTGCTACCCGCAATATCATCGATACCATGCTGGGCAAGTTAGCCGACCATCCGATGTTTCAGAGTGAACGGGCCAAAAAACGATTGATGATGTGTGACGATTGTAGAGTAGTGGATGTGGTGCAGGACGACGACATGATGAACCCTACTCGGTGACCTTACGGACAAATTGTCTCGTAATTCATCCAGAACTAACCCTATTCATGACTATATTCCGTCACAGTCCAATGAATACCGGCATATAAATTGCTTATATATTAGATAAGAGAGTAATCCATGACCCAAACAATCTCTGGCAGTGCTGATGTCGACACTGAAAGTTCAGTACCGGCACCGGAAAACCAGTATCGAAGCGGGGCTTATGGCTATCTCGCTGCTTTGCTCAGGGCCGAACCCGATGCTAATTTATTAGCTGCAGTATCCGGCCTTGGATCCCAGTCTGACAATGGAGATGATTTAGCGACCGCTCTAACCCTTTTGGGAATGGCGGCTAAAAGTTGCCCTCTTGAATCGGTTGCTGATGAATACTTCAAACTATTTATTGGTCTGGGACGCGGCGAGCTAGTGCCATTTGGTTCCTGGTATCAAACCGGGTTCCTAATGGAAAAACCGCTGGGCATTTTACGTGATGATTTAAAAGCTCTGGGTTTTGAACGCGATAGCAAAATCAACGAGCCAGAGGATCACGTAGCGGCCTTGTTTGAAGTGATGGCAATGTTGATTGGCGAAGATTATGAACTGGATCAACAGAAAGTATTTTTCGAAAGGCATCTGGCCAGCTGGGTAAAGCGATTTTTTGACGACCTGGCGGGCGCAGATACAGCAACTTTCTATCAGTCAGTTGCGCGTTTCGGCAATAAGTTTATAGAGTTTGAAAAGAGATACCTGGGTATGCCCGTCTAATCGGCTCAGATTATCTCTGTCATGAGGTAGCAGGTTTTTATGCATCAGTGCTAAACCTGTACGGGCATTTTTTTAGCGATGATGTATTGAATTACAAACAGGAGATAAAGCCTATGAAAAAGCAGAAACCCGGCAACTCAGACAGACGTGACTTTCTTCGAGGAAGCGTTGTTGCAGGTGCTGGCGTAACCGTTGCAGCCGCCGTCCCCGGCGTTGCTCTAGCCGAGCCAGTTGAACCTGAAACAAAAGTTGCCAAGAATGAAAACTATCGTCTTACCAGGCATATCAGCGACTATTACAAGTCGACCCTATGAATCATAAGAAGTCGCGAATTGTCGTGGAGGAGAACTTATGAAGTTACGTAAAAAATCGTCCCAAACGGTTACTCTGAAGGCGCCGCAAGGCCAGGGCTCGACCGTTAACCGCCGGGATTTTCTGAAAAACTCAGGGCTTGCCGCCGGTGGCGCTGCCCTGGCAACTGGCATTAGTCCGGTTATGATGCGCAAGGCCGAAGCTGCATCAAACAATAAAGGCTCTATTACGGAAGTGCGTACAGTTTGTACGCACTGTTCTGTTGGCTGTGGCATTATCGCCGAAGTTCAGAATGGTGTCTGGACTGGCCAGGAGCCTGCCTTCGATCACCCGTTCAACCGTGGTGCACATTGCGCCAAGGGTGCAGCGGTTCGTGAGCATGGTCATGGCGAGCGTCGGCTCAAATACCCCACCAAACTGGTGGATGGTAAATGGCAACGAGTAAGCTGGGATCAGGCCATTAGTGAAATTGGCGACAACATGAACAAGATCCGTGCCGAGTCTGGACCAGATTCTGTATATTTTCTTGGTTCTGCCAAATTCAATAATGAGCAAGCCTATTTGTTCCGCAAAATGGCGGGCATGTGGGGCACCAACAACGTTGACCATCAGGCACGAATCTGTCACTCCACAACGGTGGCGGGTGTAGCAAATACCTGGGGCTACGGTGCAATGACCAACTCCTACAACGATATCCATAATTCTCAGGCGATATTGTTGATTGGCTCTAACCCCGCTGAAGCACATCCAGTTGCCCTGCAGCATATCTTCAAGGCAAAGGAAGAGAACAACGCGCCGATTATTGTTATCGACCCACGTTTTACTCGGACTGCGGCCCATGCAGATCACTTCCTGCAAATCAGACCAGGTACTGATGTACCTATTATCTGGGGTCTAATGTGGCATATCTTTCAAAATGGCTGGGAAGACAAAGAGTACATTCGTCAACGCGTTTATGGCATGGAAGATGTTAAGGCCGAAGTCGCTAAATGGAATCCTGATGAAGTAGAACGTGTAACCGGCGTACCCGGTGGACAGGTTCGCGCTGCGGCGAAAGCCATGGCTGATAATCGTCCGGGCACATTCATCTGGTGCATGGGCGGCACGCAGCATACCATTGGTAACAACAACACGCGCGCATACTGCGCATTTCAGTTATCGCTGGGCAATATCGGCGTTTCTGGTGGTGGAGCTAACATTTTCCGCGGCCATGACAATGTACAGGGAGCTACTGATCTGGGCGTTCTGGCTAATACGTTGCCTGGCTACTACGGACTGTCCGCTGGCGCCTGGAAGCATTGGTCGAAAGTCTGGGATCTGGAATATGACTGGGTAAAAGGCCAATTTGATAACGGCGCTTATGAGAAGAAGGGCGATAAAGACCTTCATGTCATGAACACTAAAGGCATCCCGGTATCACGCTGGATTGATGGCGTGCTCGAAGACAAAGTCAACATTGCGCAGAATGACAATGTTCGTGCAATGTTCCTGTGGGGCCATGCGCCTAACAGTCAGACCCGTGGCAAAGAAATGAAAAAAGCTATGGAGAAACTGGACATGATGGTGGTGGTGGATCCCTATCCAACCGCTTCTGCCATGATGCAGGATCGCATGAATGGCGTTTATCTGTTACCAGCCTCTACGCAGTTTGAAACCTACGGTTCTGTAACGGCTTCAAACCGTTCTATTCAGTGGCGTGACAAAGTTATCGACCCAATGTTTGAGTCCCTGCCCGACCACACCATCATGTATAAATTGATGACTAAAGTCGGCTTAGCAGATCAGATGTTCAAGAATATCGCAGTAGAAAGTGACGAACCGAAGATTGAAGACATCACCGCTGAGATAAATGCCGGCATGTGGACCATTGGCTATACCGGCCAGACTCCGGAACGCATGCGCAAGCATCAGAAGCATTGGGGCACATTTGATTTCACCAGCCTGAAAGCCGAAGGTGGGCCTTGTGATGGAGATTTCTACGGTATGCCTTGGCCCTGTTGGGGTACCGGTGAGATGAATCATCCTGGCACGCCTAATCTGTATGATCCAAGCACTCCGATTGCCGACGGCGGCCTGACTTTCCGCGCCCGATTTGGTGTAGAACGTGATGGTGAGAGTTTACTCGCAGATGGCTCCTACTCCGCCGGTTCAGAACTAACCGATGGTTATCCTGAGTTTAGCGAGAAGGTTCTCAAGCAGCTTGGCTGGTGGGATGACCTGACCGCTGAGGAACAGACTGCTGCGGCAGGTAAGAACTGGAAGACCGACTTGTCTGGCGGTATACAACGTGTTGCTATTAAACATGGTTGTGCACCGTTCGGTAATGCCAAAGCCCGTGTTGTAGTCTGGACTTTTCCAGATCCTGTGCCGATTCATCGTGAGCCGCTTTACACCAACCGACGCGATCTGGTGGATTTGTATCCCACCTATGAAGACCGCAAGTCGTTCTGGCGTCTGCCAACTCGCTATGGTTCTATTCAGGCCAAAGACTATTCCAAAGACTACCCGCTTATCCTGACCTCAGGACGACTGGTTGAGTACGAGGGTGGTGGCGACGAATCTCGATCCAATAAATGGCTGGCTGAACTACAACAAGATATGTTTGTTGAAATTCATCCACGCGATGCCAACGATGCTGGCATTCGCGACGGCGATATGGTCTGGGTTGAAGGCCCTGAAGGTTCCAAGGCTAAAGTGAAGGCCCAGGTAACCCGACGGGTGAAATCTGGTGTGGCATTTATGCCTTTCCACTTTGCCGGTCACTTTGAAGGCGAAGACCGTCGTAGCAAGTACCCCGCTGGTTCTGACCCCTATGTTCTGGGCGAAGCTGCCAATACGGTTATGACCTATGGTTATGACTCTGTCACCCAAATGCAGGAGACTAAGGCGTCTCTCTGCAAGATAATGAAAGCCTAAGGCGCGAGGAGAAATTAACAATGGCTAGTATGAAATTCTATTGCGATGCCGAGCGCTGCATTGAATGTAATGCCTGTGTAACAGCTTGCAAGAACGAGAACGAAGTTCCCTGGGGCGTTAATCGCCGTAGGGTGGTAACCATTAAAGATGGTGAACCAGGTGAACGTTCCTTGTCAGTTGCCTGCATGCATTGCTCTGATGCACCCTGCGCGGCAGTATGTCCGGTAGACTGTTTTTACACCACAGATGATGGCATCGTCTTGCACGATAAAGATATCTGTATTGGTTGTGGTTACTGTTTTTATGCGTGCCCATTTGGCGCACCACAGTTTCCGGAATCAGGTGCCTTTTCAACCCGTGGCAAAATGGACAAGTGCACATTCTGTGCAGGCGGACCTGCGGAAACTGGTAGTGCCGATGAATTTCGGACCTACGGTGCAAATCGCCTTGCCGAAGGCAAACTACCCCTTTGCGCAGAAATGTGTTCCACCAAAGCACTATTGGCGGGTGATGCCAATATGGTCTCGGACGTTTACCGTAAACGTGTGGTAAATCGAGGTCGAAGTGTGCTGGATTGGGGGGTTCAATATCAGAACTCTGATTTGCGAGCCGCGTCTGGATTATCCGGCAAAGCCAGCAGTACTGACTGATACCCACCAAGTCAACTAAACCAACGGCGGCGTCCGTCCTGGATGCCGCCGCTTTTACAACAATAAACCGGGTATAAGCCTGTGATCAGTAAAATCAATCAAACTGTTTTTACCCGCTGGATATTGGCACTTTTATTTGGCATAACTTTGCTGGCTGTAACTAGCTCAGGTTTTGCTCAGTCTTCTGTACGCCCGCCTGAATCGGCAGCGGTGATACCGATCCCTAATCCGGCAGCAGATTTGTGGCGTAACGTCCGCAGCCGTGAAGATATAGATCAACAAGATCCAGGTATTCGTGCGGTAGCGCCCAACGCACTAATTAAGAACCTGTGGTTACAAGTTCAGTCTGGTGAACAGGAAATTGCCGGCACCAGCCAAGTAAAGGGTGTCGACTCTGGCGTATTAATTAACACTCGAGGCGAGCAATGGCGTAATTTTCGCATGAATCAATTACTGCCGAATGCTGGATATCTGTTAAGCATAATGATTTTGCTAATAGCGGTATTCTTTGGAGTCCGTGGCACCATGAAAATTTCCGAGGGTAGATCGGGTCTCAAAATTCTACGCTTTTCTCTATCTCAACGAGCGGTGCATTGGACCGTTGCTATCACCTTCCTTATTCTTGGCTTTACTGGTCTCATTCTATTGTTCGGAAGAGCCGCCCTTATTCCCATATTAGGTGCCAAAATATTTGGCGTAGTAGCATTTGTTGCCAAACGCCTGCATGACTTCATTGGTCCGCTATTTGGTGCCGCTTTAATACTGCAATTTTTCATGTTCATTCGCGGCAACCTGCCCCACATGAGAGATCTTACCTGGATACTCAAAGGCGGAGGTTTATTTGGCGGCCACGCCAGTGCACACAGATATAACGCAGGTGAAAAAGGCTGGTTCTGGATTGCCATGCTTGGTGGGTTGGTTGTTGTAGTTACTGGTCTTATTCTGGATTTTCCGATGTTCGGTCAGGATCGTCTGACTATGGAGCTCACCCATGTTATTCACTCAATTGGTGCCATACTGATTTTGTCTGCATCATTTGGACATATTTACATGGGCACCATTGGTACAGAGGGTACTTTTGAGGTCATGAAAACAGGCTACTGCGACGCTAACTGGGCTAAAGAACATCATGATTTGTGGTACGAAGAAATGCAAAGCCAAGGCGAAATTGACACTATGATAGACAATGACCAAGTTAGTTCTGTCAGCCCTGTCAATTCCACCAATCAAACTTAAAACACTGTCTGTCGTCGCCTAAGCGGCGACAGACAGTGCTAGAATCAAACGCTACCGTTAATTAAAGTTTATCACCCGTCGACGTAATCATAGACACTCTGCAAAACCCAACTCCGGAATCTGAAAACAACGCCATCGTTGACCACACGCACGATGGTAAACAACAATATTGCCCAGAACTTACCGATGCCGGATTAAACCCTGCCCGACAAACTGAGGTCTGGGATCAGTTCGGCAATATCAGCATTACGGATGCGGCGGTCGAAGTGCCATTGACTATCCGTATCGGCGAAGAAGAAATTGTCACATTGATGACGCTAGGCACACGCCCGGAGCTACTGGTGCTTGGCTATCTTCGAAACCAACGTTTAATTGACCAACTGGAAGATGTCTCCTCCATTTCGATAGATTGGGATCATGAAGTTGCCAACGTCACCCTTGCCGGCAACGCCAGATTAAGCGACATTCAAAAAGATACCCGACATAAAATTGTAACTACAGGCTGTGGACAGGGCACTATTTACAGCTGCAGTCTCGATAAGTTATATGACAATCGGTTGCCAGAAACCAGAGTTCTGCAGAGTGAGATTTATTCCGCTCTTAAGCAGGCCGGCCAAACTAATTCTATTTACCGAAAGACCGGCTCCGTGCATGGTTGCGCCCTGTTTATCGATGGACAGCTAACCGCCAATGCTGAAGATGTCGGACGCCACAATGCGATGGATAGTATTTCTGGTGAGATGTGGATGCAGTCGCTCAAGGGCGAGCGATTTCTTTTTTACACCACCGGACGATTAACTTCTGAAATCGTTATGAAGTCTGCCTTAATGGGGATACCTGTGCTGGTATCCAGAAACGGCGTTACTCATATGGCCATAGAGTTGGCAGAAGATCTCGGTGTTATGTTAGTCGCCCGCGCAAAGAGCCGTCATTTTCAGGTATTCAGTTGTCAGAAACAATTGGTATACGATGCGATCCCAAACCAAAATTAGGGGTAATCCAGAATGAACGAAGAAGAACTTAATATGCAAATCCGACGATTTCTAAAAAAGGTCGGAATTCAATCGCAACGAGAAATTGAGCAAGCTATATTAAACGCCGTGGAAAATGGTAGCGCTAAAACTGGTGACAGCTTTCCAGCCACAATGACATTAAACATTGCTGGCTTGGATCTCAAATTAGAAATATCAGGCGAAATTGCTATAGGTGAGTAAGCTTTAATGCAGCAGAAATCTATTCCTGCTTAGCCATTATTTTCGCCCGGTGGCAACAAAATGCATAGTACGCCAGGCAAGAGGTACAGACGATATAGCCAGCTGCAACTAATGCAATGTGATTCATGGAAGTACCTAAATCTATTTGCCAGCCAATCACGATAGGTGATACTCCCGTTGAGAAGGCCATTATCGATGTGCCGAGTGATTTGACCGAGGCCAAATTTCGACTACCGTACATTTCCGCCCAAAATGGCGTTATCACGGTTGAATAGAAGCCAACAGTGATACCCGTTAGCACTAGAAAAACGGCTCCTCCAAAAAGAGAATCGGAAACCGCCAGTACAATCAGCCCCAGTCCCATAGGCAGACCAACCACAGGAACCATACGGATTGCGCCAAATCGATCTACCAGAAACCCTGTAATAACTTTAGTAGCAACAGACACCACCGCATATAGCGAAAACAGCATCGCCCAATCTGCCAGTTGCCACTGTTTGAATTCGACTAGATGTACCTGATGAAAAATGAATCCGGTAAACATTAGTGGTTGAGACATTAGCCCGGGCAAAAACAGGTAAAACAGTTTGTCTCGCATTACTTCAGCACGAGTCCATTGACGCTGACGATTAGGCCCGGCTGTATTCGCCGAATTATTCGATAACGAAATCAGGTAACTCTTGTGACGAGCCTGATGATTCCGTAACAAAAATACTGTAACCGGCACCATAACAATAAAAACCGTAATGGCCATTATCTGCCAACTTGCACGCCAACCAACCACAAGCAACAGAGCAACCAGCAACGCCGGCAAAACTGCCTCGGCAACCGCGTAACCCATGCTGGCTATCGCTGCAGACTTACCCGGTTGATTACTAATGTAACGCACCACCGACGTAGATCCGATAACAGTCATAAGTGCCTGTCCAAACTGTCTCAGCAAGAACAAGCTAACCAGCAACATCACCAAATTGGTGGACACTGACAACAGAAGACATCCCGCGACCAGCCCAACTAAAACCATAATTGATACGTTTCTTAAACTCAGTCGGTCAACTAGTGTGCCACTCCAAACGATGACAAAAGCACTGCTAAGAGTTGCTATTGAATAGATGCCAGCAAACTCACCATCGCTTAAATTAAGAGCCTGGCGAATCTCCCCGCTAAAAAGAGAAATTAAGAAGGTCTGTCCTGGTGATGACCAAAACGAAAGCAGGAAGCCAAATAACAGTAAACGCCATTCAGTTTTTAGAAGCGCAAGCATTTAAGGGATCAGGCTGCCAGGATGATCAGCACTATTCCAGATGACACCAACAAAATGCCGCCAAGTTCCAGCCGGCTAACTTTTTCCTTAAAAAATACGGTAGTTGCAACGAAGGTAAAGAGTAATTCTATCTGCCCTAAGGCACGAACATAACTGGCATTTTGATAGGTGAAAGCAGTAAACCAGCATATCGATGCCAGCACACCGGCCACACCAACGGCACCAGCCCAACGCCAGTTTTTGACCACCCGACCAAATTCACCTTTTTCACGAATCAGAAGATAGCCGCCCATCAACACGGTTTGTATTACCAGCGCTATGGTAAGACTGTAACCCGCGGCCATCACCACATTTTCGTGACCCAGGGAGAGCGACGCACCGCGAAAAAACACCACCGAACCACCCAGCCAGGTGGCACAGACGAGTCCAATCATGGTTGACTTCTCTTTTAAACCGGCTACCACCGACTTTACGGTAACCCCTGATTGCCCAACGGATAATGCAATAACTCCAATTGCGCCTAATACAATTGCAGCAATTGCCAGGCGGTTAAGACCGTCACCCAATATCAGGGCGCCGAGTACTGCGACAGCCAATACTTCTAACTTGGAAAATGTAGTTCCCACCGCAAAGCTTTTAAATGAAAACATCCAGAGAAGAAAAACGGTAAATAAAATCTGTGAAATACCGCCTAACAGACAGAACAACAGAAACTTTAAATTGGGTTCCGGATAGGCGTAGCCACCCAGTTCGTGCAATCCTAGTATGTAAATAAAAGCAAAAGGCAGGGCATAAAAAAATCGCGCGTAGGCAGAACCGCAGGTAGAAAGCCGACCTTTCAAGTATTTCTGCAAGGCCGAACGAAGATTCTGAAAGAATGCCGCGGCGATGGTGATTGGAATCCAGATTTCGAACATGTAGAGTACGCTCTTGTTGTCGCGAATAGATCTTTGCCTGAGGGATAAGCGCGCCGACAATAACATAGTTTTAATCGACCTAGTGAGAACAGCCAAAAGATGACTCAGCACGCTGATACGGTACAACTGCAACGATGGTTAGCTGAAACCCCTGATACAAAACGGGTGGCGCATTTCGTTGCGGGACCGGGAATACAAAAACTGGAAATAGGCTTTGATATCAATTTACTCAAACAGGCACTGGACGCACTGCTTCAGAGCACTAGCTTCCAGGGCGATATGCAAACTGAAGGTTTTGGTGCGATTGGACTAACTCGCCAACCTGGAGATGACAGCGTATCTGCCAACGATCTCTCAGGTCGCTATTGGTTGCGAGCTGACGAACGCTATGTTGAAGAAGCCAGGGAAGATATTGTTGATGAGGCGCGATTTTCGGAATTTATTCCAGATTTCAAAGATAATTATTTTGCCGAAGTCCATCGTCAACTGTGTGAACGTTTTACTATTGGTCGAATGCGAGTGTTGTCCAAGGGGTTATATAACTGTAATTCCTGGCATCGTGATCCTGAACCTCGACTACATATTCCAATAATTTCCAACCCCGGCTCTCTGTTTGTAGTAAATAATCACTGCACTCACTTGCCAGCAGATGGTTCTGTTTATTTCACCGACACCAGGGGTTATCACATGGCAATGAACGGCGGGCTACGGCATCGGGTCCATCTGGTGGCTGCCCTACCCCTGTAGAATATAATAAAGCTCTGTATCAGTTCTCCTAACGGAGCAGAGATTTCATAACTTTCACTCCAGGAAATATCATGAGCAAAAATGTCATTATTGTTGGTGCAGGCCCCGGGCTCTCCACGTCCCTGGCGACAAAGTTCTCCCAACTCGGTAAGCAAGTTATCGTTGCGGCCCGCAATACGGACAAGCTGGCTGAGCTTTGCACCACTACTGGGGCGACAGCCATTCAATGTGATAGCACTGAAGGGACTCAGGTAGCCGAACTATTTAGAAAGTCCGACGAATTGGGCACAACAGAAACCGTTATTTACAATCCGAGCTATCGTATGCGTGGCAGTATTGCAGAACTAAGGCCTGAAGACGTACAGAAATCATTACAGGTAAATGCCTATGGTGCGTTTCTAGTCGCTCAACAGGCAGCTCAACGTATGCTGAAATCTGGTGGTGGAAACGTATTGTTTACCGGCGCCTCAGCCAGCACCAAAGGTTTCCCAATGTCAGCAACCTTTGCCATGGGAAAATTCGCGCTCAGAGGCCTGGCGCAAAGTATGGCGCGGGAATTCGCACCAAAGAATATTCATGTTGCACACATTGTGATCGATGGTGGCATACGCTCGGAACAAAGCGCGACCGTTGCGGATCAATCTGACAATATGCTTGATCCCAATGCCATAGCCGACACTTATGTCATGCTAAGCCAGCAACAGCGCAGCGCCTGGACCTGGGAAATAGAACTCAGACCCTGGGATGAAAAGTTTTAACCCAGACTTATTACTCAGTGATTCACAATTGTAAAGTCAGTGAATCAACTCTATATTGGCTATAAATCTTCTTGTCAGTGGACTATCGGGTTTGCTGACCGATCTCTCCGATATCAGGTTGGATGCCAAACCACGGTTACCTGATTTGATCGCCGCATCGATTAAGGTTTGCGTCAGAATATCGCGTTGTGCGTTACTGCCACCAGTTATGGAAGGCAAAGCCATTATCAGGCGACTAGTTTAATGCTGTAGAGAGTAAAAATTCCTGACCCTCTGCATATCGGTTCTGCATTTCAATAACATGGGCAAGAGCGTGAATACCCCAGCCATCACGGGCTTCCATATCCAGTGCCTTGCGGGCAGTTTCCTCAGCCCGCTCAAAATGATTACATTCTTCCAGTCCAAATGCTTGCATTCCTAAAACATAGGAAGAACCTGGCACTTCTTTGCTCCAGTGGTTTAATGCTCTGCCGACACCTGATCCCATGCCACACAAGCACTATTCCATTTTCCTTGATACCAGAATTTGGTAGCTGCAATTAGCGCTTTTTCTCGATCATTGGACTTACCCTGAAGAGCCAGGGCTTGATCCAGGCTGTCGCGTACCAGGGGCAAAAATTGGCGCTCACTCATCATAAGCAGGGCGCTTGCAGTGAATATATGCTCCATGACGAATTCTGGATCTTCCTCCAGAGTAGTGGCCAGAGTATCAGTAGGGTCACCAAAATAACTCTGAAGCTGATAGAAGGCAGTTTCTAAATCCTCCAACGATTGAGATGCACAGCTACACCACACGCATCTTGTTGAGCAGATTTGAGACTTGCCATTGGCTTATCTCCTATAAACTTATTCAGGAAACAGGTTTCATCAAATGTTCGTATTTCATAGGTGGTTTAAAGGCCGCCTCATAGTCGTCGAGGTTCTCACCAATCATCCGCTCAAACTCCTTTTTAAAGTAATCCGCGGCCCCGGCTTTATCTTCTTTAAACTGGTCGACGTTCTCCGCCTGACTGGCAACTGTGAAAGCACAAAAACGTGCTATCCCATAAAGCATTGCGGTGCTAACAAGAACCGAATCTTTATCTTCAACCAGTTTGTTCGCGTTATCAATAACAGAGTCCGCAATCTCGCGAAACAATTTATCCCGATCTTCATTCATCATAGGTAACTTTACTTGGTAAGCAGTCGCCTAATTCTACTCTCCGACACAATAGAGTGCATAAATACTTAATGAAGTTCTGCTGATCGGTCATGTTTCATCATCAGAGTTAATTAACTTTGGTTTGGACGTGTGGAAACAATCACTTCCAGCAAACGTCCATCAAGCCCAAGCTTTCTATCTCTGCACAGGATGACCTCACTATTTAGATTGCTACACTGCGTAATAATTTCAAGCAGGTCTCGCCCCCATTCAGTAACCACCAGAGAGCCATTAGGATCTACTGGATTTCGGTGATAGCTGGGCTCTTTTAAATGCCGTATCCCCCCCCCGCCGCCATCCTCTGCGCACACCACAGTAGCTGCTTGATCAAACATGGGAACTGTAAAGACGTGAGCACCACCAGGCTTGAGCACTCTGGCAACTTCAGCAAAAGCCTTACGCGGATTCAATACATGCTCAAACACATCCTGGGTAATAACCAGATCATAGCTACAGTCAGCCATGGTCAATTCTTCAAGATTTTCACAACGAAAGCCGTTTTTGGATTTACCCTGTGGCAAATCCTCAAAATACTGACTTTTGTCATAGTTCTGGCAATGCTTGTTTAGTCGGGCAGAGCAAGGACCGGATGGTGAAGATTCATAAATACTCAACGAACGCCATGCTGGAAATTGCTCATCTAAAACTTTCATTAATGCCCTCTGACGTGGGCGAGAATTGCAGCGCACACAGGCATAGGAATCGCGTAGTGCGGGACCGTATTCAGCAAACAAGGTTTTTTTACCACAGACATAGCAATACCCCACATTAGTTTTGCCCTTAAAGGTAAGGTATATTGCCTTGAGCGCATAGACCATTCGAACTCGAATGGCTTTAATAATCCTCTTCATAACAGCATGATCTGTATTGTTACCCTGGACATAAAATTTAGCATCTTGACTAACTATTAACTAAGTCACTGTTGGAGATTATCAATTGAAGAGTTACGTTACTTAGCTAATTTCGACATCTATTGCCAACTTACACTGAACAGTGGCTGAAAATAAAAATAGGTCGGCAGAGGAAATTACTAAGCCCCTATCGACAATCCTGTTCGCTCTAAAAAACCCTGCTACTCAATAGAATAACGGCGTATATACCCGCAACAAAAAATACCCCAATAGAAAACCAACCTCCTCTGCGTAAACTCTTAATCAACCTTGTCTGTTTATGATTTGATATTAAGAATGGTAAGTGTTTTAGATCTGGTTTTCCTATGGTATGGGTTATTACAACTGCAGAAGATGCTAACAGCGGATCCATTTTCTCTAGATCAGGGGTTATTTCATTACTTATTGTCCGACTCGCGGTTTTGAATTGCCCCATCACCAGCAAGTGATCGTCTTGATGAATTCTCTCCTCGGAGTAACGATATTTTCCCGCTGACTGGAGAAAGTCATCGCTCGATAACGGAATTTCGCTATTTCCGTACCAAACTTGTGCATTGCTAACTACTACCGTGGCATCTGCTGGATTTACCAGACATTGCCCTGAATCATCAAAAACATAAAAAGCAAAATCTCCTACCCCATGACGAATTCTGCGCCAGGATTTCTCACCTCTCCGCTCAACCTTGAAGCGATACCAAACACAATTTTTACCCGTTAATGGCGCTTTGAGCTGGCCTTCAGGGAGGGCCTGACAACTACCTTCTAATTCGACAAGACCCTGTGATGCAGACCGAATTAGTGAGGTTGGCAGATTTTCAAGCCAACGAGCTCGACGAAGTTTCTGGAAACCTTTATATAAACCTGCTACAGAAGAGACTGTAGCGATCACCAAATGGGGCCAGTTATTTGAAGAGTCTGATTCTGAAACTTCGATTTTCAAGAGGCTGGGAGTGCCGACTGAGATGAGATTTATGCGATGTTAGTGTCAAACAATTGTTTGACACTAACATCACGTGTCTCTTCCACATCGAATTCCAAAAGTTGTGCAGAAATAAATCTAAATTGCCTGGCGACAATAACATCAGGGAATTGCTCAATGCGAACATTATTGTTATTTACACTATCGTTATAGAACTCACGGCGGTCAGCAATACCTTCCTCTAGTTGACTAATACGCTGCTGAAGTTGCTGGAAGGAATGATTTGCTTTGAGATCGGGATAGGCTTCAGCCAGAGCAAACAGACCACCAACTCCCTTACGTAGCAATCCCTCCGCTGCGCCCAGCGCTGCCATATCACCGGATTGTTGGGCCGATGCAACGCCGGCCCGGGCTTGAATGACACGGTTAAGGGTCTCTTGCTCGTATTGCATATATTGTTTGCAAGTTTCAACCAGTTTCGGCAATTCGTCATGTCGTTGTTTCAACAACACATCGATATTAGCCCAAGCCTTAGCCACACCATGCTTTAAGGCTACCAATCCATTGTAAATACCAACAAGATAGACCACTGCAACCAGAAGCATGCCAACGATGACGAAAATTGCAATTTCCATTTTCACCCCTCCTCAGCAAGAAACTTATAACTAACCTTGAGCATTTTTAGTTAACGTCCGTCGACGTTCTTGTTCCGACTCATGGGTTTTCAGAAATTGGGTATTAAATCCAGGGCTGCTGCTCGGAAGGCATTTGCCTGTCCGACATCCGGAATTGAATTCGCCACTTCCTCAATGGTATCTGGAACTGACTGATTTTTATTCAACGCATCAGATACAACCATGTCACCTACCAGCCCTAAATATTCTTCCGCAATAGAACTGAGCGCTTGATAAAGCGCCATATCAATCATCGGGGCCTGTTGAACCTTCGGCGTCGTAGGGGCCTGACTAAAAGGAGCTGCCATGGGAGCATTAGAAATTGCTGGTGGCTCGTTAGCAGAGAACGAGCCTGAATTAGTACCGCCTGGATTAATAAGCTGCAGGAAATTTTCCGTAGGCATTATTTCGGGTCGATTTTCAACCGCACCAGGCACATAAGTAAATTTTACGAGTTCACACTCCATTAATACCTGGATCGCTTCCGATATTTCCTTTGATCGGCAATTACAATGAGTCAGTCGTCCACCATGAAAACGCAGTAGCACTGAACGTTTTGAGTCCGTAAGAATAGTCAGGAAACCGGTTTCCCTGTTTCCATGAATTTGGCTGAGCTGGTCAAACAGCACCTGTTTTGGCAAAAAGTTTGTTGCCACTGAATTGCGCTCCTCGATTTTTGATAATAAAAACAACTAGTAAATGCTGCTGTCCCAATATTAAGCATATTTTCTTGAGAACACCAGAAGTCTTCACAAGAATTTTCGCTAAATGATCGTCTAAGACGACATTACCAGTTATTCTGGAACTCTCTGTTTCATGTCATTAAGTCGGCAAAACCATTTGTTATATATAGCCTTAAAAGCTGGTTGCTACCATCCTTAAACACTTGATTGGCTAAGGGTTATATGATCAACTACGCCCTTGTCCGGGTTTGATTCTCAAAACAATCCGTAAAAACTTGACCGACAACAACTCGCGCAATACTTGTGCTGTTGAATCAATTTGAAATTTATAAGCTTTTGCAGGAGCGCAACCTATGCTATTTTTTCGTTTCTTTATGACGCTGCTTATCATTAGCCTTATCCCGGTATCAGCTAATCTGTATCAGCTTTGGCAAACTCAGCTACGTACTCAGGATAAGGTAGAACAAACCCTTATAACTACCGCAAACTCGATAGTTTCGGATGTCGATCACTGGGTGGAACTTAATTTAAGATCCTCCGGTCTGGTAGCTAAAACGTCGCAAATTCAATCCATGGATCAAGCCCAGCAAGTGCCGATTCTGAAAGCTACAGATGACACTTTTGAATGGTCATATGCTGCGTTTACAACTGACCTTGAAGGACAGGCAATTGCCCGAAGTGATGGTAAGGCGCTTAAATACTATGGTGATCGTGAATACGTTCGCGCCATTCTAAATGGCGATAAAGTCGGCCAGCAGGTTCTGATCAGCCGTGTTAACGGCAAGCCAGCACTTTGCCTTTCAATTCCTATTTTCCGCGGCGAAAGACTCACGGGAACTCTGGTGCAATGTTCCAAGCTAGTCGAGATTTCCGAGGCGGTTGCAGCGATCAAGATTGGCGATACTGGTTATGCGCGTCTGATCGACAACAAACGTCGATTGATCG
>JBLHGU010000077.1:0-22266 GCA_047615875.1 Parasphingorhabdus sp.
GAACCCTGTTTAATTTCAATCTTCAGGCGTTCAAACAACTAGCTGATTTTGAACAGTTGAGCAAAGATCAGCTTTCCCAGGCGAGCATCGCACATGCCGACGAGACGGGCATTAATATTAATGGCAAACGACACTGGTTACATTGCGCCTCAAATGCCAGTTGGACCCATTTTTATCCGCATCAAAAACGCGGGACCGAAGCTATGAACGATATCGGCATTCTGCCTCGCTACCAGGGCATCCTATGTCATGACCACTGGACAGGTTTTTGCTCCTGCAAAACCTGCATTTCCACCATCCATGGCGGTCAAACCCTATTATCGTTATGACTTTACCCATGCGTTATGTAATGCCCATCATCTGCGAGAATTGGAGCGTGCCTGGGGGCAGGATCAACAGTCATGGGCTAAGGAAATGCAGCAGTGGTTAAAAACCATCAACCAGGCTGTGGATGATGCCGGTGGCGCCGTAACGAAGAAGAAGGCTGATATTTATCGGCAACAATACCGTCATAGTTTGAAACAAGCCGATATCGAATGTCCGCCACCAGATGTCCCACCTGGAAAGGCAAAACGGGGTCGTATTAAACGAAGCAAAGCCAGAAACTTATTGGAACGATTAACCCGCTATGAAGAGGATGTCCTGCGTTTCATGGAAAACCCGTTGGTGCCTTTCACTAATAATCGGGGTGAAAACGATATCTGCATGACTAAAGTGCAGCAAAAAATATCAGGCTGCTTTCGGAGCGAAGAAGGCGCTAAAATATTTTGCCGTGTTCGGGGTTATCTTTCGACCTGTCGCAAACAAAAGATCAATGCATCACAGGCTTTGAGGCTTGTTTTTGAGGGCAAGTTGCCTAACTTTGTTCAGTAAAATTTTGCTATCCTTCGGTTTTTACGCTGAGTAGTTACACTGATTTTATCGATGCATGACCCCTTGACCCCCTTGACTACGCTTACTTCTCTATTTAGGTGTTGATACTGTGTCATCGGTGCGATTCCTTTGGTATGGGATAAGATTTTTCTGCAAATTAATCCTAACTCATTATTTTCAAAGGAATTGCACTTATTATATGAATCCAAGATTAAACATAGCTCACAAAAAACTACCATGTGTCTTTCACGAGACGTTTACGATTTAACGGCCTATTGACGCCAGTTTTTTGATCGCGCGACCGCTTCCCCAAAGCGTTCGAAATGATGACTCATGTCGGTAGTCGGTTGATAGCGCAGCACTGTAGTATCATTCGGTGCCAGGTTTATCTGCCCAGCGCCAGCAAGCTGGGCAGTACCGATGGCGGTCAGCTCGGCCATAGGTTTGACCAAAACTTGACGCCCGAGCACGTTGGCGAGAAACTGGCAGAAATACGGATTGGTTGATACTCCACCATCAATCGAAATCTGGTCGCTTATTGCGACAAATCCACTCATCGCCTGAATTACTTCAGCCGAACGCAACGCAACGCCTTCCAGTAGCGCCTGAATCAGGTCCCGGGCATCGGTTTCCAGCGACAAACCCAACCAGATCCCAGCCGCACTTCGATCCCAATGCGGGCACGCTAGACCCGACAGAGCCGGTACAAATACAATATCTCGCTCGATTGCACTGGCTCTGTCGAATTGATTGATTTCGGCATATTCCTTAAACAGACCCAGATTACGCCCCCAGTCGACTGCCGAGCCGGCACAGTAAACGCCACCATCAAGCGCGTACGTGGGTGCACTCGACTCCAATTGCCAGGCGACGGTTGGCAACAGCCCCTGCTCGGGTGAACGCAACGGCTGGTTGCCGGTTAGGGCAAGCGCAAAAGCACCGCTGCCAAAGGTGATTTTGGCCTCTCCTACCTCACGGCAGCCATGTCCAAAGAGCGAGGCCTGCTGATCCACCACGCTCGCCCTGATCGATATACTCCGACCCTGTCTGACGATAGATCCCAGATCTCCCGTGGTCGAGACAATTTCAGGTAAACATTCAAGCGGAACACCAAACAAATCACAAAGTTCCTGATCCCATTGCCCGGTCTGCAAATCCATTAACGATGTTCTTGAGGCAGTGGTGATATCTGTAATAAAGCGATTGGCTAGTCGGTCGAGAAAGAAGGCATCGGTCGTGCCCATTCTTAATGTCCCCTGCGCCAACAGAGCAGGTGCCTCGCTAACGTTCTGTAAAATCCACGCCAGTTTGCTCGCAGAAAAATACGGATCGAGTGGCAAGCCAGATATCGCTAATACACGCGCTTCGTGCCCATCACGTTTGAGTTGATCGATCATCGTGCGGGTCCGGTTGTCCTGCCAGACTATGACTGGGCACAGGGCCTGCTTGCTGTGCGCGTGCCATGCCAGGCAACTTTCGCCCTGATTATCGATGCCGAGCACATCTATTTCAGGACTGGCCTCGATGCAGGTATTGATGTTGGTCATCAGTTCTTCAGGATCGTGCTCGACCCAGCCGGGATTCGGAAAATATTGCTGATGTTTAAGTACACAGGTGATTTTAACCTGTCCTTCGGAATCAACACTCAGTGCCCGGGTGCTTGAGGTTCCCTGGTCGATGGCAAGAACAGTCATGAAGTTAGCTCCGGGATGGCATGAATACGAAAAACATTGTCGATACCGAGTCCTGTGGTTCGTTTTGGAGATCAATAATAATGAACCCGGCTGATGGCATTTTCAACACCTGCACCGCCTGCCCTGTTCGTGGATATTCTACACGCTGCTGTATCGGGTCAAGGTACGTTCGGCATAAGTCATACGCCAGGACAACATTTTCTGTGCATATTCAGCGACTACTCCTGCATAAGTGGCATTAGTAGCCAGGTTATTTTTTTCTTCCGGATCCCTGGCTATGTCGTACAGGATTGGCGGCAGAGCTGCAAAATGAACATACTTGTATTGTCGGTCGCGAATGACGCTGAAGTAACACTCGTCCGCACCGATACCCATCTCCCTTTGCGGTAATCGAGTACGGACGTTACGAAAGTCCATTTCCCAGTGTACCTGCTGGCGCCAATCCTCTGGTACCTTCCCTTCGAGAAACGATCGCAGCGAATGACCATCACACTGCAGCGGAACATCCTGATCTAGTATGTCGAGAATGGTGGGCATCAGATCAATGTTCTCGGTGAATTGATCGCACACAAGACCGCGCTGATTGTCCGACGAGGACCCTGGTTTACGGATGATCAACGGTACGCGTGCACTCTGGTCAAAACAGGACTCCTTACCCAGCAACCAATGATCCCAGAGCTGTTCACCATGATCGCTGGTAAAAATAATCAACGTGTTTTCGTAACTGCCATCCGCTTTCATCTGCGCAATCAGGCGTCCGATCTGATGATCGACTTCACTCATTAAGCCGTAGTAGGTTGCGCGCAATTGTCGCATTTCCTTCGCCTCGGGGAGGTACGTGGCCGGATTGTTCGCTTCCAGAGAAAAGTGATGTCGTAACAGGAAAGCAGTATAGGGATGTTCAGCGGCTTCCGTGGCTATCGATTCAGCATGAACAAAGTCGTCGATATCGTCGGGATGATACATGCTATTGTAAGGTTCGGGGGCTATGAAAGGTGGATGTGGACGCAGCAGACTGAGATGCAGAAACCAGGGTTTTACATCGGGGTCTCGAATGATGTCCATGGCCCGATTAACATCAAACGCCGTGTCGCTATCTTCTTTACTGTACATCGGTGGCGCAAAGGTCTTGCCGCGTTTTATCGCGCCCGCATAGTCACTGACTGGCTGGTGAAGATCTTCTTCGTTGTTCGGCACCGGATAACCCTTTGCAGCAAGATCGCGCCACCAGGGTTTCATGCCGTCTGGATACACCTGGGTAAAGCCGGGTAACACGTTGCAGTACCGATTCATGGCTGGATCCTGCGCACTCATCAGGCGCGGATCCAGCGCGGTATCGGTGTATCCGATCAGACTCGGATCGTATCCCATCTTACGCGCCTCAAGCGCAACATTAGTAAAGCGCGCATCCAGTGGGGAACCGTTACGTACCGAGCGATGATTCATCAGATACATGCCGGTCAGCAGGGAGGCGCGCGCCGGCCCGCAAGGCATGCATTGGGTGAAGTGACTGGTAAACAGGGTGCCATCTGCGGCCAACGCGTCAAGGTTGGGTGTCTTGACTACGGGATGCCTCATGATCGACAGACCAGAATGCCGCCATTGGTCGGCGGTGATCAACAAAATATTGGGAGAGTGTTTCATAATCCGGGGCTCCTACCCGAGTTGAGCCGTACCGGCAGAGTTGACTAGTAGGTAGATCAACTAGAACTGGGAACCATGCTCAAGTGCCCCCTTGAGATTCAGCTTCTCACTGTGATGACAGGCGACCTGGTGTCCTTCAAGAATAACTCGCAGAGCCGGTACCTCGGTACTACAAACATCGGTTGCATACTGGCAGCGGTTATGAAACCGACATCCGTCGGGCGGGTTGGACGGGCTCGGGCTTTCGCCGGTAAGAAAAACCGGTTGCATCACCTGCGCCGGATTAGCATCGGGAATCGCCGACATCAAGGCTTCGGTGTAAGGGTGCTGAGGTGAGTAATACAATTTTTCAGTGGGTGCAATTTCAACGACCTGGCCCAGGTACATTACGGCTACTGAATCACAGGCATAAGCAACCGCGGCAAGGTCATGTGCGATAAATAGATAGGTCAAATTAAGTTCAATCTGCAAATCTTTAAGCAGGTTGAGAATTTGCGCCTGGATTGACACATCGAGAGCAGAGACCGCTTCATCGCAAACAATGAACTCGGGATGCAGGATCAAGGCGCGGGCAATCGCAATACGCTGCCTTTGACCCCCGCTAAAGGCGTGTGGGAAACGGCTGAGGTGATCTGTATTGAGTCCGCACAGCTTCGCCATATCGATCACTTGTTCGTTCAAGTCCGCCCCTTTGGCCAGCTGGTTGGCGAGTAGAGGCTCGCTGATGATATCTCGAACTGTCATGCGCGGATTGAGAGAGGCATAGGGGTCCTGGAAAATCATTTGCATGTTGCGCCAGATATTCCTCAGCCCGCTGCGATCGAGCGCCATGATATCAATGCTGCTGCCATCCTGCTCGTAAACGATCTCACCACTGGTTGGATTAAGAGCTCGTAATACGGCACGCCCAAGGGTTGTCTTGCCCGAACCGCTCTCACCTACCAGGCCCAGCGTCTCACCTCGCTCGATATCAAAACTCACCCCATCCACAGCTCTGACATAACCTGCAGGCCGACCGAAGAACCCCTGTTTACCAATGGGGAAATGCACTTTCAGGTCACTAATGCTAAGTAGCCGGCTCATGATTTATGTTCCGCCTCAACTGTTTCATACAGGAAGCAATGAACTTCATGCCCGGGTGAAATTAGACTTTTCGCAGGGATGCGAGTATCACAGCGCGTGGCGATGAAGGAATCACATCGGGGGTGAAAAGCACACCCCTCTGGACGTTCAAATAGACTTGGCACCGAGCCTCTAATGGAAGTCAGCCTTCGGTGATTATTCAATTTACCCAGCCTCGGAATGGCACTCAAAAGGCTGATTGTATAGGGGTGTTGAGGGGATTTGAAAATATCCATAACGGGGCCTTTCTCGACGATTTTTCCCATGTACATGATGGCAACTTCGTCGGCTATCTGGGCAACAACCCCGAGATCATGCGTGATGAAGATCATCGACATACCGAATTCATCTTTGAGATTGCGCATAATCTCGAGAATTTGAGCCTGTATGGTGACATCAAGTGCGGTGGTCGGCTCATCGGCAATAAGGACAGAAGGATCGCAGGCCAGTGATTTTGCAATCATTGCGCGTTGACGCATTCCACCGGAGAACGAATGCGGGTACTGATCCACGGCCCGTTCCGGGTCTGGTATGCCAACCTTGCCAAGCAGTTCGATTACGCGTGTACGCGTCTCAGCCTTTGATAGCTTCAAGTGCAGTTTGATCACTTCACCGATCTGATCACCGATTTTATGAATCGGGGAAAAGGAGCTCATCGGTTCCTGAAAGATCATCGACATCTGATTGCCACGGATGGTCCGAATTTCTTTGCCATCTTTACCAAGGGCAACAATGTTAACTGGTGCTTGATCTCCCTTAGGGCGAAAGTTGATTTCACCAGAACTGATACGCAATTCCCGCGACAACAATCGCAACAGTGCCTGCGAGGTTATGCTTTTACCGCAACCTGATTCGCCTACCAGGGCCAGCACTTTTCCGGCAGGAAGTTCAAAATCAATACCCTGTACAACTGGAATGTCATCGCCATCAAAATCTAGGGTAATATGAAGGTCATGTACTTCGAGTAATACACCGCTTTTCATAATTGAACCTATTTAGAGTAAGGGTCAGCAGCATCACGCATACCATCACCGACGAAATTAAAGGCCAGGACAGCAATGACGATAAATAGTCCCGGAATGAGCAACCATGGCATATGTGAAATGGAACGAACATTCTGAGCTGCAAATAACAGAACCCCCCAACTCTCTGCCGGTTCACGCAAACCGAGACCGAGGAAACTGAGCGATGTTTCGGCCAGCAGAATCTCAGGAAATGCGATTGTAACGTCGACAATCATGTAACTCATAAAAGAGGGCAACAGGTGGCGCAGAATAATCCTCATATCAGTACACCCAGACAGGCGTGCCGCAACGGTAAAATCCTCCTCACGTAAAGCGAGTAGTTTGCTGCGAACGGTTCGCGCCAGGTGAGTCCACCCAACCATGGCGAGAATGACAGTAATGGCGAGATAAACCTGCAACGAACTCCACTCTCTCGGCAGGGCGGCACTTAAAGCGAGCCACAGCGGCAAGGTGGGAATTGAGCGAATAAATTCGATCAGGCGCATGATGACGTTATCCACGATACCGCCAAAGTAACCAGCAATGCCACCGATAATCGCCCCGAGAATAAAGGCAAAGGTAACTCCAACCAGACCAACAGAGAGTGAAATTCTAGTCGCATAGAGCGTCCGTGAAAAAACGTCGCGCCCAAGTGAATCCGTCCCAAAAAGGTGAACGAAACCGCCCTTTGCTCCAAACAGATGTACGTCGGTTTTAAACAGTCCCCAGAACTTATACGGGCTTCCGGAGACAAAAAACTCGATCGGCCATCGTTGGGTTTCATCAACTACGGAAAGCTTTCGCAAAGTCACCGGATCACGGGTTGTCGAACGGGCGTAGACAAAGGGACGCAGGTGAAAGTCCCAGTTCGCATCAAAAAAGTGTATACCCATGGGGCTACTCGCGAGATAACTGTTGTTACGCCCACTGGGAATTTCCGGGCTGAGGAATTCTGCGAAAACCGCCGAAAACACCAACAACGAGAGCATGACTATACCTACCATAGCCATCTGGTGTTTCTTGAATTTCCACCACATTAATTGCCACTGGGTGGCCATTTCAGGTCGACGATTACGATTTTTTCTTTTTACCAGAACTGGTACAGGAGTTGTCATATTACGAAGCTCCTTCTATCCGAATGCGCGGGTCGACCAGGATTAATAAAAGGTCTGAAATAAATGTTCCTATGATGGTGAAGGCGCAAAAAATGAGCACTATACCCCCAGCCAGATACATATCCTGATTGAGAAGGGCGTGCAGGAACAGCGGGCCCATGTCCGGTAATGACATCACGACGCCGACAATGGGTGCACCAGAAATAACAAAAGTCAGCCGCCAGCCGAGCGTTGCAACAATCGGGTTAAGCGCCATGCGAACTGGATATTTAAGGAGTAAGCGCATGGGTGATAGACCGCCAGCGCGGGCTGCCATCACATACATTTTATCGAGTTCATCCAGGGTTGAAGCGCGCACAGTGCGGATCAGGAAAGCAGTGCCAGAAGTACCCAGTACGATGATAGGAATCCACAGATGCTCCATCAGATTGATCACCCTGCCCCAACTCCAGGGGGCATCCTGGTATTCGGGTGAGAATAATCCGCCGACGCTTTGACCAAACCACTTTTGACCGAGATACATGAGAATCAAGGCGAGCAGGAAATTAGGCGTTGCCAGCCCTACGTAGCCCAGGGTGGAAAATATGTGGTCGGTGACAGAGTATTGCCGCACAGCTGAATAGATGCCTATAGGAATGGCAATTAGATACATTAAAAACAGAGTTGAAAAAGCAAGGATCAGAGTGAGCGGAAGCCTGTCACCAATGACGTCGACTACTGGACGTCGCCACTCCCAGGAGTATCCCATGTTTCCTTCGAGAACTATGTCGGATACCCAGGAACCATATTGAACATGCCACGGGCGGTCTATGCCGAGCTGACGACGCATATCGTCTAGCTCTGCGACCGTGATGGGTGCTCCGGCCTGCTGACGCTTATTGGCATACGAATCTGCAAAATCGCCTGGGGGCAACTGTATCAAAACGAAAGCTACAACTGAAACTGCGGCCATCGTCAAAACCATATACACAAAGCGACTTAAGATAAATCTGATCATCTATATTCCCAGGTCAACAAACCATACCTGACATCGATGCCCGGAATGATTTTCTTTGCGGAGAGCAACCTGGCCCACCAGATACAGTGACTGATGCACCAGGTTAACAGAGTATTGGAGAGGCGGGATCAACCCGCCTCTCCCGATGTAAACAGTCTATTTAAAAGACCACTGATCTGCCCGATAAGGATAGTCATAGCCATAGTTGAAATGACTGACATTCCATCCCTCGGGGACATTGGTGAGTTTATCGGTCACAACCAGCGGTTTTGGCAGGCTGCCCATGGTTCCGATAATCACCATGTTCTCGAGATTGATCTTGACCATTTCAGCTCCGATCTCCAAGTAGCGCTTGCTGCTGGGAAGAACTGTTTTCCAAACTTCAGAAAGTTCGAACAGGCGTTTGGCCCATTTTGGTGGCTCTTCACCAGAAGCACCCTTCGAGTTAACCCAATCTCTCCAGGGCACGCCAACCAACGGACCGATATCGCTGTAGGGAGGGATATAGACATCAATCTGGCTAATCAATGTCGGCTCATAAGGGACGTCCCATTCCATATTAATATCACTGGTACTTGCCGTAGCTTTCTCACGCATCAACTGGGTGGTAACTTCCTTAACAGTAACGTTGATGCCAACCTTTTTCCAGTAGTCAGAAATAAGGATCGCGAACTCGGAAGAGTTATGCTGTGCCGTATACTCCCAAAGCAAGGTGAACGGTTTGCCATCGGGCCCTGTACGAACGCCGTCAGAACCCATCTTCATACCCATTTTATCGAGCAAGCCGTTTGCGGCTGCAGGGTCGTGTGCAATCAGGTAATTGCGATCAGCATCGGTAACAAACGGAACACCGATCGGCACAGCCTGCTCTGGTTTACCCAGATCAAACCACAGCACTTCATTCAGCTCATTACGGTTAATCGCCAATGACATGGCTTCGCGGAAACGCACATCACTGTATACCGCCCGTAAAGCGGGGTCCTTGATAGTCTGGTTGAAAACAATATAAGGGCCGTAGGAACCAGACGGACGATGCACTTTATAACCACCCTTGGCTTCACCTTCCTTGAGAACAGGGAAATTGCTCAGCGACATGGTTTGGGTTTTAACATCAACTTCGCCGTTTAGAATCGACAGAATGAATAGTTCCTGATCCAGGAAACGTTCGTGCTGACGATCTATGTAAGGCAGTTGATGACCTGCAGTATCCACTTTAAAGTAATACGGATTAGCGATGTATTGACGACGCTGCGTATCCGTTTCTAATTCGATAAGGTGACTTTCCAGCGTAGGACGGGTCAAGGCATGTGCGGTGATGTTTTCAGCGTCTTTCCACTTGTGCCAGATCAGACCGAAGCGTTGCTCCCACCCTTCAGATCCAGCCGCTTTGGCATCTGCGTCGGCGTTGGAATTGTACTTAGGCAAATAAGGCATGTAGTGATGCTTGGGTGCGTATGCGGCAAAATATGAGCCACCCGTTGCAAGGAAGTGCAGTAGACCCGGATAAGGTGCTGCAAATTCAAATCGGAAAGTTTCGGTGTCGATCTTGGTTACCTGGACGGGTTTACCACCTACCATCCAGACCGACGGAACAGTTTTATGAAGGTTTTTATTTTTGATAATGTCATCGATATAAAAAACAACGTCATCGGCGGTGAAAGGATGACCGTCGGACCATTTGTGCCCCTTGCGCAGAGAAATCGTGATCGAACTAAAATCATCACTCCACTCCCACGACTTGGCTACATTCGGTACCAGTGTTTGTAAATCATCACTGATGCGTACCAGATTGACCTGGCGCCAACTCAGAATTTCAGAGGTACCCGACTCGAGCGCCTTCGATATGCCACGCAACATGCCGCCATATTTACCGCATTCCACATAGGGTAAAGAGACGAGGGCCTCTTGTGGGACACGCATATCAACTTTCGGCAACTTACCCGATTTGACCTGGTCGGCAAACAATGGATTACCGAGGAGAACTAACTTTTTCCCGATTTGTTTTTCATAATCTGCTAAATCTAGCTGCTGTGGCACCGAGGTTTTAATACCCAGTGGATCGCTAACGCTAGGGCAGTTAGCAGCAAACGCGAGGCCGGGTAGCAAAACTGGGGTAAACATTAACGCACCCAGTAAAGCGGCGCGCCTGATTCTGCCTGTCGGCAGATCGTGTTGATGTGGCATTTGATTCTCCGTATTAGTTATTGATCAGGAGGTAATTCCAGATAGTCGTAATGAGTAACGGGAAAGCGGTGGAGCTGAACTCAATTCGAGTCTAGCATGAACAAAATAGATCGTACAACGATCATTTTGCTCTTATTTCAAACCATAATTCATCACATATGATTGTTATTTGATCGTATAATGATTATATTCGATTACATTGCGTATTCGAGCAGTGCCTTTTTGGGGTAAGGATTTCCATCTTGAAGATTGTTTAATTACCAGCAACCGTGAGTCCACGGGGATTCGATTATTATTGGTCTTAATAGGAAATTTACCCTAGATTTGCCATTCTGACGCTCTGAATACAAATATGCCGAAGACGCCCAACAGATAACTGAGAATAAGAATGAGCTCAACTAAACGAAACCCAATTGCCAGACGCCGCGCTCTGCGTCGCGAAATTGCCGAGCACGGCGAAGTCTCGGTCAACGAGCTGTGCGAACTTCTGGACGCGTCACCTGCGACCATCCGCCGAGATCTGTCTGTACTGGCCCAGGAAGGCAAAGTCAGCCGTGGGTATGGTGGCGCCTCGGTACCTTCGATGAGACCGGCCGAAGAAGCGCTTGCGGTGCGAGCACATAAATTTGTAAAAGAAAAACAGGCGATTGCCCGCGTAGCCCTAGATTTCATCACACCGGGTAATACGCTTTTCTTGGGTGATGGATCAACCGTGCTCGCATTAGCCAGGGATATTGCACTAACCGATATAGAACTCTTCATTGCAACACCTGCTGTTAATATTTCGGAAATTCTAGTCAGTAACCCAAAAATAACGGTCTGCCTGTTGGGAGGGTTTGTGCGCCAGACATCCCATGCCACCGGTGGTTATTTTGCCGAGGCCATGGTCGATCAAATCAACGCTGATCTAGCTATCACCTCCTGTGACGCGCTGAGTCTGAGCGTTGGCATGTGCTACAGTCATGCGGTTGATGCGGCATTGGCAAAAAAAATGTCGCTCAAGTCCACTCGTACCATGGCACTAATTAATCATGCAAAAATTGATTCAAAAGCTCGGATTTGCGGAACTGCGCTAGAGGATATCGATATTATTATTACCGAAAAACGACATCCCAAAATGGAACAGCTACTTGAGAAGACGAAGGTCCGTGTTGTTTGCGCCGAGTAACATACTGCAACCCTGTTTCGTCATACCTGAATTGATCTCCGTATCACTACCAGGTACTCGGGGATTGAGTATTTCGGCTAGCTGTTATAAAGACAACAGATAGATGTGATGCCAAATTACTTCACTGGGGATAAACTTTCCGACCGGCACTTCGACATCGTCGTAGTTGGCAGCGGCGTGGTGGGGTGCGCAATGGCGCGCCGCTTCACACTGGAAGGTGCCGACGTATTAGTGCTGGAGAAAGCCACCGATATTCTCGACGGTGCAAGCAAAGGCAATAGTGCAATTTTGCATACAGGGTTTGATGCTGAACCGGGTTCACTTGAGCAGGATTGCATTCGTACCGGCTATGAAGAATACTTGCAAATCAAGGCTGAACTGAATCTACCTGTACTTAAAAGCGGAGCTTTGGTAGTCGCCTGGAATAAAACAGAGGTCGAACTGCTTGACGGTATTGTGGACAAAGCCAGGGCCAACAACGTGCATGATGTGCAACAACTCAGCGGCAGGCAATTGCGGGTCAAAGAGCCCGAGTTATCCAAAAACGCATTTGCCGCGGTCGAAGTACCGCGTGAGTTTGTCATCGATCCCTGGACGACCCCCTACACCTATTTGCTGCAGGCCATCGACAACGGCGCGGCGCTGCAACGTAATACTGAGGTTATCGATGGTCACTTTGCTGATGACCTTTGGCAGATTGAGACAAGCCAGGGAAAGATAAGTAGCAGATACATCATCAATTGCGCTGGGTTATACGGTGATCTACTGGATCAGAAATTGCTGGGGCAATCCACTTTTAAGATACGCCCGCGCAAAGGTCAGTTCCTGATTTTCGATAAGTCCGCAAGTTACCTCATTGATTCAATTATTCTGCCGGTCCCGAATGACAAAACCAAGGGTATCGTGGTGTGCCGAACTATCTTTGGCAACCTCCTGGTCGGACCGACCGCGGAGGAACAGGAAAGTCGCGACGATGCCTCGGTAGACTCGGATATTCTGCAGAAGCTGTACGACAAAGGTGTCGAAATCATTCCGGAACTCGCAAATCATAACGTTACCGCAAGCTATGCCGGGATTCGTCCTGCGAGCGAGTTCAAGGATTACTGTATCCAGCCATTCGCGGAACAAAACTACATCAGTGTCGGCGGCATTCGTTCAACAGGTTTAAGCGGGGCACTCGGTATCGCCAATCATGTATTCGGCTTGTACCAGGCAATGGGCAACAACCACACTCGAATCGACAATATTATTTTCCCCGATGTACTGCCACTTGCCGAAAGTCTCGAACGCAACTGGAGCAAACCCGGTAATGGCGGCATTGTCTGCCACTGTGAACTAGTTACTCGCCACGAAATCGAGCAGGCACTTAGCGGTCCTCTGGCAGCGAAAAGCCTGGCCGGACTAAAACGGCGCACGCGCGTCACCATGGGTCGTTGCCAGGGGTTTTATTGCACGGCTGAACTCAGCGAACTGTGCGCCAATCGCCTGCAGATACCACTCAGCGAGCCGATCAAATGAAGGCGGCACATTGCCAGGTCGCGATCGTTGGCGCGGGCCCTGCTGGGCTGTCGATCGCCACCGAATTAAAAGTACTAGGAGTGGATAATGTCACGCTACTAGAACGTGAAGCCACGGCTGGCGGCATTCCCCGTCACTGTGGGCATTCACCTTTCGGCATGCGCGAATTTAATCGAGTTTTAGGTGGCGCTGAATACACCCGGCGGTTAACCCGAAAAGCTGAAGAAGCAGGCGTTGAAATACGCATGGATACCACAGTGACCGAATTGGGACAGTCTGGGGGACTCAGCTTATCGACCCACGAAGGTCGGCAACAACTGGAGGCAGACAGAGTGGTCATCTGCACCGGTGCACGTGAAAAACCGCGTTCAGCCCGACTGGTGTCAGGTACACGACCACAAGGGGTAATGACCACTGGTGCCTTGCAATCGATGATTTATCTGAAGCAACAAATACCATTTAAACAACCAGTCATCATCGGCAGTGAAATGGTCTCCTTCTCAGCATTTCTCAGCTGTCGGCATGCGGGCATTAAACCGGTGGCAATGATTGAAGCGGAATCCGTCATAAGCTGGTGGCAAATAGCTGGGCTACTTCCACGCGTATTGGGAACGTCGCTACTGACCAACACGTCGCTAGAGTCCATTAAAGGTAATAACAAGGTACAGTCAGTAAAGATAAAAGGATCCTCCGGTGATTGCCTTACGCTCAAATGTGACGGCGTTATTTTTACCGGGAAATTCATCGGCGAATCGAGTCTGGCGAAAATGGCTGGCTTAGCAATCGATAACGACAGCAACAGTCCATTGGTTGATGACTATGGGCGTTGCTCAAATATCAATTACTTCGCCAGCGGCAATTTATGCTATCCACTAAAAACAGCCGGGAAATGCTGGCGCGAGGGCCATGATATCGCTCGACAGGTCAAAGCATCACTGAATGACGAACTACCCGATCAGTGGGTGCAATCAAACAATTGAAATTATTATGAGAGATGCAAAGACCAGATGCGCTCAACCACCGCACATGTTAGCAATTTGAGCTCTATCGGGTTATTTCAAACTAGCTGGGTAAAACATCCTCTTTGCTCTGTAGTAGAAAATACATCTCAATCGCTAGATTAATTTTTTCTGCTTATGCCTACAGTCATTTACGTTCAAACGCCCTCTATCTTTTGAGCAGCCTATAAAACTGAACACAATTTACCATTTAGTCCAGTGGTTTGAAGTCTAACGGTACGAAAATGTATGCTAACGTTAACAAACTATCATTGATTCGAATTATTTTTTGATCATTTCTTCCACCAGCAGATACGATCCTCAAGGGGCCTGTTCCGGTAGGGGACAGAATAATACGCTAAGGCGAAAGCAGCCATTCATGTTCGGCCCAGCAAATTTACAGAAAGAGCCCATACCTACTGCTTTCGACAATGCGGCGAATGACGGCTTTTCAAAAGAAACATGGAATGTTGTTGCATAACATTTTTCTAGACTTACGATCAACTCTTAGTCTTCTCCAATATGGGATGAGCCTGAAATAATCTACAAAGTCGTTCATGATCGAGGAACAAAAGAAGCTAAGGGGTCGTCCATTGATTTGTGATTATTAACAATCCCACAAACCGTTAAATAGTGCAGCTTAAAATGATCCCCTATTTTTCAGAGTATACCCTCCACCTTTATTGTATTTGGCCGCTTAGCGCAGATGCTGTGAAGTGAGCAGCCAAATTTAGCGTCAAAAAGATTAAAGGGGGCTGATTTTTTTATTAGAGTAAAATAGATCAGTGCCGTTTTTTTTTCTATTCTTCGGCTCAAAGATGATACCGATAACACCATCTCGACAACAACTCTCGAAATTATATTTAAATCGATTTATAGTGGCAGCAAACAAATAGACCACATGAGCCGATATCTATGTCAACAAACCAAATAAACGATCTGTCAGATCTCAAAAAACAGATGGATCGGACAGGTTACTGCATTGTTCGAGATCTGATCCCTCACGAAGTAGTTTCGGATATGCGTCGCAGAATCGAAAATCAGGCAAAGGCTGAAAAACATCTGGAAGTGACTACTCAAGATCAGGTTCAAACTGATGACGACAAGAATCAGTGGGTTTATATGCTGATCAACAAGGGAACAATATTTCAACAACTTTTTGAAAATGAAACTGCTCACGAGATAGTCAGGCACGTGCTCGGGCCAGACTTTTTACTGTCAGACTTCTCTGCCTCGATCACTCACCCCGGTAATGGGCAAATGGGTTTACATAAAGATCAGTGGTGGTTACCAGAACCGAAAATGCCCCATGAGCCTCATCAACGTTGCGGCGATGTTAATCGTAGTAATGTCAGGAAAGGTAAGCCGGCGATATCCAGTACACCCATTAACCCACCGGTGATTTGTAATGTAATGTGGATGATCAGTGACTTTACGGTTGAAAATGGCGGTACCCGGATAGTACCTGATAGTCATTTGAGTGGCACCAACCCCGAACCCTATGGTGATTATGATACGATCAATGCTACGGGTTCAGCGGGAAGCGCCGTAATATTCGAAGGACGAACCTGGCATTCAGCTGACTTGAACACAAGCGATGCAGCGCGATATGGGATAACCACTTACTATGGTGCTCCAGTGTTTCGACAAATGCTTAACTTTACCTACGGCATGAAAGATGAAGTTGCCGATCAATTAAGTCTGAAAAGTAGAAGACTTCTGGGGTTCAAACCCTGGGGAGGCTATGGTGCCACTGGAGACCAACATGCTGAAAGTATCGTAGCGGGTGATCAACAGATTGGCGTGCTTGGAAATTAAGTGGCTAAAGTTAAAAAGGGACTGATCAATTTATTAGAGTAAAACAGATCAGCATCCCTTTCTCTCAAGTTGAGTCAATTGAAATGCTAATCGGATATAGTCATTTTGTTGTTATAAATGAATATGGTGCCTCTCAACGCAGATGATTGCTCTGCTTTCCGGCTAACCAAAGACTTGAGGGTCGAAAAAATTCTGAATGTATTTTCAACGTTTAACGGATCATTTTTTGATGGCATCCGAGCGTGCATGTATGTATGTAACCGGAAGACACAACAACAGTATCAAATTTTCGCAGTATAGTGCAAATGAACTTCCAGGTCCCGGGACAACATTTTCAGAAAGTCATAATTCGGATGGGGCGACAATTGATGAACAAGTCTATCTCTGGACTGCACAATGGAACGATCAGTGCATTCGTCGATTAACGCCAGACGGACAGTTAACGCAAAGGTCGCCGTTCAAGATCAGGTAGTCTCAAGCGTTATGTTCGGTCGCCCGAACCTGGAACTGATTTACGTAACAACATTAGGAACCGAAGTCTCGGGTACAAAATCCTGTTCACCATCAGCGGGACAAACGCTTGTGATTGAAGGGGAGGGATACACTGGTCAAGCGGAACCAATGTTCAAGGGATAAAATGCCGTTCCACAATAAAGGGTAACGACCGCATAGCTACGAAAAGTGCCACCTTAATACTCTGATAGAAAACTCAGATCACAATATTTGCTAACGTTAGAAAAATTTGTGATCTGACCCAGCTTTATTTTTGTTATAAAGCTTTCGTTATTCAACACAACGACCCCTGAACAGGAAAACTAAATGAAAATTGGAATTTGTGGTGCCGGAGTGGGCGGAATTTCTGCGGCGATAGGTTTGTTATCATTGGGCTACGAAGTGGATGTTTTCGAAAGAGCGCCCGACATTAGAACGACAGGTGCCGGCTTCAATCTTTGGCCAAATGCCGGACGAGCAATTTATGGCCTGGGTCTTCGCGAACAGTACGATGACATTGCTATTAAACTTGACCGCTACATTGAGTTTGATTCTGAATGGAAGCAGCTATGTTCTAGCGATACTAGCCACTGGCCGGAGAAATATGGCGCACCCGCGGTCGGAATCTTTCGACCAGACCTGGCGCAAATGTTAGGTGACGCCGTAGGTCTAGAGAGGATCAAATTCAACCACGACGTAGTTTCAGTGGAAAATGCAGGTGACAAGGCGATTTGCCATTTCAGCAATGGCGAAAGCTATGAAGCCGATGTCATCATCGGCGCCGATGGCATCAATTCTAAAGTCCGCGAGCAATTAATTGGAGGAGTAACTTTCCGACCCAACGAACACTACGCCTATCGCTTCCGTTCAGTTATTGAACTAAAAGAAGTCGATGTGGATCCTGCTGCCCAAACAGGATTTTACGCGTCAGGGGGCTGGTTATCCTTTATCCCCATTGGAAAAGGAAAGGCGTATTGGTTTGGATCGGTAACTGGAGCAAACAGTTTTGAAGACTTCATCGACTTTTTCAGCAGTTGGACGAAGACACCCATTCCACAAATACTCAGCAATACGTCGAGAGACATGCTTGTACAAAGTCCGCTTCTCGACGTTGATGGAGTTCCTTATACGTGGACAAAAGGGCGTATCACTCTTATTGGCGATGCGGCCCACCCAATGATGCCAGATATGGCTCAGGGGGCGAGTCAAACGTTTGTTGATGCACTGGCACTGCGAGACGCATTCGCCACAACCCAGAATGTTGATCAAGCTCTAAGTGCATATGAAGCGAAACGCCGACCAGTTGCTACCGCGATAGTAAAATGTTCGCAAAAAGGTCTCTTCCTCGGTCGGAACAATGTGGATCCCATTGCATTACGTTATCAGAATGAGATTGAGTCTATAGCGACCTAAAAGAGTGCGCCTCGTTAACAATATCGATATATTCCTTGTACCAAACATACGGAACATAAATCTCGTCCAGGTGACTGGTATTTGTGGTTAGTACCCTACCCCATGCGGACTTCTAAAAGTATCGATGGTCCTGGTTTTCCAGTTACCATTTGAGTTAAAAACCACCTGGAGTTGATTCTTGGCTACTTTCAGCCTTACCGCTGGGCATTTTTTGCCTGCTACCTGTAAAATCTCACTTGATAAATCTGAGCAAAACTCAACGAATTTTTCCATTTATAACGTTATTTGTGAGATCCACATCACGTCCTGATTCGAGAAGCCTGTGCAAATCCAAATTTCGAACTATACCCATTAACTAATCCAGATATATACGCGTGGGAGACACAAATGTTCGGTCTATTTGGCAGAGAAAAGAAAGCTAAAGAGAAACATGAGCAGGAATTGAAAGATCGATTAGCTAATAGATTGGCCAACTATGAAACAGCCAATAACACCGGGTTGTCAAAATTCGCCAATGCTGATTTCGATGAACTTAGCAAGCCAATCACAATGATAGAATTTAGTAATGATGCATGGACAGAATGGGCAAAGGAAAATCCATCTGAAATTGGCGTTTTTAGTAAGCGATTTGAAATAAAGGCTTAACAAGATAGTTTGATTCCTACCCCAGGACTGTGTGGGCATCTTAGACTGTTTATTGCCTGTTGTTCAACGACCTCCAAACAAACATATCTCTATGATTTGCTCAGACAACGGATGTTTTATAAATCGAGGGGTCAATCATTGATAGAACCTGTCAATTAAACCTTGTGAACCACGTCAACCTTGAGTAGTTGATTTTTCATCATGTTCGAATTTGTTAGCAACCTTACTGACAGCCGCGTAATACTATTCCCCATGAAATATAGCCTGACGAGCCCTACCTCAGTTCATTACATGGTAATAAGCGTTTTCAAAATTTATACGAACAGATCTTCGATGCCGGTAAACCACAATAATTATCTGGTTATATCAATGATTGGCCCCTTGACTCTCTTTATTTTATTCTGCAGAAGTTGGTCGATAATAATTCGTAGACAGTCGTGAATTTGGGTTGTTATAGTCGCGCGATAACTAAACTGGGTTAATTCTCTATGAACAGACAACCAGGCGCACTTCGACGTAGTTTTCGAAAAAAACCAGATAATACCCCCGATGATAATGACCGTATAGAAATCGGCCCGAGTCCCATGGCGTTCGAAGAATGCGCTGCATTGGGGGTGGATTTTCCAGATATGGATGCCTTAAGACAGTATCGTCTCGAACGAGTACGGCAGCAGCTTCGTAAAAATGATTATGCTGGGATATTATTGTTTGATCCGTTGAATACACGGTACGCTACCGACAGTACCAATATGCAATTATGGGTTACGCATAATCAGGCGCGGTGCTGTTTTATTGCCACAGAAGGACCTGTTGTATTGTTTGACTTCCATAATTGTCAGCATATGAGTGCACATCTCCCGCTGATTGACGAAGTGCGTGATATGACCAGTTTTTTCTATTTTCTGGCGGGTCATCGAAGTGAAGAATTTGCAAAGAAATTTTCCGATCAAATTGATGAATTAATCAAACTACATGGTGGTGGAAATCGACGATTAGCAGTTGACAGAACAGAGACCTACGGTATTCGTGCACTGGATGAAAAGAACATAGAAGTGATGGATGGCATGTCACTGATGGAAACTGCCCGAGAAATTAAGAACGAAAATGAAATGAAGGCAATTCGCTGCGCCATCGTAGCTTGCGAAGCCAGTATGCTGGAGATGGAAAACGCCTGTCAGCCTGGTATGAGTGAAAACGAATTATGGGCGTATCTGCATTTCGGCAACATAAAAAGAGGCGGGGACTGGATAGAAACGCGAATATTGTCCTCAGGGCCACGTACCAATCCATGGATGTCCGAATGTGGGCCGAGAATTATTCAAGCGGGTGACCTGGTTGCTTACGATACAGATTTAATTGGTCTGTACGGATACTGTGTCGATGTCTCACGGACTATTCTAGCAGGCGACGGATCTGCGACACCTCAGCAAAAGACGCTATATCAGGTTGCGCGGGAGCATGTTATGAAAAACATGGAATTGTTGAAACCAGGTCTCACCTTTAGAGAGTTGACGTTTGGCGGTCATCAGCTTGACCCCAAATATCGTAAATTACAGTATGGGGTTAAATATCATGGTGTTGGGCTTTGTGATGAACACCCTGCAATTATGTATCCCGAAGATTGGGACTCAGCCTATGATGGAATCCTTGAAGTTGGCATGACATTATGTGTCGAGGCCTTTATTGGAGAAGTCGGTGGCAAAGAAGGCGCCAAGCTGGAGGAGCAGGTCCTGATTACCGAAAACGGTTATGAGCTTCTCACTCATCACCGTTATGATGAAAGACTATTATCCTAATTTTGCAGGTTAGATTCAGTGGGAAGATTCAAACAGATGTCCTTACATGAACAGGAAATTTAATAAGACAGGCTGATCCGACTACATACTTCTGGCAAATATATTTCAGCAGCCTTGTAAGAAATCCGTAGGGTCAGGTTTTTGACTTATGATTATTAACAATCCCACTCACCGTTGAATAGTGCAGATTAAAATGATCTCCTATTTCTTTCAGAGTATACCCTCCACCTTTATAGGCATTAAAAATAGCGATATTTCGGTTAGCAGCCATTTTTTCATAATGTTTCATTGATGCTGGTTTTGGCCTGCGTTGTGCCATAGGCACTTCCGACAAACCTTTGGCTTGATCTATTTTCTCTTGCATTCGTTCGATAAACTCGTCAGAACCCAACAATACTTGCTGTTTTAAATCGTCCCACAAGGATGGACTTTTTATACCTTCACGCACAAATAACTTATACTTTTCTATCGCCTTTGATTTCCTTTTTGCGAAATTCGACAATAGCCAATCCGTACTCATACATTTAAGTGATGGTGATAATCCGATCGTTGCCCGGTAGCTACTCCATCGCCAGTCCCTCACTGAACGTACCATTTTGGCTCTAACCGGGTTTAGGACAATATACCGGCTCACTTCAAGCAAATAGCTGTCTTTATCAACCAGTATGGCCTTATACCTGCCCTGAAAGACGTGTCCAACACGATTATGTCTCCGATTAAACGCCTGAGTATAGTTTCCGTTAAATTGACGCATACCTCTGGATAAGTTGCTATCCGGAGTCTCTATCAATAGATGGTAATGATTATCCATCAGGCAATAAGCATGACACTGCCAATTGTAAAAATCACAGACTTGATCGAGTAGCTTGATCAATGATTCTCGATCAATGTCATCTTCGACAATATCCTCTCTTCGATCACCCCTGGAGGTGATGTGATATAGGGCTCCAGGGAATTCCAGTCGGATTGGTCTTGCCATCTTTGTTTATTTGCTAATGTCTTCGATTATTTGATGATAGCAGCGCTTGAATCAAAAATCAAAGACCTGACCCTTTTCCCTTTTCTCCCCCTGAATTAAAAGGGGAAAATCGGGTAATGGTCAGATACCTATGTGTTAGAAGCGGGAAATGACCAGATCAAGAAATCGACGATAATACTTAGTACCGACTTATCGAGTTACTGTCCGGGAGCGATATCAAAGGGTGTATCGTCAAGAAACCGCTTAATTACGTTGGATGATATGCGAGCAATATCATTTTGATATCCATCATGAGAGAGGCTGCCCGACCATGCTATGGAGCCAGTAGAAAACACAGCACCGCCGCTGGAGGTTTCGAAGAACACCATCTCCGCACGAATAATCTCTGCCTCTGTTCCCCCAAGCCTGGGAGCTGGATCGTTTATTTCTTCAGGCGTCATCAGATATAAATCTGAGTGACGTTCCCCTTGTGTCAGGCTAGTTGTCGCCTCTAATATTTAGATAGAGGTTTTAGAATGCGAGCAAGATTTAATCATTCATTTAAAATACAAGCAGTGGAGAAGGCACTCAGTCGAGCAGAAGGAATCAGCCTGGCTGAAATGGCTAAATCCCTTGGCGTTGGTAATTCAACGTTAAGCAAATGGATTTGTAAATCCAGGAACCAGACACTTGATCAGGTTTCAAATCAGAATGCATCTACCGTCAGTGGAATAGTTTTTGAAAAAAGGCCTCAAGACTGGACGGATGAAGAAAAGCTGAATATGGTGATTCTTTGTGGTTCGATGTCTGAGATTGAAATCAATCAG
>JBLHGU010000078.1:0-22184 GCA_047615875.1 Parasphingorhabdus sp.
GGGGAACTGCATGGAAAATGCGGTGCTGGAAATAAATCGCTAAATCTAGCAGAAAAAATGCTGCGATCAGTCCCGCTGTAGTATCAGTAAGCCAGATGTTAAATAGCCCATAACCATTGACCTGGGCAAAGAAAGCTGCCCCGACCGCCCCTGCAGGTAGCAGAACCCTTACTGTTACAACGTCAATAACAACGATAGAGAGGTTACTTGCCCAGCGTTTTCGAGAGATATCGTTGCGCCGGGGTAGTAGCTTCTCTAGCAGGATAATAACAACCAGCAAAGATAGGAAAATTCCCAGTCTAAGAGTCGCCTCAGACTCCATTTATGGAACGACAATGATGGACGAAAATGCTGTATTACTGTCAGATGTGCCATCGTTTACTGAGATAGAAATTGATCGAGTAATTTCACTAGCACTGTCTGAGTCGAAAGACACAGTTTGCAGAGCCGTTTCATAGTCGTCGGTAGTTGCTGATCCGCTGAAACTAACAGTGGTAGCCGATGCAGCGACTGTGATGCCTACGGGCACCGATCCCTCATCAACTAAAAGCGTATCTTCATTGTTGTTACTGTTTAGCAAGACTGTGGCACTTTCCATATTGTCAGCATTTGCATCTGCAATACTTATATCGCTATCTACCACACTGACCTCTGTACCTACACTTATGTCGAAGGTTGTGGAAAAGTTATTGCCTCCTGTCGTGCTGTCATCATTGTCCAGATCCAGGGTTGGGGCTGAATTAGAACCGTCAGTGCTAGCAGTTCCGTCGGTTGGCAGAGTACCATCATCTACACTGGTCTCAGTTTCAACAGTTTCGATGCTGCAGCCGTTGTGTTCCAGGACGATTAGATTTGCCTCGCTATCATTGGCTGTTTCTGTATCTGTAGTTTCACCATCAGTAGTCGCTTCGGGATTATTGGTTATCTGAAATTTCAAAAAATCAGAGTTAACATGAAATCCGTCATTAGCAAAAAGTGTAGCGTTATATTCTCCGTCGCTCAGATCCGCCAGACAGGGAAATTGCCCTTTGCGGATCTGCGCCTCGCCATCGATTTGCCAACTAAAGGTTAATGGTACCGGCCCGCTATCGGGATCGAAGGAGTGCGATGCATCTAGTCGTGCAACGCCACTGCGGGTCTCAGAAAGCGCTGCAACGGCGGCAGGTTTGCTGGTGAAAATCTGACCCTCTCCTTTATCAAATTTAATTACTTCATCGATTAACGTGAAAGGTCGAGACCGACCGGTAGCGGTGTTCTGGCGAAATTGAATCTTGATTTCCTGATCGAGAAACTTACGTGTATCTATATAGTGTGCATAAAAAGTGCCGTCCCGTGGTTCACTGGGACAGCCCTTGTGTAATCGAACCACACTGGTATTGAACTTATGCATGGTCAAATCTTCGCCAAGATTATTCAAGAGACGAACTTCAAAATCCACGGCTGGGTGAACTCTAACTCCGTCAAGAACGCCAGTCAGGCTCAGAAATACAATGGCGTCGCCAGCAGTAAAAGGATCCGATGTGAGAATTCCCACGGAACTGCGTTTTTTACTTGGACCTGATCGCAAAATGGCCGCATGATTTCCAATCAGAGTCAGGTGAGTGGTGTCTTCATCAGAAAAACATTGGCCGGCTGTAACCAGATCAGAAATTCCATCCTTACGTTCTCCCGCACTCCACCCGATAAGGGATCCGGTCTCAAAATCCCCATTTGGGATTAAATCAGCGGCGTAGGTAATTGGCAGTGCTACGAGATTCAGCAGGCTGGCTGAAAGAATCGCCCGAACCAGATGGACTGGTTGTTTACGAAAAGCGGTGGCGCACAATTTCTGAAACTCCATGTTTTACCTGAGTGAGAATGAACAATACGAAAGTTTAACTAAATTCCATCTATTGCACAGCAATATGGCGGCAATTTAAGACTTGATGCGACGGAATAGGCTATTTTCCGGATAGCTGGTATCTGGAGTATCTACTATACTTCGGTCCTCTTCAGATCAACCACATTTTTTCATCTATGGCATCGGGTTCCAAAGGCGCAGTCTTATTGGCGATCACGGGTAACACCATCGTCACAATCCTCAAGTTCGGCGCTGCTCAACTGACTTTCTCTGCCTCAATGATGAATGAAGCAGTGCATAGCCTGATGGATACGGTAAATCAGATTTTTCTCTTTATGGGATTGCAGCAGGGTGGTAAACCGGCTGATCAGACCTATGCATTCGGTCACGGCCAGAAAAAGTATCTGTGGAATTTATGGAGTGCGATAGGTCTGTTTTCTATAGGCTCAGGATTAGGTCTCTCCCACGCCTGGCACAGTTACCATGCCCTGGGTGATTCTGTATTGCCGTCGAAGATATCAATTATTGGCTATTCAGTTGATCCTATCTGGGTATCAGCGATTGTTTTGTTAGTGGCATTAGTCATTGAAGCCTATGTCTTGTTAGTTGCTGCCCGTGAAGTATTGTCGCGTATGCATGCCGAAGGCGAGCAAGATCTACTGGAGTATATGAAACAGGCTGACGACCCGACTCTGTTAGCTGTGCTTCTGGAAGACTCTGTTGCTGTGCTAGGTGTAATTCTCGCCGCCATTGGAATTGGCATGAGTAGGCTAACGGGTAACGCTATCTGGGATATCGGTTTTTCTGTTGTCATTGCCTTGTTGCTCGCCATTGTCGCCATAATTCTCGGTTGGATTAACATGCGTTATCTGACAGCAATTCGTGATAAGGAAGCCGAGATGGTTTTTCGTGACGTGGTAAAATCTCACGCTGAGATAGAACGGTTCCATGATTTGCGTTCCCTTGTTGTAGACGAAAATCATACTGTACTGGTCGCGGAAATCGAGATCCGGGAAGAAGTGCTGATGAGCGCAGTGCGTATCCGAGTGACAGAAATTGAAGCTGCATACCTTGATGTATTGCCAGGTAATCGCAGGTATGACACTGAAGTTTTAAACTATGTGCATAGCCGCAGCATGGTTCAGGCAACCCTGGAACAAACTGAGCGTCTGATTGATGAACTAGAAGTCGAGATTAGATCTCGATGTCCTCAGGTTGTTCATTGCACGATAGAGGTTCAGGGCCTGGCGCCTTCTTTGGAATTTGGTGCGCCCGTTACGTCTTAAATAAATAATTCTTGATTGATATTTGGCGATAATCTTCGGATTCGAAATGAATTGCCAAATATCAGTTGAAGATTGCAAGTTGGAGAACGAGACGGTGGGTCATTTCTCCTGTTTATATTTTCTTACTACCCGCCACAATTCAGGAGATTTTTAATGTCCATCCGATTACGCCAGGTTTTGGTGGGAAGTTGTTTGCTTACACTGGTGTCGGCTCCTTTTGCCGATGAGATGAAGCTTGAAAGTGATGAGCAAAAGTTTAGTTATTCTATGGGGTTTGCTATTGGTTCCCAAATTTTAGGACAGTTTGGTGGTGCAGATGCCAGTTTAGATGTTGTGGCGCGAGCGATTAGCGACGCACTTTTGGGCGCGACGCCACTGTTGAGTCAGGATGAGGTTTCAACCATTCTTCAAGCCGAGCAGGAAAAAGTAAAGGTTAAAGAAGAAGCAGCTGCAGCTGATGCAAAAGCCAAAGGTGCGAATGCCCTGGCTTTGGGTGAGGCATTCCTGGCTGAAAATGGTAAAAAAGACGGGGTGATTACCACCGACAGCGGATTGCAGTATATGGTGCTCACAGCAGGCGAAGGTGTTTCGCCAAGTACCAGTGACACCGTCGTAGTTGACTACGCCGGAACGTTATTGGATGGAACAGAGTTTGATAGTTCCATCAAACGTGGTACTCCAGCGACCTTTTCTCTGGGTGGTATAATTCCGGGATGGCAGGAAGCACTTCAATTGATGAATAAAGGTGCGAAATGGAAGGTATTTATACCATCTACACTGGCCTATGGAGCTAATGGGGCAGGTGGTCTGATCGGTCCTAATGAGACTTTGATTTTCGAAATCGAATTGATCGAGATCAAATAAATTCTGTCTCAAACCGGTCTAATATTTTTAGTGTTACTGGCGGCATGCTTACATGCCGCCTGGAACGCACTGGTTAAAGCCGGCGGAGACCGGTTAGTTGTTCTCGCCTGTGTTAATTTCACCGGAGTAATAGTCGGGGCGATTGGTGTCATCCTGTTACCTCTGCCCGCGCCAGAGGCATGGCCCTATTTGATCGCGTCGGCGATTTTTCATACGGGCTATTACTTTTACCTGCTGAATGCCTATAGTAAGGGGGACCTCGTTCAGGTATATCCTCTTGCCCGCGGCAGTGCGCCTTTACTTATCACATTCGGTGGCTATCTGTTTGCTGGTGAGAATATGGGTAGTCTGGCAGTTTGTGGAATACTCTTAGCTTCCTTTGGTATTGTAAGTTTGTCATTCGAAAGAGGCTGGCCGTTTGGAAAAGGCAACCATGCCGTATCGGCCGCTCTCATCACCAGTTTGTGGATTGCAGCTTATTCGGTAACTGATGGTCTAGGTGGCCGTCTGGCGGGAAATGTACTCAGCTACATCAGTTGGCTAGCATTCATAGACGGTTGGCCAATTATTCTGTACACCTTGTATCGACGTGGCGCAACGCTACCACGCTATTTTGCCAGTCACTGGCGGTACTGCATGACAGGGGGTGTGTTTTCGCTACTGGCTTATGGCTTGATCATATACGCAATGACTATGGGGGCGATGGGTATGATCTCCGCACTACGAGAAACCAGTGTAATCATTGCCGCGTTAATAGGTGTAATTATCCTCAAAGAACGCTTTACCCTGATTAGGGTGGCGTCAGTGCTGATGGTGGCCGCCGGAGTGATTTTGATGCATGCAACCGCCACAGCCTGAGGTCGAAGACTGTGGAGATTGTAGGAATGCTCTAGTATAGTCCCGCTTCGGCAATTGGCCGCCAAACCACAGGTGGAAAAGAATATGATTCATTTTGTAGTACACGACGAAGGCGATTCTGTCGGAGTTATTGTAGTAGAAGGCGTTAGCACAGGAGACGAATTGACTGGATGGGTAATGGACCAGGACAAAGAGATTACCTTTAAGTCTGCCAGCGATATTCCCATTGGTCACAAACTGGCAATTACTGAACTCGCTGACGGCGATACAGTTATAAAGTATGGCGTTGATATCGGTCGTGTTGTCGCCGACATCGCGTTGGGCGAGCACGCCCACGTACACAATATAAAGACCAAACGCTGGTAACCCTGGCAGCGAGAACGGAGAGAAATATGTCTATTGATTTAAGTACGGCCAGCTTTCATGGCTACCGGCGCGAAAATAACCGTGTGGGTGTTCGCAATCATGTAATTATTCTGCCGGTTGATGATCTGTCTAATGCAGTTTGTGAATCTGTTGCGAATAATATCAAAGGCACCATGGCGATACCGCATCCCTATGGACGTCTACAGTTTGGTGCGGATCTGGACCTGCATTTTCGAACTCTAATTGGCACTGGTTCTAACCCCAATGTTGCCGCTGTTGTAGTAGTAGGTATTGAAGATGGCTGGACCAAACGTATTGTTGATGGAATTGCTGCTACTGGCAAGCCGGTTACCGGCTTTGGTATCGAATTACATGGCGATATCGAAACAACCAAGCTTGTCTCTCAGGTAGCAAAAGAATATGTGCATTGGGCTTCCGAAAAACAACGTGAAGAAGCGCCTTTGTCTGATCTATGGGTTTCTACCAAATGCGGAGAGTCTGATACCACCTCTGGATGTGGTGCCAATCCAACCGTAGGTAATGCATTCGATAAAATGTATGACGAGAAGGTCACCTTATTATTCGGTGAGACTTCCGAAGTTACCGGTGGTGAACATTTGATCGCAGCGCGTTGTCGAAATGACGAAGTGCGTGAGCGTTTTATGTTTATGTTTAATCGCTATCAGGACATGATTAATCGTCATAAGACTGATGATCTGTCCGAATCTCAACCAACCAAAGGTAACATCGCTGGTGGCTTGACCACTATCGAAGAGAAGGCCCTCGGCAACATTACCAAGATTGGTAAGAAGTGCCTGGTTGATGGCGTTCTGGATAAGGCGGAGGAACCTACAGGACCGGGTTTGTGGTTTATGGATTCTTCATCTGCTGCGGCTGAGATGGTGACACTATGTGCTGCGTCAGGCTATGTCGTGCATTTATTCCCTACCGGCCAAGGCAACATAATTGGCAATCCAATCATTCCAGTCATAAAAATCTGCGCTAACCCACGTACCGTACGAACCATGGGCGAGCACGTCGATGTGGATGTATCCGGAATGTTGCGCAAGGAAATGAGTCAAGATGAAGCTGGTGATGCGCTGCTGGAAATGATGCTGCGAACCTCTAATGGTCGTTTCACTGCTGCAGAAGCTTTGGGCCATCGGGAGTTTGTCTTAACCCGATTGTACGAAAGCGCCTGATCCACGACTAAATAGGGAGGCTGCATTCGTAGCCTCCTCACTACTATCGTGCATTAATGACCACTGTACAGCTAACCATCGACTCTGCCATTGATTTAGCGGTATCTGTGTTAATTCATGCCAACACTGCCAACGATGCAGCGTTGTCAGTTGCCAAAGCACTGGTCAATGCTGAAGTGGATGGGCAACGTGGCCATGGCTTATCCCGTCTGACCAGTTATGCCGCGCAAGCCCGAAGCGGTAAAGTTAATGGTCAGGCTATTGCCAGTGTCGACTCTCGCAAATCCGCGGCCGTTCGCATCAATGCGCAATCCGGTTTTGCATTCCCGGCCTTTGATCTGGCCAGATCAGAGATTGCCTCGTTAGCTCCGATATGTGGCATTGCTTGTGCTGCCATTTACAACTCTCATCACTTTGGCCAGGCTGGTTATCATGTTGAACAGTTGGCCAGACAAGGGCTTGTGGCTATGGTGTTTGGTAATAGCCCCAAGGCCATTGCGCCATGGGGTGGCAACGCGGCCTTGTTTGGTACCAACCCGGTGGCATTCGCTGCACCAAGACAATTTGCTGCACCTTTAGTGATTGATCTCAGTCTGAGTAAAGTTGCGCGGGGCAAGATCATGGTTGCGGTGCAAAAAGGTCAGCCAATTGAGGAAGGCTGGGCTCTCGATGCAGCAGGACAACCCACTACCAGTGCAGAGGATGCCTTACAAGGCACGATGCTGCCCATGGGCGATGCCAAAGGAGCCGCCTTAGTCATGATGGTGGAAATATTGGCAGCGGCTTTAACCGGCGCTAATTACGGCTTTGAAGCCAGTTCGTTTTTTGATGCTGAAGGTAACCCACCAGGCGTAGGGCAGATGATGATGGGTCTTGATCCCGAGTTTTTCTCTGCTGGTAGTTTTCCTCAACGCCTGGAATTGTTGGTGAACTCAGTTATTGCTCAGCCAGGAACACGCTTACCAGGCGATAGTCGATTGCAGGCCCGCAAGCTAGCTGAGAGTAATGGAATTCAAATTTCTACTGACCTGCACCGACAGTTGTGCGTTCTGATCGAATCCTAAGATGTCTGGGTTGACGATTCGCCGGGAATCTTCTTTACAGGATATTGATTGGCTAGAGTGGAACGGGTTGCTGGATTCCATGCAAGAGCCACTAGTCTTTATGTCCCCAGAGTATTGTGATGCGTGTTGGGCGAGTTACCAGAAAGATTGCGAACTGATACTGCTTACTTGCTGGCAGGAAGATCAAATGGTCGGTGTAGCGCCCTTTATGTTAGTTCCCAATAGCAGGGGTGGGGGTGTCCGACTGATCACAAGCTATCGCGGTGATTATTCTGATCTAGTTTGTAAGGACGGAAGCGCGGTTGTCGCAAGGGCATTGCTATTGGCTGTATGGGAAGCCTCGGCTGGGCATTCAGTTTGGCTGGATTCTATTCCTGAGAGCAGCAATAGCCTCGAGATGATTAAAAAGCTCAGGCATGAAAAGCGCTGTTATCCCATAAAGCGTGCGACTAATCCTTCTTCTTCTCTTGTTTATGATGGCAACGAGAGTCGTGCAACACGCATGAAAAGTCTTAAGCCGCAGCGAAACTATTTTTTAAATCTGGGCGACTATCAAGTGCGACATCTGCTGAACCCGGCAGAAATTCATCCATTGTTAGATGCATTCTTCGAGCAACATGTTACCCGCTGGTCGGGTAGTGAAAGCCCTAGTTTATTCAGGTTCGAAGAGAATCGCGAAATTTACCGGAGACTTGTGGATACACTGGGCCCAAGAGGGTGGTTGTTGTTCAGTGTGGTGGAAGGCGGTGGTTCTGTTTTGGCTTATCATTTTGGTTTTCAATTCAACCACAAGCTTATCTACTACAAGCCAACCTACAATGTCGCATGGGCGACTCGGTCGCCAGGCATGATTTTGTTAAAAGAACTGTTTTTGTATACATTCGAAAAAGACTTTGATGAATTTGATTTTTCAGTTGGAGATGATGGCTATAAGGGACGGTTCACCAATTCCAATAAACAGAATTTTACTTATGAATTGTCCAGTAATCGCTATCAGTGGATTAAATATCTGATGCGGGCTCACAGTCCTTTTCTGGCTAGAATTATTGGTTCTCTAGAGGCCATTAAATTAGTTGGGCTGTATGCCTATATAGTCAATAAGTTATCTATTGGAAAGAGATAAATAACCGGCTGGAAAATGTTCTCTTCGATAAATGACATATTCCATTTCTGGGAGTAATGCTATGACCAGTAAAGAATATATAAAGAAAATAACTGCCGCGAACAAAGAGGCGTGGGAGCAAGTTGCTCCGATTCATAGCAAACATAATCAACAAGAACTGGTTGATTCTTACTATCAGAAGGACTTTGGCGCTCTTGATGAAATTGCAACTGAACAACTAAACGCAATAAATGTAGTGGCTAAGGATGTGGCGCAAATCTGCTGTAATAATGGCCGGGAACTTCTTTCAGTAAAGAAATTGGGGGCGGCGAGATGTGTGGGTTTTGATAGTGCTGAGTGCTTCATTAAACAGGCGGAAGAGCTAGCGAAGGTTACAGGTCTGGATGTGGAGTTTGTTTGCACAGATATCTACGATATTTCAGATAAGTATTCCTCGTCTTTCGATCTCGTGACCATTACCATTGGCGTTATAAGCTGGATGCCGGATCTCACAGAATTTTTTTCCGTTGTAGCGAAATTAATCAAGCCAGGCGGATCGCTTTTTATATACGAGCAACATCCAATATTGGATATGATAGAGCCAGGCGAAGTGGGCGCTCCGCTTAACTGGGAATTTTCCTACTTCAATAAGGAACCCTATGTAGATACCGGTGGGCTCGATTACTACGGTGGAGAGAAATATGATGCGAAACCAGTAACGTCTTTCTCCTATACGATGTCAGAAATTATAATGGCCGGCATCAATGCTGGCCTGATAATCGAACACTTCGAAGAGTTTCCTCAGCATATTTCAAATGCCTGGTGGAATGTAGAGAATTCAAAAATAGGCCTGCCAATGAGCTACACGATGGTCATGCGTAAAAATTCATGAAAAGTATTTATTTTACTTTCAATACTAGGCTTATTTAAGAATATCCCCTGACAATGAATAAACAAAAAGTTGTTGGCGTCCTTGGGGTGAGCTTCGGGCTGGGAGCGGTTCTCTCTCAAGATATCATTATGAAAAGCTTGAGCGAGCACTATACGGTGGCTCAGCTTATGTTTGTGCGAAGTTTTTTTGCTTTGTTGATACTTTGCCTATTGTTACCACTCATTGCAGATAAAACTGTCTTGGGTTCAACAAAAAAGGGGCTGCAAATACTTCGTGGATCATTGCAGTTCCTGTCATTTAGCTGTTATTACATCGCGCTTAAAAGTATGCCGATACTAGATCTCGTGACAATCTTTTTTTCTGCCCCACTAATTGCCGTGGCTTTGTCCGGGCCCATACTGAAAGAAAAGATTAGTCTGAAACATTGGGCTGCAGTAAGTTTGGGATTTACTGGCGCTCTGTTAATGATACGACCTCAGGGGCAGGGGTTCGATCAGTCAATCGCAGTATTCGCTATGGGAGCGGCGATACTTTATGCTGGGTCTATCGTTGTTACCAGAATACTTGGTGAATCTGATAAAGGCGTCACCACAGCGCTTTACACCTCAATTATGTATGCAGTACTTGCTGGTCTGAGCATTCCACTTTTAGAATATATTTATCCCTTATTTCTGGCGGAAGATCTAGTTTCTACATCTGATTTCTGGACTGAACTTCGCGTACAGGATGTGGGTTTGTTGGCTATGGCTGGTGCCGCGGTATGTATCGCCTTTCTCCTCCTTGCACATGCCTATCGTCAGGCGCCAGTGTCCGTTCTGGCACCATGGGAGTATACCGCGCTGATTTGGGGCGGGATATTTGGTTTCATCTTCTGGAATGAATTACCATCTATGGAGACTTTACTTGGCGGCACCTTAATCGTTGCTAGTGGCATTTATATTGCCAGGAATTCTGACTAACTAAACTGATAAACAGTCATCAGCTAATGGCGATATAGCGGTGAAATCACGATGAGCAATCCATTCAGCCCGTTTGAATTGGCGAATATGGTTATCTACATGGCATAACGACAGATAAACGATGGTTCGATCCATGGGGCTAATGTTTGCTGGGCTGGCATGAACCAATAGCGAAGAGAACAGCAGCATGCTTCCTGCCGGCCCGGTTGGTGCAACACAGCCGCCTTGCTCTGCCAGTTTGGTCACGGTTGCACGATCCAGCGTCCACAATGGATAACTGGTTGTAGAAAGGTCATGGCCCGCTTCCAGTACACCAAACTTGTGGCTGCCCGGCAGGAAAAGAAGTGGTCCATTTGCCGCAGTAACGTCATCAATAAACACCGCAATGTTCATAGCTCTAGGCTCCGGCATATCATCATCCCTTCGCCAGGTTCCATAGTCTTGATGCCATTGCCACACATCGCCATCAAAAGCCGCTTTTGCATTGACCTTGTATTGGTGCATGTACACTGGACCATCGACCAATTGCATAACAGGATCAATCAAGCGCGGATGTGCACCCAGCTTTCTGAATGTGTCATTATAGGTATGGGCTGCAAACGCGGTGCGGGCTATACCATTGCTTTCTCGCCAGACCTCCTTTCGTTCCAGAGCATAAACATCTGTTGCAGCCTGTTTTAGTTGCTGGGCCTCTTCTGAGCTAAATTTGGCAGGAAAAAACAAATACCCTTGTTGATCAAATTGTTCAAGTTCTTGTGGACTAAGTTGCATGAAAATACCCGGGCGTAGATAATTAAAATTAGTACGTCTTAATCTTAAACGATCTAACCACTGAGCGTTCCAATAATTGTGATTACGCAATATTGTCAATAGTGGCCAAACTCACGCTAATGCTCAACAAGCGCAGTAGGCGCTTGGATTAAGCTTTACCGCAACCCGTGAACGCGATATTTTGAGCGGTTAGTTTAAGCCAGTTTTGTAATTCGATCTTTCGGAGACTGCCTTCTTTGTGTTCTTTCGTTGTCAAATCTTGTAGTAACTGCTGCAATTCGATTTCTGTGAACAGTTTGGTGTAATTCGGTCTCCAATACTCCAGCAATTTTCTTAAGTAGTCATAACCTAGCTCTGGGTGGTATTGCGTGCAAAATATCTTTCTATCCACAGACTCTATCACTTGCATTGTTACGTCATTCTCAGCAAGGATTTCAAATCCAGAGGGTAATCGAGACACCTCGTCGGCATGATGGGCAGGAGCATCAAATGTGTTGGGCTTACCCTGAAACAGGTCATGCGAAATTGTTGTAGGACACCTTACAATTTTACGCGCAATACCTATTTCAGGAACGAGGGCTTTAGTGACAAGCCCGCCAAATACGGTAACAACTACCTGTAATCCCCAGCAGCTACCCCAGAAATAGGGCACCTTGGCCAACACACGTTCACATAAAGCCAGTTGCTCACGATTGAAGGCATTGTTAAGATAAATATTTCCACCACCTCCAGTCCAAACTGCCGCATCGTAAACATCAAGTCCAACAGCACTCGAAGATTCGGGTCGGTCGGTGCATATAGTATGAATTTTGGAACCTGGTAATGTATCTTTGATCAGCGCTTCAAAAACCTCTGTCTGTCTCACGCAACCGGCTCGATAATGATCTTGATTCCCGTCCTTCGTCCAGCCATCGATAATTAGAATGTTCAACGTTCAATTCCCCATCATGCTTTATCTCTTAGGACTCCAGAATGACTCGCAGCGCTTTTCTGGTTGACCAGCGTCACGCCAAGAAATATAAACCCGGTGCCAATATAATCCAGTACACCTACATCTTCCCCAACAAGAATTACGCCAATAGCAATGGCCACCACCGGGGGTATATAGGTGACTGAAGATGCAGCAACTGCGCCCAGGTTTTCAATAATAAAGTAGTAAATAATGTAAGCCAGACCCGTTCCCAATATTCCTAGGCCTATCACCAGACCAGCAGCGACGTGTCTGTCAGTCCAGATATTTCCGATACCCTGTAGATCAGTAACGAATATTAGAATGATCAAACTAAGCGCAAGCTGATAAGTGATTATTGCCGATACAGGAATATCCAGCTTCAGAATGTACTTTTTTGCATAGACAAATGATGTGCCAACACCGATCGACCCAACTAGATTATAGATAACGCCTTCAACACTGGTATGTGTCAGGCTATGTCCGAATGGGTTGGCAATTAAAACAACGCCTAGAAAACCAATTCCGATTCCAAGTGCTTTTTGTAATGTGGATTTTTCGTCCTGTAAAAATATCAGTGCAATAATAAATGAAGTAATAGACGTTAGTCCGCTCAGAGCCCCAGAAACACTAGATAAAAGTAAAGAGGTTCCCTTGGCAAAGCCGTAGTAATAGGCAATTGTTCCAATTAATGCCATTACAAGAAAATGCCCGATGTGTTTCAAGTGTTGCCACTTTAGAGCGCTTTTCCAATAAGCATAAATGGCAACGGGTAGCAGGCCGAACAAAACTCTTAGCAAAACAATTTGTAATGGCGAGATGAGTTCTGAGGCCAGTTTCATGTAAATGAAATTACTGCCCCAAATGATGCCCAGCAGCCAGAACATGGCCAGAGGAAACAGCTTCATGGGCTAAATGAATGCTGGGTGTTATGATGCCTTTCGAGTGCTTAATCCAAATCCCGGTCGGCTTCAAGTTGAGACTCGACGAAAACTGGGAATACATTGAGTGCCTCGCAAATGTCGATGAGTACCTGTCGCTTCCTTGATTGACTGGAAGAGTCGGCTTTCACTATTAGACAGAGGTCCCTTAGCACCTGCATGCGTTGGCTAAGTGATGTTTTTTCTCGCGCATTTTCGATTCGGCCCGGTAAGTCCTGTTTTATTCGGTCTACATTCAATTTCTCTGTGAATGCACCCTCGCCAAACAACGATTCAAAGACGCTAACTTCCTTCTCGCTAATTTCACCGTCCGCACTGGCCACTGCAATGGCACCAGAGAATAATAGTCTGCGCATAATTTCTGCAGATTTCGTTCTTCCTTCCAGATAGCTTGGTTCCATAAAACCCATAACTCCCTGTACGCCGAGCTCAAGATCTGCGCTGCTTATACCAGACTTAGTCTCGTATTCAGAGTCATGATAAAGTTGTAGCGCTTTTACCCTTAGTGGACTGAATGGGTGAGTGGAGAACCAGTCTTCTTGAGATGCTCCTTGAGCGGGGTCTTCATCTTCAATCTGCATATCATCAAGCTGGCGAAGAAACTCTTTTAGTGAAAACTTCACGACATTGTCACTTAGGCCTGAGGCCAGTCGGAACAATGAGCGCGCTACGCTTTCAAAATCCTGAGCGCAGTGGGCGCCAGCACGATCGGCGGAAATCTCTGCATAGCGAGACCAGGTAAACAGTTGCAGAGCAAGTTTTGGGCCTGGCTGTTTGGGACCCTTAAGTAAATATCCAACCGGTATGTCGTGGTGATGATAAAGATGGTGACCTAACTCATGTCCCATTACAAACTTGAGTTCATTGCCAGTGAAGGCTTCCAACAGACTTGAAGAGAACATAATGAACAGGCGACCATCTTCAGGCTTAACGCAGGCAGCATTAAACTGTGGACTATTATAAGCATACAGCTCCAGAGGAATCTCCAGGCCCAGGCGATCCATGCAGTCATCTTTCATTTTGTGCAAATCAGGGGCCATAGTCTGGCTTAGGCGAACCGAGGTGGATAACAATCTGCGCCGAGTACCCGATGGTCCTTTGGCCTCCATTTTCTCAATGGCCGTGTTTACCTGGATAACTTCAGGTGCCTGCATTAAAGACTCGTGCAGTTTCTTGTCATTGGTACAGCGAATTTGATCAGCGAACATATAGACTGGCCTTGTTTAAAAACTGACATTCTACAATGATTGTGATGAAGCGGAACAAAATTCCTATTTGCTGGAACCTGTTGCGATGCAAACGTGTCCAATTGTTAAATCAAAAATTCAATTGCCAGGTAAATACTGGTAATTCCATTAGTTTCGAGAACCCCGGAGAAGTAATGAAAGCATCAGACCTGTTTGTTAAGTGCCTTGAGGCTGAAGGCGTCAAGAGAATATTTGGTGTGCCAGGTGAGGAGAACGCCGATACCATGATTTCGCTAATGGACAGCCCCATTGAATTCGTGCTCTGTCGTCACGAGCAAGCTGCGGCATTCATGGCAGATGCCTATGGTCGATTGACCGGCAAGGCCGGGGTTTGCCTGGCAACATTGGGGCCAGGGGCAACCAACCTGGTTACAGGCCTTGCAGATGCCAATATGGATCGTGCACCAGTGGTTGCCATAATTGGTCAGGGTTCAACCAAAAGATTACATAAGGAAAGCCATCAGAATATGGACTCTATTGCGATGCTAAAGCCGATTAGTAAATGGGCCCAGTCGATTACCGATGCCAAGAGTATGACGGAAGTCGTACGCAAGGCGTTTAAATTAGCTGAGGAAGAGAAACCTGGCGTTACAGTCATTGAGTTACCTGAAGATGTGGCGAAACAGGAAATAAATGATCGTCCTATGGCGGTGCGCAAAATCCGCCGCCCCGCCGCTGATCACAAGGCAATTGCTCAGGCTGTTGATCTGATCAGTCAGGCCAAAAATCCCATATTGCTAGCCGGCAACGGTGCGATTAGAAAACGCGCAGCTAAACAGTTACTGCGGTTGGCAAGGAAAACCGGCATTGGTGTCGTCAATACATTTATGGGCAAAGGTGCGGTGCCAATGAGTGACGAACATTGCTTATTTACCATGGGGCTTGGCAGCGGTGACTACAATAATCTGGCCTTTGATGAGGCAGATTTGGTGATTTCCTGTGGCTACGATCTCGTTGAATATTCTCCGGCAGCCTGGAATCGGACCAATCAGGATAAAAAGAAAATCATTCACATCGATTTCAAGTCCGCTGAGGTTGATCGGGATTATCAAACAAATGTCGAAATAATCAGTGATCTGGCTGATGCACTCTGGCAGCTTAATGAAGAGTTAAACCGACGCTTTGAACCGAATCTACCTGTATTTGATATTCAAAGTCGAAAGCCACTTAGGGATGCAATGGCCGCGGATTTCAAGGCCGAACAGAACGACGTAGCATTTCCTATAAAGCCGCAACGGGTGCTCAATGATGTTCGGGAATTTATGCATGCCCAGGATATTCTTTTATCGGATGTTGGCGCCCACAAGATGTGGATTTCTCGCTATTACCAATGCGAGGATCCCAACACCTGCCTGATTTCGAACGGATTTTGTAGTATGGGATTTGCGTTGCCAGGATCAATGGGGGCGAAACTTGCTTATCCAGATCGTCGAGTCTTATCCATTAGTGGTGACGCGGGTTTCATGATGAACGTACAGGAGCTAGAAACTGCCGTACGGTTGGGAATAAACGTAGTGGCGATGATTTGGGTGGATGGCGAATACGGACTGATTAAATGGAAACAACAAACAGGTTTTTCAGGCAAGCATTCTGATCTGGCATTCAGCAATCCGGATTTTTCTATGTTAGCGACATCTTTTGGTATGTGGGGCAGAGAAATTACTCATGTAGATCAGTTGTTACCAGCGCTTGACGAAGCCTTTCAGCAAAATGGGCCCGCGTTGATTGCCGTCCCAGTGGATTATAGCGAGAACATGAAATTAACCCAACGACTGGGGAATGTGCAAATCCCACTCTAGCCCTTGAAAACTAATTTATCTTAACCTGCCAACGCTCCGGCTAGTTTGGCAGGTTACGTATGTGAGGTTTTTAATTTCGATTGCCACCTGAGCGCAACAAGCTTTCCAGGCCAATCAAACGTTGCATCGCAAGCATTACGGCCAGTGATATAAAAATAACCAGGGTAGATGAGGCTAGCACCGCAGGATTGAAGTCGTTTTCTAGCCCATAGAATAGTTCAACCGGGTAGGTGACAAATCCCGGCGCGGACAACAGCATTGAAATAGGCACATCGCCAAATGAAACCATAAATGCGTACAGTCCACCGGCATAAACACCGGGTAAAATGACCGGCAGTGTAACGCGTCGGAATGTGCTCCAGCGTGTCGCGCCGAGACTAAGTGCTGCCTCTTCCAAGCGTGTGTCGAAACGCTGTAGTACGGCAACAACCGTACCTACAACATATGGAATGCCAACGAACAGATGGGCAAGAAATAATCCCGTAAACGTGCCGTTAACATATAGCCCGGTAATGTCTCCAAATAAATAGTACATCTGCAAAAATGCGAGTCCAGTAACAATAGTTGGAATTTGCATTGGCGCTCGTAGTATCGCTGAAATCAGCGCCTTACCCGGTATTCGACTTCGTATTAAACCCAATGCTGCAGGAATTCCGATACAACAGGCACAAAAGGCCGATAGCAATGCCAACCCAAAACTCAACATCAAGGCATGCCAATGTGCATCCGGTATTTGTGTATACCAATACAAAGATAAATCAGTGGGAGGAAACTGCACTACGGTGTAGCGTGAGCCTCGATGTAATGATGCGCCGGCAACGATTACCAAAGGAGATAGCAAGAACACATAGGCAAAGCCACACCAGATGTAAAACAGCCATTGTCGAAGTGGAATACTCCCACCAGGTAAAACTCGTAGTAGTTGATTGAGTTTCATCATGCAATTACCAAACGTCGTTTACGTAGCCCGAACAGCAGATATAAGGACAACAAATTAATCAACAATACCGACACCAATAGCACTGCAGATAAAGTACCACCCATGCCGTATTTAGCCTCCATAATGACTACCCGTTGAATAAGTACAGGCAGGGTGTATACGCGCCCTCCACCCAGTAAGGCCGCAGAGGTAAATGCACCCATGCACATATTGAATAACATCAAAGAACCTGCCACGACCCCGGGTAAACATAACGGCACAATAACTCGATACCAAACTCTCCAGCGACTGGCACCAAATATCTGAGCAGCTTCCTCCAGGGAGCGTGGAATTGTTTGCACGACGCTGAACAACAACACCACACCAAAACCTAGCGTAAAATGCATTAGACCGATCACCACACCCGCCTGATTGCCAATCACTGTAAAGGGTTTGCTTATGACCCCAAGGCTTAGCAGAGTCTGGTTAATCATGCCGTCTCTCGAAAACATGATGTACAGGCCGAATACTTTTATAACGATTGTGACAAATGTTGAGACCACAATTCCGGCGAGTAGAATCATGCCCCAACGAGATCGCATTCGGGCAATGAGATAGGCTATAGGAAATGCGAACGCCAGTGTAAATACCATGGCAAGAAAAGATACCTGCACGGTATCCCACAACACTTTCAAATAGAACGAGTCACCGAAGAACTTAATATAGTTTACAAATTCGAATTCTGTTCCAGACCGACCATAACCAAGGTCGGCGTAGAAGCTACTGCGCAAAAATATTATTTGCGATGCCGCCATGAGAACAAAACTAATGATCAATGGCGGAATTAATATTAGTTCCCAACGGGCTCTCATAATACGGGTCCAGATGTTATCGATATCGGATAGTTGTACAGCGATGAGTGATTGTACAGTGTTGAAAGCGAACGCCAAGAATCACAGTGAAGATGTTGTAGATAATTTCTACTGAACGACATGACAGGTCGTAAATGATGAAATGCCTTATGCATAATGACTAAACCTGTTCGACGCCCTACTTGGTCTGGGGATAAGATAAATGCTACACTTTTCCTAAGCATTTCGCTAGATCGATATAAATATATTGAGGTATCCCGATGAATAAAACAGCTTCTGTTATTCTTGGCAAAGAGAGGGTGGCTGCGGTACGAAGACCGCTGGCAGAGGCAAATGGTCTTCCCTCGCTGGCTTACACTAGCGATGAGTTTTTTAATCTCGAACAACAGAAATTTTTCCGACGATCCTGGATGGCTGTGGCCTTTACTGGAGAATTGCCAGACGTTGGTGACGCGATGCCAGTTGAGGTCGCGGATTTACCGCTGTTGCTACTACGAGACTCTAACGGCGAGATTCAAGCGTTTCATAACGCCTGTCGCCATCGTGGCATGATGGTCTTGCCGACAGCCTGTAAGCAGCTTAAACATGTGCGATGTCCCTACCACGCCTGGACCTATGGCCTGGATGGGCAGCTTAATCGTGCGCCTTTTTTTGATGGCACCGCTACGGGTAATGCGGATCAACGGCTGGATGGTGTAGGTCTGGTGCCGGTGCGCTGTGCAGTATGGCATCACTGGATATTTGTCAATGTGGACGGCAATGCGCCACCTATCGAGCAACACATGGCACCGTATATGGAGTTTATGAATCAACCACTGATTGATCAACTTGCCTATGCTGAACATATCGAATGGGAATACGAGGCTAACTGGAAATTGGCGCCGGATAATTGGGAGAACTACCATCATCCCTGGGTGCATGATGGCGTATTCGAGCGCCTGGCTGATGACATAGATATGAAAACCGGCGAGCCATGGTCAGCAGCTTTAAGTTCTGAATCTGTATTGACGTTACGACGTATAGTGGAAAACGCGCCGCCATATCATTTCAAACATACCGGGTTGCCGAAAATACCTTTTCCGGAAGGCAGTGAACGGATTACCGCACCAAGTTATATTTTGCCTAATCTTGAAATTGCCATGGTGTGGGATAACGTTTCATCGATTATTTATCAGCCCCTGTCACCCACGCGAACGCGTGTAAAACTGGCATCAATATTCCATCAGGATGCCGCTAGTGCGGATGAGCATGCTGAAGGGCGAAGTATCACTATGGATCGTTGGCTTGGCCCGTCACGATCAATCGATGGTAACGATGGTGTACGTAATCAAGACTTTGCAGTGTTCGCTAAACAACAGGTTGCAAAACGATCACCAGTTGCTGATGTAACGGTATTTTCGTCCGTTTGGGAACAGAACGTTCACTACTTTCAGAATCGTTTGCTGGATTATCTGGAGGCTTGATGGCATTGGTTACAATCAATAACCAACACTCGAAAACTGCAATCTTTCAACACTAGTACGGGCGTAATAATATTACGCCCGCATTCTGACATTCCAATTAACAAACCTATACGACATAAGCTTGTTTGTTGCTTATTGCATTACTTACTAACCGCGCGAGTCCATTTATCGGTCCAGTCTGGAATGTCGGCGTCGTGATAATTAACATGCAGATTTTCTTCAATGGGTAACCAAAACTCCTGTGCAACCGGATCGGAAAGAAATGCTGACATGGCTTCTTGACTGGCAGGTATTACACCCATTGCCGGGGCCCAGGTGGACTGAAAATCTAAATTAATAAACTGATTAATATAGAAGGTGGCTAATTCGGGAACTTTAGTACCTTTAACGATACCTATCCAGCCATTTTTCATAACACCTTTAGCACCACTATCGCCAATTTCCGGTAATACGGCGTTTACCGGCGTGCCTGATTTGCGTACTACAGAGCACCAACCGGTGTAGAAGACAGCAGCCGCCACATCGCCAGTTTGTAGCATATTTACAGCTTCACCAGCACGCTTCCAGAACTTCAATACATTCATATCCTGAACAAGTTTCAAACCTGGCTCGATGTTCTTGGTATCACCACCGGCGGCGTAAACCATACCAGCGAAGTTTGCTATGCCACCACCAGAAGTTATATCCGGCACGGTGACTAATCCTTCGAGTTTTGGATGGCCAAGATCGCTGTAAGTAGTTGGAGCTGGTAATCCAAGTTCTTTAAATTTGTCACTGTTATAACAAATGCCTTCCTGAACAATCCAGGTAGCGACTTTGTGGTCATCGAAAAAGCCTTCCTGAAGATGCTGAGTATTTGGAACTTTGGACAGGTCAATTTTTTCCAACAAATCCTGAGCTTCAAAAAGAGGCAACATGGCATCGAGGATTTCAAGCACATCAACTGGTGTATCCCGGCCTCTTGCAGCGGCAATTTTAGCCAGATTATCCTGAGTACTACCGAGTACGAATTCTACCGTACCGCCTTCCGCTTCTATCTTTGGAGCGATAATATTCTTTTGAAAATCGCCCCATCGCCCGCCCCACGTTCCAACCCGAAGGGTTTGGCCATCAAATTGGCCGGCAAGTGTAGCTTCGGTATGTAAAATTGCAAACTGACCCGCAACACATAGTGCGGATGTCAGTAAAAAGGTTTTTTTATTAGGTAATTTAAACATTACATTCTCCACGAGTTATAACCCGTCTGGTATTCCAGATGGCACCACAATAGTTGTAGTGAATTATATCTGTACAAACGTACAAGTAGCACGTAGCTACTCCCAAGTACCGCATAGAAATAGGCAACGTTGGCTTGATTCTACACATCAATTGTAGCTGTCTACAACTACGGAACTATATAATTTCACAGTCTATGATGCCGAAATTGAATGTAACTATACAAATAGCGACAAAACTTTCCCTTAGATAAGAATCCGAACTTAGTGTCAGTATTTGAGAAAAATAACAAGTTGGGTTGCCGACGTGATATAGCCTGGCCAAGCTACTGTTACCTTTCTATATGCATCTAATATTTCTCTGAATACATAGGGCTGCCCGTGATTTTCTTTTGCCGCAACGTATCGTGGTCTGACGTAAACTACGTCCAAAGTTTCTTCAGACAAACATGTTATCAACAGTTTATGGGAGATAGTTAGTAACTCTCATAAAATGCTGTCAGGCTTTGCCCACATTAGAATTAAGTATTTCGAATATATTCTGTAGGCAAGCTATTAGGTCGGAATTACTCTCGTGTAAGGTCGACCAATTTGCTAATAATGTCCGGATGATCGAATTCCCGACCACCCACCGCACGATATGACAATTGACCCGTCTTATTCACGACGTAGCTAGTGGGCAGGCCCTTTACCCCCCATTCCTGGAGAGTGCTTGCCTTTTCATCCATTAGAAAATTAAACGTTGCATCCAGTTCCAGTGACCCGGTAAAACCAAAAATTGTTTCAAAGTCTTCGCCAATGTTAACCGTTAGAATTTCGATTGGATAATCCGCCACTTTTTCTGACAAACGTTCCAATGAAGGCATTTCTCTTTTGCAAGGTGGGCACCAGCTAGCCCAGAAATTAATGAGAATGACTTTGCCATGTAGATCCTTCAGGTTAATGATTTCATCATCTAAATTTGGCAGCGCCAGGGCCGGCGCAGCAGTAGGTGGGTCAATGACAGTTAGTGAATAGGATAACGGTGGAATTTCCTGAGCCTGTAGCAGAACAGAGAACCACAGACAAATTAGACCACTACTGATTTGCGCAAATAACTTCATGTAGTACACCAGTATAAAGGTTGTTCTGATACGCCCAGTTAATATGCAAATTGAAGGAACTGTTACTATCAAGACTAAAAATCAACATTCCCTGATTCCAGTCACCCGGCTGATAGATATGCTCAGCAGGAAACTGATTATTGAGTATAGGGAGTATAAAGCCTATGTTAATGGAATAAAGAAGCAGAGGGAAACACACTATGGGATCCGAAAAGTTGATCAACAGGCTCTGATTCATCTTACTGACCTTGGAATCTAGCAATTTTCTTCAGTCAATAGACCACTAGTGTCCTTGGCCCCACAATGAAGGCGAACGCGCTTCTGCAGTGTGATTGAAGCACGCCGCATTCCGTTGCGGTCAATCAGTAAAAGAGGTCGGCCTGAGGTGGCGCTCGATTGTCAGGTAAATGAAATGCGTTGGAAACCGCAACTTTACTATCCAGGTGGTCGAGTATTTTGTGGATTACAACAGG